>DHJB01000063.1:25727-31086 GCA_002404115.1 Microbacteriaceae bacterium UBA4731
CCGGTCAATCTCGACCGGAACGGTCAATCTCGGCGCACGGTCACTCGACGGAGGGTCAGCACTCGATGACGTTGACCGCGAGACCGCCTTCGCTGGTCTCCTTGTACTTCGTCATCATGTCGAGGCCGGTCTGGCGCATGGTCTCGATCACCGTGTCGAGCGAGACGAGGTGGGTTCCGTCGCCATGCAGCGCGAGTCGGGCGGCCGACACCGCGGTCGACGAGGCGATCGCGTTGCGCTCGATGCAGGGCACCTGAACGAGTCCGCCGACCGGGTCGCAGGTGAGCCCGAGATGGTGCTCCATCGCGATCTCGGCCGCATTCTCGACCTGGCGCGGGGTGCCGCCGAGAACGGCGCACAGGGCGCCGGACGCCATGGCGCACGCGGAGCCGACCTCGGCCTGGCATCCACCCTCTGCCCCGGAGATCGACGCGTTCGCCTTGACCAGCGAGCCGATCGCAACGGCCGTGAGCAGGAAGCGCCGGATGCCTTCGGCGTTGGCTCCCGGAACGAAGCGCAGGTAGTAGTGGCCGACGGCGGGGATGATCCCGGCCGCGCCGTTGGTGGGCGCCGTGACGACACGACCGCCGGCGGCGTTCTCCTCGTTCACGGCGAGCGCGAATGCGTGCAGCCACTCGGTCGACGTGTCGCGTTCGCGCTGCGGGAGGCTGTCATATTCCTCCAGGCGCATACGAACCTTGGCGGCCCGTCGTTTCACGCCGAGGCCGCCGGGGAGCGTGCCGTCTCCCTGCAATCCTGCCTCCACGCAGGTGTGCATGGCGTCCCAGATGGCGTCGAGTCCGGCGTTGAGTCCGTCGGCACCATGGATGGCTTCCTCGTTGGCACGGGCGACATCGCAGATGTTGATCGCGTTGGTGTCGCAGAGGGAGAGGAGTTCGTCGCTCGACGAGTACGGCATCGGCTGCGCCACGGTCGAGGTGGGGCGGATCGGGTCACCGTCGCGACGGATGAAGCCGCCACCGATCGAGTAATACGTCTCCTCGAACAGCGGCAGGGCATCCGACTCGCCCCACGCCCCGATGGTCAGCGCGTTCGGGTGGCCGGGCAGTCGGGTGCGCGGCTCGAAGGTCACGTCGGTCTTGCTGATCGGGATCTCGTGGGTTCCGAGCAGACGCAGGGTCGCCCCGTCCGGCAGTTTCGACCAGGCGAACCGCACGTCGTCGGGGTCGCAGGTTTCGGGCCGGAAGCCGGCGAGGCCGGCCAGGACGGCGTCGGGCGTGCCATGGCCGAGTCCGGTGGCGCCGAGCGAACCGTAGAGGGAGCAGCTGATCCGCCGGACCTCCGGCAGATGCCCGCTCTCGGCGAGGTTGTTAGCGAATGTACGTGCGGCCCGCAGGGGGCCGACCGTGTGGGAACTGGATGGACCGATGCCGATGGAGAAAAGGTCGAGAGCCGAGACGTACGCTGTCACGTTCCCCATGCTACGGGGGTGCTTGCGCACAAATCGTGCGCAAATCGGCGCTTTGCCGCTCGAAATCCGCCCCGATTCCCGTGAGGGGTCGGAAATCGACCTTCCCGCGCCCAACGAAGGTCGATGTGCGACCCCTCAGGGCCTCAGCGAATGGTTTTACGTGCGGTGATCTGACCGGTGTCGAAGCCGAGCAGGTGCAGGCCGCCGTTGAAGCGGGCGTGCTCGATCTTGACGCAACGGTCCATCACGACCGTGAGCCCCGCCGCCTCGCCGTACTCCGCGGCATCCTGGTTCCAGATGCCCAGCTGCACCCAGATCGTGGGCGCGCCGACCGCGACGACGTCGTCGATGACCGACGGGATGTCGCTTCCCCGGCGGAACACCACGACGATGTCGGGCACCTCGGGCAGCGAGGCAAGGTCGGGATAGGCCTTCTCGCCGAGGATGCTGTCGGCGTTCGGGTTGACGAAGTAGACGAGGTAGTCGCTCGACTGCTGCAGGTAGGTGCCGACGAAGTAGCTCGAGCGCGCGGGGTTGGGGGAGGCCCCGACGATCGCCACGGACTTCGCCGCGCGGAGGATCTTCAGGCGGGCCTTGGCGTCGGGTCCGATCCAGGTGCGCTGGGAATGCAACAGCTTCGCGAGCGGCGAGTCGGCCGGCACGTCACAGCTCAGGCCGTTGGCCAGCTGCACGGTCTCCGAGGCGGCGGACGCGGCATCCGTCGTCGGCTCGGTGTTGGCGTCCGGCTCGGCGATGTCGCTCGGCTCGGTGACCGTCGTTACGGTGCTCATTTGCTTCCTCCCACGGCCTGCGCGAGTGCCTGGTCGAGATCGTAGATGATGTCTTCAACGTCTTCGATGCCCACGCTAATCCGCACTCCGCCCGGCTGAACGCCGGCGGCGGCGAGCTGCTGCTCGGTGAGCTGTGCGTGCGTGGTGGACGCCGGGTGGATCACCAGCGTCTTCGCGTCGCCGATGTTGGCGAGGTGGCTGGCCAGGTTGACCGATTCGATGAAGGTGCGTCCGGCGTCGCGGCCGCCCGTCACGCCGAAGCTGAACACCGACCCCGGCCCCTGGGGCAGGTACTTGAGCCCGCGCTCGTAGTGCGGGTGGCTCGGCAGTCCGGCCCAGTTGACGTAGTCGACGCGCGGGTCGGCGTCGAGCCATTCGGCGACGGTGCGTGCGTTGTCGATGTGCGCCTGCATGCGGAACGGCAGCGTCTCGACGCCCTGCGCGAGCAGGAACGCGGAGTGCGGGGCGAGGGTCGGCCCGATGTCGCGCAGCTGCTCGGCGCGCAGGCGGGTGAGGAACGCATACTCGCCGAAGTTGCCCGACCACTGCAGGCCGCCATAGCTCGGCACCGGCTCGCCGAACAGCGGGAACTTGTCGCTGTGCCAGTGGAAACGGCCGCTCTCGACGACCACGCCGCCGAGGGTTGTCCCGTGCCCGCCGAGGAACTTCGTCGCCGAGTGGATGACGATGTCGGCGCCCCATTCGAACGGGCGGGACAGGTACGGGGTCGCGATCGTCGAGTCGATGATCAGCGGGATGCCGGCGGCGTGCGCCACCTCGGCGAGCCCCTCGATGTCGGCGACCTCGCCCGACGGGTTCGCGACGGTTTCGGCGAAGATGAGCTTGGTCTTGTCGGTGATCGCGGCCGCGTAGTCGGCGGGATCGGCGCCTTGCACGAACGTCGTGTCGATGCCGAACCGGCGGAGCGTCACGTCGAGCTGGGTGATCGACCCGCCGTAGAGGTTGGCGCTCGAGACGATGTGGTCTCCGGCGCCGGCGAGGCTGGCGAAGGTGATGTACTGCGCGGACAGGCCGCTCGCGGTGGCGACGGCACCCAGTCCGCCCTCAAGGCTGGCGATGCGTTCCTCGAACGCCGCGACCGTTGGGTTGGCCAGGCGCGAGTAGACGTTGCCGTACTTCTGCAGGGCGAAGCGGGCCGCGGCATCCGAGGTGTCATCGAAGACGAACGCGCTCGTCTGGTAGATCGGCAGCGCACGGGCGCCGGTCACCGCATCGGGGATGTTACCGGCGTGGATTGCCCGGGTCTTGAAGCCGTACTCGCGATCTGCCATGGTCTCACGGTACAGAAACGCATGCGCCGGGGCGCGATCTCGTGTAACAGGGCGAAACGGATGCGCCCCGGCGACAGGTCAGGCAGCGAGCACCTCCGCGGTGGTCACGACCTGGGCGAAACCGCCGCCGTGCAGGTTGACGGCGGTCGCCCGCGCGAGCTCGTCGGCCGTGAGCGTGTCGCCGAGCGGGCCCTCCAGGTCGAAGGTGCGCGTGGCGTCGAGCGGGACGATCACGTCGTAGCCGAGATTGCCGGCCATGCGGGCGGTCGTCTCCACGCACATGTTCGTCTGGATGCCGCACACCACGAGCTGGCGGATGCCGCGTTCCTGCAGCCACGCGTGCAGGTCCGGCTTGCCATAGAACGCCGAGTTGACCTGCTTGCTGACGAGCAGCTCGTGCGGCGCATCGGCGACGAACAGTTTCAGCGCGTTGCCGGCCGTCGACGGATGCAGCGGCGAGTATTCACCCTGGGAGTCGTGCCGCACGAGGACGACGGGCCGGGCGGCGGCGGTCCAGGCCTGGAGCAGCGCGCCGATTTTCGACTCGCAGTCGGGGTTGTTGCTCGGCCCCCAGTACGGGTCGTCGAAGCCGTTCTGCACGTCGATCACGATGAGGGCTGTGTGGGGTTCGAGTTGCATGGAGTCCATCATGCCGCGCCAAGGGCGGTCGCCGCTGCGCGCGAGCTGCGCCGCTGCGCGGGAGTTCGGCCTCCCGCGAAGCGGCGCAGCTCCCCGCTCAACGCGGCCAAGGCCCGCGTGGCACGTGTCGAGACCAGACTGCGGCAGGATGAACCTATGACGCAGGAAGTCGAGACAGTCGTAGTCGGTGGCGGGGCGATGGGGTCGGCCACGGCCTGGCAGCTCGCGCGGTGCGGTCGCTCGGTCCTGCTGCTGGAGCGGTTCGAGCCCGGACACGTGAACGGGGCCTCGCACGGGGCCTCCCGCAACTTCAACACCGCCTACGCCGACCCCACGTACGTGGCGATGCTGGCCGAGGCGCTGCCGCTCTGGCGCGAGCTGGAGGCGGAGTCGGGCACCCGGGTGCTCGAGCAGGTGGGGATCGTGAACCACGGGCCGAATCCGAGCTTCGACGCGGTCGCCGCGGCACTGCACGGCGTCGGGCTCGGGGCCGAGTTCCTGGCGCCGGAGGCCGCGGGGGAGCGCTGGCCCGGCATCCGTTTCGACGGCCGAGTGCTGCACACGCCCGACGCCGGACGGCTGAACGCGGATGCCGCCGTCACCGCGCTGCAGGCAGCCGCCGTCGCCGCGGGAGCGGAGATCCGTCATGGCACCCGCGCGCTGCGGCTCGAGGTGCTCGGCGACGACCACGTGCGCATCACGACCGAGTCCGGGGTGGTGGACGCGCGCCGCGCCGTCGTGACGGTCGGCGCCTGGACCACCGGGCTGCTTGCCGGGGTTCTCCCCGTGCCGCGCCTCGTCGTCACGCAGGAGCAGCCCGCGCACTTCGCCCTGCGCGACCGCTCGCCGGACGCCGCAGCCCGCGCCGCCGTCGAGTGGCCCGGGTTCAACCATGCCTTCGACCCCGCCGACCCACGGTACGAACACTGGTACTCGCCGATCTACGGCATGTACACGCCCGGCCAGGGCGTCAAGGCCGGCTGGCACGGCGTCGGCCCGGTCACCGACCCCGATGCGCGCACGTTCATGCCGGAACCGGTGCAGCTTGTTGCCCTGCAGCGCTACGTGCGAGACTGGCTGCCCGGCGCAGACCCCGACGCGCTCGAACCGGTCAGCTGCACGTACACGAGCACCGCCGACGAGGACTTCGTGCTCGACCGGGTCGGCCCGGTCGTCGTCGGCGCGGGGTTCAGCGGGCACGGGTT
>DHJB01000063.1:31253-31571 GCA_002404115.1 Microbacteriaceae bacterium UBA4731
CGGGGTTCAGCGGGCACGGGTTCAAGTTCACGCCCTCGGTCGGCCGCATCCTCGCCGATCTCGCGACGGATGCCGCGGCCGCCCCGGCCCTGTTCGCCCTGGCCCGGCGCCCCAACCCCGGCCCCGGCGGCTGGCTCGCCCCGCGATAGGTTCTCCCTATTCGTCCCGGCGAGTGCGGTGCGCGGGACGATTCATCCTGCCGATGCGGTCGCGCGGGAAGTACGCCGTTTCGCTGGTGGCGCGCGCCCTCCGCGAAACGGCGCACTTCCCGCGCAGCTCGAACCGTGCCGCTCCGGGCGCGCGTCGCCCCGCGCGCCC
>DHJB01000032.1:0-513 GCA_002404115.1 Microbacteriaceae bacterium UBA4731
ACATTCACGCACTCGACCGGGCCGATGCCCTCCGGGAAGTCGAACATCTCGGGCTCGCTGAACGGCACCGTGGTGAACCAGCCCTTGTCCTTCTCGAAGATGACCGGCGGGTTCAGGCATTCCTCGATCGTGGTCCAGATGCTGAACGACGGGGCGAAGACCTCGTTGCCGGCCTCGTCGCGCACGACCAGGTTGGCCCCGTCGCGGGTGCCGAGCTCGTCGATCTCGCTGAACAGGTGGTCGGCGGCGTACCGCGCGAACACGTCGGACAGCCCGGGCTCCACGCCCATCCCCACCAGCGCGAGCCGGCCGGCGGTCTCCCAGTCCGGCGCCTGCGCGAACTGGTCGTCGCCGAGCTTCACGCCGGTCTGCGCGTACGGATCGGTCGGGTGCGGCTCCGAGAGGCTCATCGCCATGTCGAGGTAGTCCGCGTTCGCGGCGAGCGCCCCGGCGAAGACGGTCGGCACGAACTTGGGTTCCACCGCGTTCATCACGTGGGTCGCGCCGTGTTCG
>DHJB01000032.1:726-3583 GCA_002404115.1 Microbacteriaceae bacterium UBA4731
AGAACGAACGACGCGCAATGATCTTGGCGATCGCGTCGCCGACACCGCCGGCACCGACCAGGAGAATCTTCATTCCTCGACGCTATCGTGCGACATCCGTCGCTGTCAGCCTCGGGCACCGCCGAATTCGACGGAGATTTTGCGCCGGAACGAGCTTTTGCGTCGTTTTAGTCGCGTTTTCCGGAAATTGTCCGTCGTTTTCGGACCTCGGCCAGCGGATGGTCCGGCGCGAGATTGTGCTCGCCGTCGACCTTCGCGGCGAGCGGCGCCCAGACCACGATCGCGACACCGACGCCGAGCAGCAGGCCGCCGACCGTGTCGCTCAGCCAGTGCGCGCCCAGGTAGGTGCGGCTGAGCATCATCAGGACCACCCACACGGAGCCGGCGAGCCACACCCACAGGCGCGGGAAGAGGATCGCCATGATCACGGCCATGACGGCGGCGTTGCCCACGTGGCCCGACGGGAACGACCCGAAGTCGAGGTTGGACAGGATGTTTTCCGGGCGCGCGCGCCCGAAGAGGTGCTTGAGGAGTTGCACGAGGCCGCCGGTCACCACGGTGGCCACGAGGTAGTACCCGGCGGCCCAGGGGCGTTTCACGAGCAGGAGGGCGATGATGATCAGCACCGGCAGGACGAAGATGGCGACCACGCCGCCGCCGAGGGTGTCCATCACGAGCGCGAGGGACTTCCAGATCGGGGCGCGGTGCTCGATCAGCTCCTGCATCCACTCGACGTCCACCTTGAGCGGCAGGCCCTTGTCGCGCATCACGATGAGGGCACCCAGGCCGAAGGTGAGCACGAGGGCAACCAGTCCGCTGATGAACGGCCACCGGTTCGTGACGCGTTTGGCGCTGGGCTGGGCTGCGATCTCCGGGGCGGGGTGGATGCCGGCGGCGGCGTGCCCGCCGGGGGTGTCGTGCCCGCCGGCGGCGTCGTGCCCGCCGGGGGTGTCGTGGGTGTCCATCAGCCCATGTTAGATCGACTCCCCCACATGCCGCGAAACCGCAGTTGTGGTCGCTAAACGAGCCGCTTAGCGACCACAACTGCAGTTTCGCGAGGAATAGCGACGAGAGCGAGGAGCAGCGAGGAGCAGCGAGACGCGCGCCCAGCCCGACGCGGCTTAGCGCGAGAGCGCCGGCACCGTGCGGGGGCGAACGATGAACCAGAGCGCGAGGATCGACACGAGGGCCGTCGAGCCCATCACGGCGCCCATCGGGATGGCGTTGCCCACGCCGAGGAGCCCGACGACCGGCGAGATGAGACCCGCAACGCCGAAGTTCGCGGCGCCGAGCAGGGAGGCGGCGGTCCCGGCCTCGTGCCCGTGCGCGTTGAGCGCGATCACCTGGACGCTCGGCAGCGTGAAGCCGCAGGCGGCGATGAAGAACCACAGCGGCACGAGGGTGCCCCAGAGCCCGGCGCCCGCGATGTCGAGCAGCACGATGGCCGCCGCGGTGACCACCAGCACGACGGTGGACACGGCGAGGATCCACTGCGGCCCGATGTTCCAGCGGTGCATCAGGCGTGAACTCAGCTGCACACCGAGCACGATGCCGAGCGAGTTGACGGCGAAGAGGATGCCGTACTGCTGCGCGCTGAACTTGTACACCTCCTGGAACAGGAAGGATGACGCGGACAGGTAGGAGAACAGCCCGGTGAAGGTCATCGCCCCCATGATCGCAACGCCCACGAATGTGCGGTCGCCGAGCACCGCCCGGTACCGCTGCGCCAGGGAGTTGTGCCCGGCGGCGTGGCGTTCGCTCTCCGGCAGCGTCTCGACGATCCAGAGGGCAACGGCGATGATGACCACGGCGCCGTAGGCGGCGAGCACCCAGAAGATCCCGCGCCAACTCATCACGAGCAGCAGCTGCGAGCCGATGACCGGGGCCAGCACGGGCGCCAGCCCGCTCACCAATGCCAGCCGGGACAGCATCCTGACCAGCGGCTTGCCGCCGAAGAGGTCGCGCACCATCGCCAACGCGACGACGGCGCCGGCCGCGGCGCCGAAGCCCTGCAGCAGGCGGAAGACGCCGAGCCAGACGATGTCCTGGGACATCGCAGCGCCGACGCTGGCCAGGATGTGGAACCCGGTCGCGAGCATGAGCGGCAGACGTCGCCCGACCTTGTCACTCCAGGGACCCACGACCAGCTGGCCGAAGCCGAAACCGATCATTGTGCCGGTGAGGGTGAGCTGGATGGCCGCGGCCGGTACGCCGAGCTCGTGCTGGAGCGTCGGGAAGGCCGGAAGGTAGAGGTCGATCGTGAACGGGCCGAGCGCGGTGAGGGCGCCCAGCACGATGATGTACACCAGTCGCTGGCCGCGGGACAGCCCGTCTCCCGGGTGGCGCGCGGTCGAGGCGAGCTGCTCCCTGGAAATCACTGGGATGACGGCAGTAGTCAATTCGAGGTCCTCGGTCTTAATCGTTGAAAAGTATGGGGTGCGCGGCGGCCATTCGGCCCCGGTCACGGGCGTCGCCACCAGCAGCGGGAAAACAGGACCGCCCAGTTGGGTCAAGGAGAGTCCCGCTCCGGTTATTCCCGTTCGGGGGCCGGGAATCCGTTCGGATTGTCCAGCAGCGGCTCGAACGCGAGTTCGGCCGCGCCGATCATCAGCAGGTTCGAGCCAAGCTCGGCGGCACTGACCCGCACGCTTTCGAAGGAGGCGCCGAGCGCCATCGACGACACCGCGGCGTGCAGACGGTCCGGGTCCACGGCGTAGAGCGCGGCGAGGAACCCACCCAGCACGACGAGCTGCGGGTTGAGGATGTTGACGGCGCCGGCGAGCGCGACCGCGAGGAAGTCGAGCTGACGATTGACCTCGGCCGTGACCACTGGCGAATCGGAGGCGAGCAGCGCCCG
>DHJB01000049.1 GCA_002404115.1 Microbacteriaceae bacterium UBA4731
TCCGGACACAACACGTTCGTTTCGCGATTTAAGGTGTTCTGTCCGCAAGTCAACGGGCTGAGCCTTCGCCGACGAGCTCCTCGGGCCGATCTTCGTTGAGATCGCGCCGGGCTCTACCGGCGCAATGCCCAGCTGCACGTGAACCTGAATACCAGGGCCCAACTGGGCGCCGAGCATTTCGAGCGGTGGCTGTCGATGTGGGCGGCCACGGTCAACGACAACTTCGCCGGCGAGACGGCGGAGCTGGCCAAGGCCCAGGGCACCCGCATCGCCGGCTCGATCGAGCGGCGCCTGCAAGGTGGTTCCGGCAGCGATTTCGAGACCATCCGGACACGCCCCAGCGCGACCTAGTGCCAGTGGCCCCGCAGCTTCACGAGGCACAGTTCGGGCTCAACGAACGGCCGCAACTCCACCGCGCTCTCGTCGTGACCCAGGGCCCGGGCAGCTCCGCGGAGTAAGCCGAGGTGCACGGAACACACGACGTCCGGGTTCTGCCGCGCTTCTGCGCGGAAGGGGCAGGCCCTGAGGTCCACAGTGTGCCCGCCGGGCTCCTCGCCCGGGTCTCCGGCAACGCTCGCCGCCGGATCGAAACCAAGCCGATCGAGAATCCTGACCAGAGGCGCCGTTCCCTGACCCTTGGTCGCCTGCAGCTCACTCTCGTACTCCGTGGACCAGCGTTCGCCGGCGCGGACGGCCCGGGCTCGCCCACGGTCGGCGTCTTCGGCAATGGCTCCGGCCAGCGTCTGGTTCAACTCGTGCTGGGCGTGTTCGGCCCGGGCGGACGGGCTCGCGACGAAAAGGATGCGCGGTCGGCCCCTGAGCCCCGCGCGCTCGGTGAGACGGCGGACCAGCCCTGCCTGTTCGAGCTGCTCGAGGTGGAAGCGCGCGGTTGTGACGTGGAGGCTGATGCCCGCCGCCACCGCGGCCGAGTCGAGTGGAGCGTCGGAGGCGCTCAGGAGCTCGAGCACCCGCCGTCTCGGGTCAGAGGCGAGGGCGGCGTGCCGGCTGTCGGCCTGCTGCTGCTTATCCATGATTTGAGGGTAACATCCTGCGGTTAAATCGCACGTTCGCCCGGGAAGTACGATGAGAACCCATGATTCCCGTCGAAATCACCTTTCCGCCCGAACTGCCGGTCAGCCAGCGACGGGACGACATCGCCAGCGCCATCCGCGAAAACCAGGTCGTGATCCTCGCGGGCGCGACGGGCTCCGGCAAGACCACCCAGCTGCCCAAGATCTGTCTCGAACTCGGCCGGGAGAGCATCGGCCACACGCAGCCGCGCCGCCTCGCCGCGCGCACGATCGCCGAACGCATCGCCGAGGAACTCGGCCAGGAGGTCGGCCAGACGGTCGGCTACCAGGTGCGGTTCACCGACCGGGTCGGCGCCGACACCCGCATCAAACTGATGACCGACGGCATCCTGCTCAACGAGATGCACCGCGACCGGATGCTGCGCAAGTACGACACGATCATCATCGACGAAGCGCACGAGCGCAGCCTCAACATCGACTTCCTGCTCGGCTACCTCCGGCAGCTGCTGCCGAAACGCCCGGACCTCAAGCTGATCATCACCTCGGCGACCATTGACCCGCAGAGCTTCGCGAAGCATTTCGCCTCCGCCGACGGCACGCCTGCGCCGATCATCGAGGTCTCCGGTCGCACCTACCCGGTCGAAATCCGCTACCGCGCGCTCGTCGCAGAGGTGATGGACGAGGACGAGACGACGGATGCCGCGCCCGCCGTCGACCGTGACTACATCGAGGGCATCTCCGCAGCGCTCGACGAGCTCGAACGCGAGTCGAACGGCGACGTGCTCGTCTTCCTCAGCGGCGAAACCGAGATCCGGGATGCCGCGGACGCGCTGCAGGGCAAGTTCGCCTCGAGCGGCCGCACCAGCCCGACCGAGATCCTCCCCCTCTACGGGCGGCTCTCCTCGGCCGACCAGCACCGGGTGTTCCAGCCGTCGACCGTCGCCGGGGTGCGCCGCCGCATCGTGCTCGCGACGAACGTCGCCGAGACGAGCCTGACCGTGCCCGGCATCAAGTACGTCATCGACGCCGGCACCGCCCGGATCAGCCGGTACAGCGTGCGCTCCAAGGTGCAGCGGCTGCCGATCGAAGCAATCTCGCAGGCATCCGCGAACCAGCGCTCCGGCCGAAGCGGCCGGACCAGCGACGGCATCGCGATCCGGCTGTACTCGGAGGAGGACTTCACCCGCCGGCCGGAGTACACCGAGCCGGAGATCCTGCGCACGAACCTCGCCGCGGTCATCCTGCAGATGATTTCGCTCGGCCTCGGCGACATCGCCGCGTTCCCGTTCCTCACCCCGCCGGACTCCCGCGGCATCAAGGACGGGCTCGACCTCCTCGCCGAGCTCGGCGCGGTCGCTCCGGGCACCGTCGGCGGCGTCTCGAAGCTCACCCGGGTCGGGCAGCAGCTCGCCCAGCTGCCGATCGACCCGCGCTTCGGCCGGATGGTGATCGAGTCGAAGGCACAGGGCACCAGCCGCGAGGTGATGGCGATCGTCTCCGGGCTCACCATCCAGGACCCGCGCGAACGCCCGCTCGAGCGCCGTGCCCAGGCCGACCAGCAGCACGCCCGCTTCGCCGACCCGACGAGCGACTTCCTCAGCCTGCTCAACCTCTGGAACTACCTCGAGACGCAGCAGAAGGAGCTCGGCTCCAGCGCGTTCCGCCGCCTGTGCAAGACCGAGTTCCTCAACTACCTGCGGGTGCGCGAATGGCAGGACGTCTACAAGCAGCTCCGCCAGCTGGCCAAGCCGCTCGGCCTCCACATCGGCGACCCGAGCGTCAACCCGGACGGCATCCACCGGTCGCTGCTGGCCGGCCTGCTCTCGCACATCGGCCTCAAGGACACCGCGAAGAAGGACACCGCGAAGACTGACTACGTCGGCGCCCGGCAGCAGCGTTTCGTGCTGTTCCCCGGGTCGGCGCTCGCGAAGAAGCAGCCGAACGCCGTGATGAGCGCGGAGCTGGTCGAGACCAGCCGCCTGTTCGCCCGGATGAACGCCGCCGTCGACCCGGCCTGGGCCGAACCACTCGCCGGGGACCTCTGCAAGCGCAGCTTCTCGGAGCCGCACTGGGAGAAGAAACAGGGCTCCGTCGTCGCCTACGAGCGGGTCACGCTCTACGGCGTGCCGATCATCCCCCGGCGCCGGATCCAGTTCTCTCGGGTCGACCCGGCCTACGCCCGCGACCTGTTCATCCGGCACGCGCTCGTCGAGGGCGAGTGGGACATCGACCGGCTCGACCAGCGCATCTCCGCGTTCGACCGGGCGAACACGAAGCTCCGCACCGAGCTCGCCGAGCTCGAGGAGCGCACCCGGCGCCGCGACATCCTCTTCGACGACGAGGCCGTCTTCGAGTTCTACCACCAGCGCATCCCCGCCGACGTCTGCTCGACGCGCACGTTCGAGACCTGGTGGCGTGCGGCCAGGACGAAGACCCCCGACCTGCTCATCATGACCGCGGCCGCGCTGGTTCCGGACGACGCCCCCGAGATCGACGAGTCGGTGTTCCCGCCCACCTGGCAGCAGGGCGACCAGCGCTACGCGCTCAGCTATCGCTTCGAACCCGGCGCCGAAGACGACGGCGTGACAGTGCGAGTGCCGCTCGCTTTGCTGGCACGACTGGATTCCGCCGGCTTCGACTGGCAGGTCCGCGGCCTGCGGGCCGACCTCGTCACCGCCCTGATCAAGTCGCTGCCGAAGTCGATCCGGCGCAACGTCGTGCCCGCGGCCGACTGGGCGGCCCGGCTGCTCACGGAGCTGCCGGAGGAGCCGGGCGTGGTGTCGACGGTCTCGACAGGCTCCGCCGTCAGCGAGACCCCGTTCACCGAGACGCTCGCCGCGCTCATCCAGAAGCTCACGCACGTGCCGGTCGCCCAGGCGGACTTCGAGCTGGGCCGGCTGCCCGCGCACCTGCGGATGACGTTCTCCGTGGTCGACGAGCGCGGCCGCACGGTCGCCGTCGGCAAGGACCTCGGCGAGCTCCAACGGCGGCTCGGCAGCCGGGCGCGGGAGAGCGTCGCCGCGGCATCCGCTGCCACCCCGAACGCCATCGAGCGCGGCGGCCTGACGACCTGGGATTTCCAGGAGCTCCCCCGCTTCCTCGACACCAAACAGGGCGAGAACACGATCCGCGGCTACCCGACGCTCGTCGACGAGGGGCAGTCGGTGGCGATCCGTATGATGAGCATCGAGGCCGAACAGGCCCGCGCGCTGCCCGGCGGTGTGCGCCGCCTGCTGCTGCTCGCGACGCCCTCCCCCGTCGCCTACGTGCAACAGCACCTCACCGGGGCGGAGAAGCTCAGCCTCGCCACGAGCCCGTACCGCAGCACGCAGGCGCTCTTCGACGACTGCCTCGCCGCCTGCGTCGACGAGGTTCTCTACCGCGTGCGGCCGGACGGCCAGGTCTTCATGCGCGCCGAGTTCGACACGATCAGGGACCGCGTCTCCGGGGTCGTCATGGATTCCATGTTCGAAACCGTCGGCCTCGTCGCCCGCATCCTCGTGGCCGCCAGGACCGCCGACAAGGCGCTCAAGGCCTCGACCAGCATGGCGCTGCTCCCGGCGCTCAGCGACGCACGCGAGCAGTTGGCCGGCCTGGTCTACCCCGGCTTCGTCAGCGCCACCGGACTCCCCCAGCTGCGCCACCTGCCGCGCTACCTCGGCGGGATCACCGCGCGGATCACCAAACTGCAGGACAACCCCGGTCGCGACCGGGTCTGGATGAACGAGGTGCTCGCGGCGACCGCGAAATACACGGATGCCGGCGGCCGCATCCCCCTCGCGCCCGGCTCTGCGCCCAACCTGGTGCGGGCGCGCTGGATGCTCGAGGAGCTGCGGATCAGCCTCTTCGCCCAGGAGCTCAAGGCCGCGGAATCCGTCTCCCTGCAACGCATCCACAAGGTGCTCGTCGGCTGATCGCTCTGCCCTTCCGCGAAACTGCAGTTGTGCGCTCTAAAACGGGCTCAGAACGCGCACAACTGCAGTCTCGCGGGGAAGGGATGGAGCTGGAGGCTACAGCACCTTGGAGAGGAAGGCCTGCGTGCGCTTGTGCTGCGGGTTCGAGAGCACCTCGTCCGGGTCGCCGGACTCCACGACCACACCGCCGTCCATGAACACGAGCGAGTCGGCGACTTCCCGCGCGAATCCCATCTCGTGCGTG
>DHJB01000012.1:0-1186 GCA_002404115.1 Microbacteriaceae bacterium UBA4731
CAGCTCGAGCCAGGGCTATGGAAGGTACGTGGTCATCGCTCATTCCGGCGGCCTCGACACGCTGTACGGCCACCTGTCCACTGCCCTGGTCAGGGTCGGGCAGGTCGTGGTCCAGGGCCAGACGATCGGGCTCGAGGGCTCGACCGGGAACTCAACGGGGCCGCACCTTCACTTCGAGCTGCGGATCAAGCAGCAGCCGATCGACCCGACTCCCTACCTGCCGCCTGGCGCGCCGTCAGCGTTCAACGCCTGACCAGGCCGGCGCATTGACCGGCCGGCGTGGTCGAGACTGTCGGGCTGGGCCACGGCGAGCTCGGTGACGGCGAGGGCGCGACCGGCGATGGGGCAGGCGCCAGGTGGGCCTTGATGAAAGCGGTCGGGTTGACGAAGCCATTGGGGAACGCCGGAAAGCCATCGCAGGGGGTGGGCGGCAGGGCTCCGCGCCACGCATTGGCATTGAAATCGCCGCGGAAGACGGCGAAGTGGAAATGGGTCCGGCTGCCCATGCTCGCGATGTTCGCGAACACCTGCCCTTTCGTCACCACCTTGCCCGTTCGGAAACCTGGCCTCGGCCACACGTGCCAGTACTGGGTCAGGACGACGCCCTGGGCGGTCTGGTGGCGGATGAGCACTCCGCCCTTGAACGTCGGGTCGACGATGTAGCCCACGATCACGCCGTTGGCGGCGGCCCTCACCGGCTGGATGCCGCTGCGGATGTCAACGCCGGTGTGACGCCAGATCGCACCGGTGGCAGAGCAACTTCGAAGGACCGTGCCGTCGCATAGCTTCCACGGGCTGCCGAATCCAAGGCAGTGGGGCTTCCAGGTCGGAAGTGGAAACTGGAAGGAATCAGCCCTTTGCGCGGCGGCCGCCACATGAGTCGCCGGCGCGGCGGCGCAGCCAACGCTCGTCGAGCAGGTCGCGATCAGCACCCATGCCGTCGCGAGAGCAAGCACTCCGGCGGCCGGAGCTCGTTCTCGCGGGTTCATGGCGAGGCTCGCCTCGCTCAGCCGGCCAGCACGCGCGCGACCCGAGCCGCCACCCGCGCGTTGTTGACGACAAGGTCGACGTTCAGCTCGAGGGATCGCCCGCCCGACAGCTCCGCCACGCGCGCGAGAAGCCGAGGCGTCGCCTCCGGCCCGACGACGTCGGACAGCTCGCGTATCGCTCGCTGCACGATCTCCTC
>DHJB01000012.1:1370-1888 GCA_002404115.1 Microbacteriaceae bacterium UBA4731
GTCGCCCAGGCCGCGCTCAACACCGCGGCCGTCTCCTCCGGTCCATCGACTCGCGTCGGGATGCGGCACCCGCTGTGCCGGCGGTAAAAAGCAGGGAAGTCGTCGCAACCGTATCCAAGCACCGGGACCGAAAGGCTCTCCAGCCTCTCGAGCGTGTAGGCCAGGTCGAGGATGATCTTGGCGCCGGCGCAGAAGACCGCGACGCTCGACCGCCCAAGCTCGACCAGGTCGGCCGATTGGTCCTCAGGGTGGCCGCGGTGCACGCCGCCAATGCCCCCGGTCGCGAAGCAGCGGATGCCGGCCATCTCGGCAGCGCGCATCGTTGCCGCGACGGTGGTGGCGCCGACCGCATTGCGCACCAGGGCCGGGCCGAGGTCGCGGGAGCTCACCTTGACCGCTCCGATCGCGATGCGCTGGACCTCGGCGTCGGTCAGGCCGACCACGATCTGGCCGTCCAGCACGCCGATGGTCGCGGGCACCGCGCCTTCCTTTCTTATCGCCGACTCGCAGTCGCGCGC
>DHJB01000012.1:2087-2675 GCA_002404115.1 Microbacteriaceae bacterium UBA4731
TCAACTCGGCCGAGCCCCGGCCCTGGTCACAGCGCCCGAGGCCACGACGACCGCTTTTTCGGCCGCCTCGACAGGAGTCGCGCCGTCGAGGTAGGCGACGCAGAATGCAGCGGCAAGGGCATCACCGGCGCCGGACGCGTCCACTTCCTGCACATGCGGCGAGGGAACGTGCTTGCCACCAACCCGGCAGCCCTTGGCGCCCATCTTGAGCACGGGCACTGCGGCCAGGTCTTCCATGGGCACGCCCAGGGTTTCAGATTCGGCCGTCGTCCCGAACAGCACGTCGGGTTTCAACTCGGCGAGGTCGGCGGCAAAACGCGCGGGGCCGTAATCCTTCAAACCTGCAACCGAGGACAGGTCGATCGACAGCAACCCGCGATCATTCCGCACGAGCTCGATCGCCAGTCGCGCTGCCGCCGCCAATGGCTCGACGAACAGCGAATAGGAAGGCACGTGGATCAGGTTGACGCCGCTGAACCAGGGTTTGCGCAGGTCGTTGGGCTTGAGGCCCGCACTGGCGCCGCGCTGGGTCGCCATCGTCCGCTCTCCGTTCGGGCCGACCAGGACCGCGATCATGCCTGTGGGTTC
>DHJB01000056.1:0-168 GCA_002404115.1 Microbacteriaceae bacterium UBA4731
GTCCAACACCGGCGAAGGCGGCGAAGACCTCGACCGCCTGCTCGACCCGGAGCGCCGGAGCGCCGTCAAGCAGGTGGCTTCCGGCCGGTTCGGCGTGACCAGCATGTACCTGACCCACGCCGACGACATCCAGATCAAGCTCGCCCAGGGCGCCAAGCCCGGCGAGGG
>DHJB01000056.1:302-3887 GCA_002404115.1 Microbacteriaceae bacterium UBA4731
CATCTACTCGATCGAAGACCTCAAACAGCTGATCTTCGACCTCAAACGGGCGAACCCGAGGGCACGCATCCATACCAAACTGGTCAGCCAGTCCGGTATCGGTGCGGTCGCCGCCGGCGTCGCGAAGGCGCTCTCCGACGTGATCCTCGTTTCCGGTCACGACGGCGGCACCGGCGCGAGCCCGCTCAACTCCCTCAAGCACGCGGGCACGCCGTGGGAACTCGGCCTGGCCGAGACCCAGCAGACCCTCATGCTCAACGGCATGCGTGACCGCGTCGTGCTGCAGGTGGACGGCCAGCTGAAGACCGGCCGCGACGTCATCATCGGCGCTCTGCTCGGCGCAGAGGAGTTCGGTTTCGCCACCGCCCCGCTGATCGTCGAGGGCTGCATCATGATGCGCGTCTGCCACCTCGACACCTGCCCGGTCGGCGTCGCCACGCAGAACCCCGAACTGCGCAAGCGCTTCACCGGCAAGGCCGAGTACGTGATCAACTTCTTCGAGTTCATCGCCCAGGAGGTGCGCGAGTACCTCGCCGGACTCGGCTTCCGCAGCATCGAGGAGGCCGTGGGCCACCGCGAGATGCTCGACGTGAACGGCGCGCTGAGGCACTGGAAGGCGTCGGGGCTCGACCTCGCGCCCATCCTGATCGGGCCGGACTTCCCCGAATCCGACTCGCGTCAGTTCTCCCGGCCCCAGGAGCACGAGCTGGAGCTCCACTTCGACAACGAGCTGATCCGCCGGAGCGCGAGCGTGCTCGAGCACGGCGGACGAGTGGAGATCGACCTGCCGATCCGCAACACCGAACGCGCCGTTGGCACCATGCTCGGCCACGAGGTGACCCTCCGGTACGGCGAGAACGGCCTCCCGGCAGGATCCATCGACGTCACCCTCACCGGGTCGGCCGGTCAGTCGTTCGGCGCGTTCCTGCCGAGCGGGATCACCCTCCGCCTCGAGGGCGACTCCAACGACTATGTCGGCAAGGGTCTCTCCGGCGGGCAGATCGTCGTGCGCCCTGACCGGAACAGTGTCTTCCCCGCCGAGGCCAACGTCATCGCCGGCAACGTCATCGGGTACGGCGCCACGCAGGGCAGCATGTTCATCCGCGGAATCGTGGGCGAGCGTTTCCTGGTGCGCAACTCCGGGGCCACCGCGGTGGTCGAGGGCGTCGGCGACCACGCCCTCGAGTACATGACGGGCGGCCTGGCGGTCATCCTCGGCAGCACCGGGCGCAACCTCGGCGCCGGGATGTCCGGCGGAACCGCGTACATCTACGGTCTCCGCACCGAGCGGGTCAACTTCGAGGCGCTCGAATCCGGTGAACTCGAACTGCTGCCCCTTGGCAGCGCGGACCGCGAGATCGTGCGCGACCTGCTCGAACAGCACCGGGACGCCACCGAGTCGGTGCTGGCCGAGCGGATGCTCGCCGACCTGGAAGAAACCATGAACACATTCGTCAAGGTGCTGCCGCGCGACTACGCGGCCGTGCTGGCGACGAGGCAGAACGCCGTCGACGAGGGTCTCGACCCCGACGGTGACATCGTCTGGAACCGCATCCTGGAGGTAACCAATGGCTGACCCGAAGGGTTTCCTGAAGAACACGGAGCGTGAGCTTCCCCCGCGCCGCCCCGTATCCGTGCGCCTGATGGACTGGAAAGAGGTCTACGAGCAGGGCGACGCGGCCGTTCTCAAGCGCCAGGCCGGTCGCTGCATGGACTGCGGCGTGCCGTTCTGCCATCAGGGCTGCCCGCTGGGCAACCTGATCCCGGAGTGGAACGACCTGATCTGGCGCGAGGAGGGCCGCCAGGCCATCGAACGCCTCCACCTCACGAACAACTTCCCGGAATTCACCGGTCGGCTGTGCCCTGCCCCCTGCGAGTCCGCCTGCGTGCTCGGCATCAACCAGCCGGCCGTCACAATCAAGCAGGTCGAGGTGTCTATCATCGACCAGGCCTTCGCCAAGGGGTGGGTCCACCCCCAGCCGCCCGGACGCCTGACCGGCAAGACCGTAGCCGTCGTCGGCTCGGGGCCGGCCGGACTGGCCGCAGCCCAGCAGCTCACCCGCGCCGGCCACACGGTTGCCGTGTTCGAGCGCGACGACCGCATCGGCGGGCTGCTGCGCTACGGCATCCCGGACTTCAAAATGGAGAAGAAGCACCTCGAGCTGCGCCTCGCGCAGATGACCGCGGAGGGCACGCGCTTCCGCGCCGGAGTGAATATCGGCGTCGACATCGCGTGGGACGGCCTGCGCGCCCGGTACGACGCGGTCGTCATCGCGACGGGCGCACTTGTGCCCCGCGACCTGCCGATCCCCGGCCGTGACCTGCCCGGCGTTCACTTCGCCATGGAGTACCTGGTGCAACAGAACAAGCTCGGAGCCGGCGACACCGTCGACAACCAGATCACCGCTGCAGGCAAACACGTCGTCGTGCTCGGCGGCGGCGACACCGGCGCCGACTGCATCGGCACGGCGCACCGCCAGCTCGCGGCATCCGTGACCAACCTCGCCATCGGGCTGCAGCCGGGCACGGCCCGTCCCGAGCACCAGCCCTGGCCGATGTCGCCGACCCTGTTCGAGGTGTCGAGCGCCCACGAAGAGGGCGGAACCCGGCAGTACCTTGCCTCGACGGTCGAGTTCCTGGCCAACGAGGCCGGCGAGGTGCGCGCCATCCGCGTCGCCGAGACCGAGTACATGGACGGACGCCGCGTGCCGAAGGCAGGCTCAGAGCGGGAGATCCCGGCTGACCTCGTGCTCCTGGCCCTCGGCTTCACCGGCCCCGAGCCGGAGGACCTCAGCCACCAACTGCACCTCCCGTTCGGCGAGCGCGGTACTGTCGAACGTGATGCCGACTACCAGACCAGCCACGAGGGCGTGTTCGTCGCCGGCGACGCCGGCCGTGGCCAGTCGCTCATCGTCTGGGCGATCGCCGAAGGCCGGGCCGCTGCCGCGGCCGTCGACCGCTTCCTCGAGGGCGAGACCATGCTCCCGGCTCCCGTGAAACCAACCGACCGCGCCTTCGCAATCTGACCGCCTTTCCCCCACAGTCCTTCCCCACCGTACGACCTACGCACCACCAAGCGCGAACAAGCGCGGAAACTGGAGATCCATCAGTATGAGACGCGCGAAAATCGTCGCCACCCTCGGGCCGGCAGCATCCAGCTATGAGCAGATCCGGGCACTCATTGAGGCAGGCGTCGACGTCTGCCGGATGAACCTGAGCCACGGCAGCTACCAGGTGCACGAAGGCATCTACGCCAACGTGCGCAAGGCAGCCAACGACTCGGGGCGTGCCGTCGCCGTGATGGTGGACCTCCAGGGACCCAAGATCCGCCTCGGCAAGTTCGAGGGCGGCCCGTACGAACTCGCCGTCGGCGACACCTTCAAGATCACGACGGAAGACGTCGTCGGCACCAAGGAGCTCTCCGGCACCACGTACAAGGGCCTGCCCCTCGACGTGAAGCCCGGCGACTTCCTGCTGATCGATGACGGCAAGGTCAAGGTCCAGGTCGAGGCGACGGATGGCATCGTCGTCACCACCCGCGTGATCGTCGCCGGCCCGGTCTCCAACAACAAGGGCATCAACCTG
>DHJB01000079.1:0-14686 GCA_002404115.1 Microbacteriaceae bacterium UBA4731
GCGATACGCGGGAGCTGCGCCGCTTCGCGGGAGGCGCGCGCCCCCCGCGAGGCGGCGCAGCTCCAGCGCAGAGGATCAACCCGTGACGTCGCCGGCAGTGCCGGCCGGCCGTGACTGCTTGCCGGTCAGGAGTGGCCGGGCACGCCTGTCTTCATGAAGGTGTGCAGCATCCGCCGGTCGCTTTCGGTCCTCGTGCGGGAGAGGACGATGTCGACGGCGACGGACACGATCGCGGCGAGGCCGAGCGAGACCCACCAGATCCAGCCGCCGTCCCACTTCCAGCGGAGCCAGGTCAGCAGCACCCAGACGACGGATGCGACGGCCGTGCCGATCGCGGGAACCAGCACGGAACCGTGCACCCCGCGACCGGGCAGGAAGTACCGCGCGGCGAGCCCTACCAGGGCCCCGCCGAGGGCCACGAAGAGCAGTTCCACGGGGTGGGCCTAAGCGACGAAGCCGACGCGGCGGGAGGTTTCCGAACCCACCTCGACGTAGGCGAGGCCCGCCGTCGGGATGATGTAGACCTTGCCCTTGTCGTCCGAGAGCTTGAGGTAACCGGTCTTGCCGGCGAGGGCAGCGGCCACAGTCTCCTCGATCTCGGTCGCGGGCTGCGAAGTCTCGAAACCAATCTCACGGGGAGAGTTGAAGATGCCAATGCGGATTTCCACCAGATGCGCCTTTCGTTGCCTATCCGCCCAGAGTACGACATCACCCCCGACCGGCCCGACACCGTTCACTGTCGGCGCAACAAGCTAGCTTTGGATCCGTGACCATTCCGGGATTCGCGCGCCGCACCGACACCGACACGAGGGTGGAAGGTGTCACTCTCGAGGGCTCGCAGCTGGCCGTTCTCGGCCTCGCCGACGGCGTGTCGGCCGCGGTGATCGGCGCCCCCGGCACCGGCAAGACCACCACCCTGATCGAACTCGTCGCCGAGCGTGTGCTGCGGCGCGGGTACTCGCCGAGCGAGGTCCTCGTGCTGTCGCCGACGCGTGCGGGCGCCACCGAGCTCCGCGACCGGCTCGCCCTCCGCCTGGGCGTGCCGACGAACGGGCCGCTCGCCCGCACCGCAAACTCCGTCGCCTTCCAGATCGTGCGGAACGCAGAGGCCCAGGCCGGCGGCCCCAGCCCCACCCTGCTCACCGGCGGCGAACAGGACCAGATCATCGCCGAACTGCTGCAGGGCCATCTGTCCGACGGGGCAGGCCCGGCCTGGCCGGAGCCGCTCGGCGCGGAGGTCAGGCGGCTGCGGGGCTTCCGCACCGAACTGCGCGACCTCATGATGCGCGCCGTCGAGTACGGGGTCACACCCGCGCGGCTGGCAGCCTGGGGCCTCGAGCGGCAGCGGCCCGAGTGGGTTGCGGCGGCGGAATTCATCCGCGGCTACGAAGAAGTGAAGGACCAGACCAGGCCGGGCCAGTACGACTCGACCGAGCTGGCCCAATTCGCCGCGGCCGTCGTGCGGGCCGCCCCGGCCGGCCAGGCCGCTGCCGCCACGCTCGGCACGCTCGCCGGGCTGCGGCTCATCGTGCTCGAAGACGCCCAGGAGGCCACCCAGGCCACCCTCGCCCTGCTGGCCCAGTTCTCCGCGCGCGGCGTTGTCGTCGTCGCGGTCGGCGACCCGGACATCAGCACCGGCTCGTTCCGCGGCGCCCACCCGGATGCCCTCGGCCGCCTCGGCGCGTACCTGGGCAGCGACCGGGTACAGACCTTCATCCTCTCCACCGTGCACCGCCACGGCGAGGCCCTGCGTTCGGTGGTCACCGGGATCACCGGCCGGATCGGTGCGGCCGCGGCCGGCACCCAGCGCTCGGCCGGCGCCCGGCCCGCCCCCGGGCTCGTCGAAACGGTCGTCGCGGCCAGCCCGGCCGAGCAGCTCGCCGTCATCGCCCGCCGGCTGCGCGAACGGCATGTCATCGGCGGGGTTCCCTGGGGGCGGATGGCGGTGATCGTGCGCACCGGGTCGCTCGTGCCCGCGCTGTCCAAGGGGCTGGCCGCGCTCGAGGTGCCCACGCAAGTGTCGACGGCCCAGACCGCACTCCGCGACGAACATTCGGTCAGGGCGTTCATCCTCGCCCTCGACGTGACGCTGGGGCGCCGGCCGCTCGACGCGGCCGCCGCGACCGAGCTGCTGCGCGGACCGCTCGGCGGACTCGACCCGATCACGCTCCGGCGCCTCCGCGCGGCGCTCCGCCAGCAGGAACTCTCGGCCGAGGGTGGTGGCGACCGCAGCGCAGACGCTCTGGTCCTCGAGGCCCTCCGGGTTCCCGGAGCGCTCACGACGATCGACAACCGCACCGCGCGGAGGGCCGCCGCGCTCGGCGACAGCCTGCGCCAGGCATCCGCCGAACATGCCGCCGGGGCCACCATCGAGGAGCTGCTCTGGGGCCTGTGGCAGCGCAGCGGCCTGGCCACCGCCTGGTTCGACCAGTCAAGGGGCACCGGCATCGTCGCTGACGAAGCCAACCACAACCTCGACGCGGTCGTCGCCCTCTTTTCGGCGGCGCAGCGGTTCGTGGAGCGCACCCCCGCCGCGCCCCCCGTGCTGTTCCTCGAGCATCTCGTGGACACCGACGTGCCCGAAGACACCCTGGCGCCGCGCGCGCTCGGCGAGGCCGTCGTCGTCTCCACCCCGAGCGGAACCATCGGCCGCGAATTCGACGTCGTCGTGCTCGCCGGCGTGCAGGAAAACGTGTGGCCGGACCTGCGCATCCGCGGTTCGCTGCTCGGTGCAGGGGACCTCGCCGCGCACGCCGCCAACCCGCACGCCGCCAACCCGCACGCCGTCGACCAGCACGGTGGCGACAAGCACGGTGGCGATATAGTCGCCGACGGGCGCACGGCGGTGCTGCACGACGAACTGCGGATGTTCGCTCAGGCCGCCTCGCGCGCCACGACCGAGCTGCTCGTGATGGCGATCGACAACGAGGACAACCAGCCGTCAGTCTTCCTCCGGCTGCTGCCGGAGATGGACCCGGCCGCGAACGCTGCCGCCGTCGCCCGGTACCCGCTGTCGCTGCGCGGGATGGTCGGCCGGCTGCGCCGCGACCTCGCGTCGTCGGTCAGGCATGCCGGCGCCGACGACCTCACGACCAGACGAGCGAAGGATGCCGCGGCCACGCTCGCCCGCCTCGCCAGGGAGAACGTCACCGGGGCCGACCCCCACGAGTGGTACGGGCTCACCGAGCAGAGCACGGAGCGGCCGCTCAACGACCCGGAGGCCGGCGACGGCCCGGTGCGCGTCTCGCCGTCGAAGATGTCGTCGTTCGAAACCTGCCCGCTGCACTGGATGATCGGCCAGCTCGGCGGCGGCGGCACGAACACCGCGGCGAACCTCGGCACGATCATCCACACGGTGATGGAGGATGCCGTCAGCTTCAGCCCCGAGTCGCTGTGGACCGAGGTCGAAGCGCGCTGGGGGGAACTCGTCTTCGACGCCGACTGGCAATCCCAGGTGCAGAAGAAGGAGGCGCGCGCCCTCACCGACCGGCTCGCCGCCTACCTGCGCGACTCCGAGCAGGCCGGAACCAGCCTGCTCAGCGCCGAGGGCCGGTTCACCCTCGACGTCGGCGGGGCGGTCCTCTCCGGAACCATCGACCGGGTCGAACGGCTGGCCGACGGCCGCGCCGTGATCGTCGACCTCAAGACGGGCAAGTCGGACCCGACCAGCGACGCCGGCGTCGCCGACCATCCGCAGCTCGGCGCCTACCAGCTCGCGTTCCACGACGACGCGATCGCCGGGGTCGAACCGGGGATGGAGCTCGCCGGGGCCCGGCTGGTGATCGTGTCGTCCGGCACCCAGAAACAGAACTACCGCAATCCCCTCCAGAAGGCGTTCACCCCCGACGAGCTCGACGTCTTCCGGGCGCGGGTCGTGAAAGACGCCGCCGGCATGGGACAGGCCGTCTTCGTCGCCGAAATCGCGAACCACTGCCTCGACCCGAGGTCGTACGGATCGTGCCGCATCCACGTCATCAAGCAGGTCAGCTCATGAGCATCCCCGTTCCCGGCATCCCCGTTTCCGGCATCTCCGCCCTGCAGATCGCCGAGGCGCTGGAGATGTTCCCGCCGACAGCCGAGCAGCGCGCCGTCATCGAGGCGCCGCTGGCGCCCACCCTCGTCGTCGCAGGCGCCGGCAGCGGCAAGACCGAGACCATGGCGAACCGGGTGCTCTGGCTGCTCGCGAACGGGCACGCCCGCCCCGACCAGATCCTCGGCCTCACCTTCACCCGCAAGGCAGCGGGGGAGCTGGCCGAGCGCATCAACGGCCGCATCCGGCAACTGGACGCGGCCGGGCTGATGCCCACCGCGGCGCCGGACGGCACCGAGCCGGGCATCGACTCGTCCGACCTGTTCAATGCCCCCGCGGTCTCCACCTACAACTCCTTCGCCAGCCGGATCTTCACCGACAACGCGCTGCTGCTCGGGCGCGAGCCCGAATCGGTGCTCCTCTCCGAGACATCCGCCTGGCTGCTCGCCCGGCGTGTGGTCGTCGAGCACGGCGACGGGCGCCTCGTGGCGTTCGGCAAGAACCTCGACGCGGTGACGGATGCCGTGCTGCAGCTCAGCCGGGCGCTCTCCGAGAACCCGCCGCCCTACCGGCCCGGCGAGCCGTCGACCCCGCACGACCTCCCCAGGCTGGCTGGCGGTTTCGACTATCTCCTCGACTTGCCCTACGGGCCGCCGCGCAAGAAGATCCCGTACGGCTCGGTCGTCGACTCGATAGCGGCGGTCGCCCCGCTGCCGGTCCTGGCCGACCTGGCCGATGTCTACGGGCAGGAGAAACGACGGCTGGGCCTGATCGAGTTCTCCGACCAGGTTGCCCTCGCGCTGCAGGTCTGCCAGAAGGTCGAGCGGGTCGTGACGAGCGCCCGGGACCGGCACCGGGTCGTGCTGCTCGACGAATACCAGGACACCTCAGTGCTGCAGACCGAACTCCTCCGCACCCTCTTCGCCCACCACCCGGTCATGGCCGTCGGCGACCCGCACCAGTCGATCTACGGCTGGCGCGGCGCCAGCTCCGCGAACCTGCTCGGCTTCTCCCGCGACTTCGCTGACCTGCCCAACAGCCAGGCGCCGTCGATGTCGCTGTCCTACACCTGGCGGAACCCGGTCGCGGTGCTCGAAGCGGCCAATGCCCTCGTCGCTCCGCTGAGTGAGGCGCTCCGGGCGAAGCCGAACGGCATCCAGGTGGAAACGCTCAAGGTGCCGGGCGGTAAGGCAACCGGCCGGGTGCAGGCGCGGATGACCGAGACGATCGCCGAGGAGGCGGCCGGGATCGCCCGCTGGTTCGCCGAGCGGATCGGGGTAGAGGGCGCGGCCACGGGTGCCATGCTGTTCCGGGCCCGGCGCGACATGGAGTTCTTCGCCGAGGTGCTGCACGAGCACGGCGTCAAGGCGCACGTGCTCGGCCTCGGCGGGCTGCTGTCGACACCGGAGGTCGCCGACGTGGTCAGCGTGCTCCGGGTCGTGCACGATCCAGCGGCCGGAAGCGAGCTCATCCGGCTGCTCTCCGGCGGGCGCTGGCGGATCGGCCCCCGCGACCTGCAGGCCCTGTCCGGCGTTGCCGGCTGGCTCGCGTCGCACGACTGGGCCCAGAAGGTGGTCAGCGACGAGGTCAGGCAGCGGATGCGCGCATCCGTCGCCGGTGATGACGGCAGCTCGCTGGTCGACGCCCTCGACTTCGTCGCGACCGCCCCCGAGAATCATGGCCAGCTCGCCGGCTTCAGCCCCGAGGGCCGCGGCCGCGTGCGGGACGCCGGCCGGCACCTCGCCTGGTTGCGCGGCAGGGCGGGCCTGCCCCTGCTCGACTTCGTTCGCCTGATCGAGCAGGAGCTCCTGCTCGACGTCGAACTGGTCGCCAACGACAGCAACGGGCTGGGGCTGGCGAACCTGTACGCGTTCCACGACAACGTCGCCGCGTTCCTCGACAGCGACGAGCACGGCACGCTGGGCAGCTTCCTGCGCTGGCTCGGCCGCGCCGAACGGCAGGACGACATGGGCCCGCGCGGCGAGGCAGGGGAGCCCGGCACGGTGCAGCTGCTGACCGTCCACGGCGCCAAGGGGCTCGAGTGGGACTTCGTGGCCATCCCCAACCTCACCGAGAAGAGCCTGCCGGCCGCGTCGCGGGAGACCGCCGGCTGGCTCCGCTTCGGCGAACTCCCCTACCCGTTCCGCGGGGACCGGGCCGAGCTGCCCGAGCTGCGCTGGCGGAACCACGAAACCCAGCAGTCCTACGACGAGGAATTCACGGCGTTCAAGGCCGAGCTGGCCGCACGCCACGAGGCAGAGGAACGGCGCCTCATCTACGTCGCGACGACCAGGGCCCAGCAGGAGCTGCTGCTCACCGGGTCGTTCTGGGCCGCCGGCAGCACCGTGCGCACCCCCAGCCGGTACCTCACCGAGCTCGCCGCAGCTGGACTGATTGAGCCGCTGCCGGAAGGCAGCGCCACCGAGGAGAAACCCGACATCGACGGCGACGGCACCGAGCAATGGCCCTTCGACCCGCTCGGCACCCGCCGCGCGGTCGTCGAGGCCGCGGCCGGCCTCGTGCGCGCCGCCGGCGCCGGGGCGACGGATGTGCACACGCTGTGGTCCGAGGACGTCACCCTCCTCCTCGAGGAACGCGCGCTCCGCCAGGCCGGGGCCGGGCTCATGCCGCTGCCCACCCGCATCCCGGCGTCACGGTTCAAGGACTACGTCGACGACCCGGCCGGGGTCGCGGCCCGGCTGCGGCGCCCCATGCCGGAGAAACCGTACCGCGCCACCCGGCTCGGCACCCTGTTCCACTCCTGGGTGGAGCAGCGCTCCGGCGGAGCGATCTCCGGGGACCTCGTCGACGCGGGTTTCGACGAGCTGGACCGGGATCCGGAGCAGGGCCGGCCGCTCGAAGCCGACCAGCTCGAGACCTTCAAGGCCACGTTCGAGCGGTCGCAGTGGGCCGGCCTGAGGCCGGAGGAGGTGGAGATCGAGATCCACCACGTGATGGCCGGGCAGGTGTTCATCTGCAAGCTCGACGCGGTGTACCGCACCGAGGCGGGCTACCAGGTGGTGGACTGGAAGACCGGGAAGGCACCCAGGGACGCCGCCGACCTCGAGCTCAAGCAGACCCAGCTGGCCCTGTACCGGCTTGCCTACGCGCGTTGGAAGGGCATCGACCCGGAGCGTGTCGACGCGGTGTTCTACTTCGTCGCCGACGACACGATCGTCACCCCAGACCGGCTCTATTCGGAGGACGACCTCGTGGCGGCCTGGTCGTCGGTGTCCGCGTCGCTGTCGGGCGACACGGTGTGGACCGGCCCGGTCATCGCATCCGCGTCGTCGAAGTCGCCGGAGCCGAGGCCCGAGAGGTCGTAGCTGTCGGTGTGCATGGCCGACCCCTGCCCGGGGCCGGGCGTGCCCCGCGGGGTGCCGGCGAGCATGAACTCGACGGCGGAGACGTCGAGGACCGGCCCGGTCGGGGGCGACAACGGGTGCATGGTCTGGCTGTGCACGTTCTCGACGAGGCCGTCCAGCATCGCCACGGCGTCGTCGACGATGCCCTGGTTGCGGCTGTCCGTGCCGTGCAGCAGCCAGCGGGCCAGCTCCATCTCGGCGTACAGCATGGCTCGCTGGGTGATCCGGGAGTCGCTGCCCTGGCGGGCGGCGGAGTACGCGGTGATGGCGGCTTCGGCGGCCGCGCCGCGGGAGGCGAGCAACCAGTGCAGGTCCAGGGCAGGGTCGCCGACGCGCAGCGCCGACCAGCCGAGTATCCCGGAGACCGCGTCGTCCGAGATCAGGAACGAGTCGGCCGACAGCGACCCGTGGATCACGGTCGGCGGGAACTGCCAGAGGGCGTCGTCGTCCGTGGCCTGCTCCCACCGGCGCAGCAGCGCCGCCGGAAGGTAGCCCGTGTTCGCGGCACGGTCGATCACGTCGATCGTGGCGGTGCGGCATTGCTGCGCGCTCTGCTGGGGGAGACCCGCGGTGCCGACGAACGCGGTCGGCAGGGCGTGGATCGCGGCGATCGCACGGCCGATCGACCCTGACACGCCGGCGTGCCCGGTAAGGGCATCCGCGTTGAAGGAATCGCCGGGAAGGAGCTCGTAGACGATGGCGCGTGTTCCGTCGACCGGGGCCTGACCGACGAACTGCGGCACGTCGAACGGGAGCCGGCTGCGGTTGCCGGTGGTGAGGGCGCGGAGGGCCACCAGGTCGGCGGACTGCTCCGTCTCGGCGGACTGGCCGCGCGGCACGCGGATGATGAGCCGGCGACCGTCACGGTCGATCAGCAGGGCGGAGTCGAACCGCCCGTGCGCGCCGGGGCTGCCGGGCCGGTGACCGTGCCGCTGGGCCTGCGCGACGTCGAGGTCCGCAACAGCAGAGGTGGCCAACGCGGCTAGAGTGAGGTGGGATCTGGCCATGATTACTAGGTTAGGTCGACTTCCCTTCGGCGCGGTCGTTCGCCACGCCTCCACACAACTTCGGCGGACCGCCAGAACCCGGAGAGGTCGCCCATGTCTTTTGCCTTCACTGCGCGTTTGCCGCTGTCCCGCCACGAGGTCGATCGCGACCACGTTCGCCGTTCGGCCCCCGACCTGTTCGACACGCTGTGGGCGGATGCCGCCGCGCGCGTTCTCCCGCTCTGGCGCGGCAAGGCGCTCCTCTTCGCCCCCGCCGGCGACGACCCGCAGCTGGCCCTGTTGTCGCCGCACCAGGTGCCGGAGTCGACCTTGAGGCTGTACCTCGGTCTCTCCCTCGCCGCGGGCTCCGCCGAGCCGGCCGGCACGCCGCTCGTCGCGGCCGTTCTCACGGATGAGGCCGCCGCCGTCCTCGAACCGGACGAGTCCCGCTGGGTGGGCCTGCGCACGGTCGCCACGACGCTGTCCGACCGGGACGCCGGGGCGTTCGCCGAGTCCGCCGCCCTGCTCAACTGGCACCAGTCGCACACCCACTGCCCGCGCTGCGGCGCGGCAACCACGGTCGAGGACGGCGGGTGGACCAGGCGCTGCACGAGCTGCAACAGCCAGGTCTTCCCGCGCACCGACCCGGCCGTGATCGTGCTCATCACCGACGCAGCCGACCGCATCCTGCTCGGCTCGAACGCCCTCTGGGAGAACAACCGGTACTCCCTCCTGGCCGGGTTCGTCGAGCCCGGCGAGTCGCTCGAGGCCGCCGTCATCCGTGAGATGTACGAGGAGTCCGGGCTGCGGGTGAGCGACCCGGTCTACCTCGGTTCACAGCCGTGGCCGTTCCCGGCGTCACTGATGTGCGGGTTCACCGCCCGGCTGGCCGACGGCCAGCATTCCAGCGGCGTCGTGCCGGACGGCGAGGAAATTCTGGACCTGCGCTGGTTCAGCCGCGACGAACTGCGCGCCGACCTCGAGGACATCGTGCTCCCCGGCCCGTCGTCGATCGCCCGCGCCATGCTCGAACGGTGGCTCGGCGAACCGCTCGCCGAGTCGGCCGAATGGACCCGCGGGTGAGCCAGACGTCCGCGTCGCTGCTCGCCGGCCTCGACGACCAGCAGCGCGTGGCCGCCGAGGCGCTGATCGGCCCGGTCTGCATGCTCGCGGGCGCCGGAACCGGCAAGACCCGCGCGATCACGCACCGGATCGCCTATGGCGTGATGACCGGTGCGTACGCGCCCAACCGGGTGATGGCGCTCACCTTCACCTCACGCGCCGCCGCCGAACTGCGCGGCCGGCTGCGCCAGCTCGGCGCAGGGGGAGTCGCCGCCCGCACCTTTCACGCGGCCGCCCTGTCCCAGCTCAACTACTTCTGGCCGCACGTCGTCGGCGGCCAGGCGCCGCGCATCCTCGACGGCAAGGGCCGCCTCCTCGGCCACGCCGCCGAAAAGCTGAAGCTCCGGCTCGACACGGCCACCCTCCGCGACCTCGCGGCGGAGATCGAATGGCGGAAGACCTCCGGGCTGTCGATCGAGCAGTACGCCGCCGGCATCGCCACCCGCAGCCTGCCCGGCCGGCTCGACGTCGACCAGGTCGCCGCCATGCAGACCGCCTACGAGCGGCTGAAGGACGAGCGCAAGCAGATCGACTTCGAGGATGTGCTGCTCGCCATGGCCGGCATGATCGAGGCCGAGCCGTCGGTGGCCCTGCAGGTGCGGGAGCAGTACCGCTTTTTCGTCGTCGACGAATACCAGGACGTGTCGCCGCTGCAGCACGACCTGCTCGCGCTCTGGCTGGGCAACCGCCGCGACCTCTGCGTCGTCGGCGACGCGAGCCAGACCATCTACTCCTTCACCGGGGCGCGCAGCGAATACCTGCTCGAGTTCCCCAAGCGCTACGAGGATGCCACCGTCGTGCGCCTCGAGCAGAACTACCGGTCGACGTCGGCGATCGTCGCCACCGCGAACCAGCTGATGCGCGGCCGGCAGGGTGCCCTGACCCTGCACGCGGCGGTCAAGGAAACCGGCGCCGAACCGAGTGTGCGCGAGTATGCCAGCGACATGGCTGAGGCCCGCGGCGTCGCCCAGCAGATCATCGAACTGATCGAGTCCGGCACCCGCCCGGAGCACATCGCCGTGCTGTACCGGGTGAACGTGCAGGCCGCCGCCCTCGAGACGGCGCTCGGCGACGTGGGGGTGAGCTACCAGATCCGCGGCTCCAAGCGCTTCTTCGACCTGGCCGAGGTCAAGCAGGCGGTGATGCAGCTGCGGGCGGCATCCGTGTCGATCATCGGCGAGCCGCTCTTCAAATCGGTCAGCGACGTGCTGCGTTCGCTCGGCTGGAGCCAGACCGCCCCCGAGGCGCCGGGCGCGGTGCGTGACCGGTGGGAGTCGCTCAACGCGATCATGGGCCTGGTCGACCAGGCGCCGGCCGGCACGACCTTCCGCCAGTTCACCGATGAGCTGATGGAGCGGCAGGTCGGCCAGCACGAGCCGACCGTGTCGGCGGTGACGCTGGCCACCCTGCACTCCGCGAAGGGCCTCGAATGGGACGCGGTCTTCCTGGTCGGGCTCTCAGAGGGGCTCGTGCCGATCAGCTACGCGGGCAGTTTCGAGCAGGTCGACGAGGAACGCCGGCTGCTCTACGTCGGAATCACGCGGGCACGTCGACATCTGGCGCTGAGCTGGGCCGCAACCGGCCTGCAGCAGCGTTCCCCGCGGGAACGGTCACGGTTCCTGGCAGAGATCGGCATCCGCACCGCTCGTGCGGCCGGTGCTCGCGGGGCCTGACCTCGCCCGTCGCCGCGTCGATCGCCAGTGAGGTCGCGGTGAACTCGGAGCGACCCGACCGCAGGCGGTCGTGCACGAGCCCGGCCACGCGGGATGCCACGTCGATGCCGATCCGCACGGTTTCGGTGGGTGCCTCGCGCAGCAGGAGCTGGGTGGCCATCGCCGGCCAGGCCCGGTCGGAGTCGGCGTGGGCCAGCTCCAGGCAGTACAGGCAGGGGCCGGCGCCCGGTTCGACCAGCGGGCCGACGTGCACCTCGCGGTCGCTGAACACCACCGGCAGGTGCGGGATGTCGCGGCGCAGCCACCGGCCGTGCCGTTCCGGCTCCAGCACGAAGTGGCCGACCAGCACGGCCAGGTCAGGGTCGGTGCCCGGCGCCGGCGCGCGGAAGCCAAGGTCGCCGAGTAACGCCCGGATGCGGTCGGCGGTCGGCCCGATCCCGTCGAGGCACACGGTCGCCGGCGTCGTCTCGGCGGCGGCGGGGACGGAGGTGTCTTCGAGCGCCGGTCGGAGCGCACTGAGCAGTGCGGCAACATCCGCGTCGGAGGCGCCGCGGCGCCGCCCGAGCATCAGGGCGCCGGCCCAGGGCACGCCGCCGCGGAGCGCGGCCACGACGTTCTCGAGCGCCGCGGTCACCCCCGCCAGGACGACAACGGGATGGTCGATGCCCACCTGGATGGTGTCGGGGGAGCGCCACACGAGCGGATACCGGGGATCGAGTCGGAGAACCATGCGCCGATGATGCACCCGATCGCCCCGCGCCCGCGCAATCCATCCACAGCCCCGCGTCCCGCCCCTTCCCGTCCCCGCGTCCTGCCCAATCCCTTCCCCGCGAAACTGCAGTTGTGGTCACTAAAACGCCCGAATAACGACCACAAGTGCGTTCTCGCGAGAGAGAAAGAGGGGCTACTCCTCGTGCGGGCGCTCGACGCCGTCGTCGCGGAGCAGGTCTTCCAGCGCCTGGTCCACTTCGTCGAGCACCCGCTCGGCGCCCGGAGCCGCGCTGGTCAGGCGTGCGACCAGGGCGTGCGGGTCGTCGAGGTCCGCCGACGTGGGCAGGATGTCGGGGTGCGCCCAGAGCGCGTCGCGCGCTTCGTTGCCCACGGCATCCGTCACGGCCTGCCACATGGCGGCCGCCTCGCGCAGGCGGCGCGGCCGCAGCTCCAGTCCGACCAGGGTCGCGAACGCAGATTCCGCCGGGCCGCCGGATGCGCGGCGACGCTTGACCATTTCGGCGATGGCGTCGGCCTTCGGCAGCCGAGTGGTGGCCTCCACCGTGACGACGTCGACCCAGCCCTCGACAAGGGCGAGCATGGTTTCGAGGCGGGCGAGCGCGGCCAGTTGAGATTCGGTCTTCGGCGGGATCAGCGAACCGTTCACCATCGCCTGGCGCAGTTCCTCCGGGTTCGACGGGTCGAAGCCTTCGGCCAGTTCCTCAAGGCGCTCCGAGTCGATGCGGATGCCGCGGGCGAACTCGGTGATCGACGTGATCAGGTGCAGGCGCAGCCAGCGCGAATGACGGAACAGGCGGGCGTGGGCGAGCTCGCGCACGGCGAGGTAGATCTGCACCTGGTCGGTGGGCACGTCGAGGCCCTCACCGAATTCGGCGACGTTCTGCGGCAGCAGCGCGGCCTGCGAATCGCTGAGCAGCGGGATGCCGACGTCGCCGCCGGACACCACTTCGCTGGCGAGCTGGCCGACGACCTGGCCGAGCTGCATGGCGAACAGGGTGCCGCCGATGCTGCGCATGACCTGGCTGGCGCTGGCGATCATGCCCTGGAGTTCTTCAGGAGCCTGCTCGGTAAGAACGCGGGTGAGTGATTCGGAGATACTGGCCGCGACGGGCTCGGCGAGCTGCGTCCAGAGCGGCATGGTCGCGGTGACCCATTCCTTGCGTGTCATCAGGCGTGGTTCGGTCGTGAGTTCGGCGACCGAGATGACGTCGTCGAGCCAGAGGGCCGCGATATGGAAGGCCTGGTCGAGCTGGGTGCGCTGCTCGGTCGTCGGGGTGAGCTGGCCGGCTGAGGCGCGTTCCTGGCCCTGCTTGAGCGCGATGTCCCAGTTGATGCCGCCGTTTCCGCCGCGCAGGGCGGCCTGCAGCTGGTTCATCAGCGCGGCGACGCTGGCCGGGTCGTTCGGCAGTCCGGCGGCCCCGGCGAGCTGGCTCGGGTCAATCGACGACTTCCCGCTCAGGATGTCGCGCAGCATGTCCTTGAATTCGTCTTCGGGATTTTGACCCTCATCGGGTCGCGAGTCGTCGGCCACTTCAGGCCCCTCTCAGTAGCTTGCCTCTACGCTAGCCCGAGTACCCCCTGCCGCAACTGTGAAATGTCTTAGGCTGGACGGTCTGGTGTCCGCCTGTCGCGAACACCGCACGCGAAACCTCTGGAAGGACCCCGGTGGCTCTCTTCACCGATCACCTGATGCCGCCTGCCGGCAAGCACGGCCGCGCCCGACGGATTGGCTGGATCGTGCTCGGTGTCGCGTTCGCCGCCGGCATCATCCTCGGCGCCACACCGGCCCCGTACGCGATCGAAAAGCCCGGCCCGGTCTTCAACACCCTCGGCAAAGGCGAACACGCCGGCGGCGAAACCCCGCTGATCACGGTCCCGGGCAAAACGGTCTACCCAACCAAGGGCAGCCTCGACCTGCTCACCGTGTCACTGGTCGGCGACCCAGCCCACCGCCCCAGCTGGCTGGAGGTCGCCGGCGCCTGGCTCGACCCGAGCCAGGCGGTCATCCCGATCGACGAGGCGTTCCCTGCCGACGTCACCACCGAGCAGCGCGACGCCGAGAATCAGGCGGCGATGGTGAATTCCCAGCAGGATGCCATTGCCGCTGCGCTCACCCACCTCGGCTACGACTACCCGACGACGGTCTCTGTGGCCTCGCTGCCCAAGGACTCGCCGGCCGCCGGCGTCGTCAAGGCGAACGACCAGATCGTCTCGGTGAACGGCGCGCCCGTCGCCAACATCACCGCGCTTCGCGCGGCCGTGAAGAAGAACGGCGCCGGCACCGAGGCAACGCTCGGCGTCATCCGTGACGGCAAGAAGGCAGAGCTGAAGGTCACTCCCGTCGAGATCGACGGCAAGGTCGTCATCGGCATCGGCGTGAAAATGGAGTACCACTTCCCATTCAAGGTCGAGATCCAGCTCGACAAGGTCGGCGGCCCGAGCGCCGGCATGATGTTCTCCCTCGGCATCATCGACAAGCTCACGCCCGGCGCGCTCCAGGGCGGGGCGGATGTCGCCGGCACCGGAACGATCGACCAGGCAGGCATCGTCGGCCCGATCGGCGGAATCCAGCAGAAGCTCTACGGCGCGAAGAACGCAGGGGCTGACTGGTTCCTGGCCCCCGCATCGAATTGCAACGAGGTCACCGGGCACATTCCGGGCGGCCTGAAGGTCTTCGCGGTGAAGACGCTCGACGATTCGCTCGCCGTTCTCGATGCAATCCGAACCGGCGCCGACACGAGCGCGCTGCCCGCCTGCCCGGCAGGCTGAAGGCCAGGC
>DHJB01000079.1:14746-28130 GCA_002404115.1 Microbacteriaceae bacterium UBA4731
CAGGCTGAAGGCCAGGCGGAAGGCCAGGCTGAAAGGTAGCCTGACCGGGCAGCCTGCCCTGAGCGAACATGAGAGTCATCCCAGCAGCGCGTGTCTAGGATGGAGACTGACCCTGACTTATTAGAGCAAGAGGCCAATCAGTGACGTCATCATCCGCCACAACCGCTCCCCGACGGAGCCGAGCCCCGCTCGCCATTACGGCAGCGATCATCGCCGGGCTGGTGGTCCTGTTCTTCATCTTCGCCGGGCTATACGCCGACGTGCTCTGGTTCGACCAGCTCGGATTCCTGAGCGTGCTCACCAAGCAGTGGTTCGCCGGCTCCGCATTGTTCCTGGTCGGATTCATCGCCATGGCGGTCCCGGTGTGGGTGAGCATCCAGCTTGCCTACCGGCTGCGCCCCGTCTACGCGAAACTCAACTCGCAACTCGACCGGTACCAGCAGGTCATCGAGCCCCTGCGGCGCCTCGCCATGTACGGCATCCCGGCCCTGCTCGGCCTCTTCGCCGGCGTGGCAGCTTCCACTCGCTGGGAGACGGTCCTGATGTGGCTGAACCGCACGCAGGTGGGCCGGGTCGACCCGCAGTTCCACCTTGACATCTCGTTCTACCTGTTCGACCTGCCGTTCTACCACTCCGCGCTCGGCTTCGCTTCGGCGGTCGTGCTCATCTCCGGGCTCGTCGCGATCGCGACGAGCTACCTTTACGGCGCCATCCGCGTCGGCGGCCGGGTGCTCCTCGTCTCCCGGTCGGCGCGCATCCAGATCGCCGTCACCGCGAGTGTCTACCTGCTCGTTCAGGCCGCCAGCATCTGGCTCGACCAGTATTCGACCCTCGGCGACACGAACGAGCTGATCACCGGAGCCGGCTACACCGACGTCAACGCGACCATCCCCGGCCGCGCCATCCTCTCCGGCATCGCCGCCGTGGTGGCCCTGCTCTTCATCGTGACCGCGGTCATCGGCCGCTGGCGCCTGCCCGTTGTCGGCACCGCCCTGCTGATCGTCACCAGCCTGCTCATCGGCTCGCTCTACCCGTGGATCGTGCAGCGGTTCCAGGTCGTCCCGAGCGCCAAGACGCTCGAGGCCCCCTATATCGAGCGCAATATCAAGCTGACCAGGGATGCCTACGGCGTCGCCGGCGTGAAGGAGGTCCCGTACAACGCGACCACCACGGCCGAGCCGGGCGCCCTGCGCGCCGACGCCGCGACCACCGCCAACATCCGCATCCTCGACCCGGCGCTGGTGAGCGATTCCTTCGCCCAGCTCGAGCAGTTCAAGCAGTACTACCAGTTCCCGAACAACCTCGACGTGGACCGGTACACGATCAACGGCAAGTCCCAGGACACCGTCGTTTCCGTGCGCGACCTCAGCCTCGCCGGGCTCGGTTCCGGTGCGACCTGGGTGAACACGAACGTGGTCTACACCCACGGCTACGGTGTTGTGGCGGCCTACGGCAACCAGCGCTCGGCCGACGGCCAGCCGGTGTTCCTGGAATCCGGCATCCCGACGAAGGGCGCGTTCGGCAAGTACGAGCCGCGCGTGTACTTCGGCGAGAACTCGCCGCCGGTGTCCATCGTCGGTGCGCCAACGGGCACCAAACCCGTGGAGCTCGACTACCCGTCGGGCACAGGGGGGGCCCAGGAGACCTACACGACCTTCACCGGGAACGGCGGACCCAAGCTCGACAACCCCTTCAACAAGCTGATCTACGCGCTCAAGTTCCAGTCGGAGCAGATCTTCCTGTCCGACTCGGTGAACGCGAAGTCGCAGATCCTCTACGACCGTGACCCCGTCACGCGCGTGAAGAAGGTTGCCCCGTACCTCACCCTCGACTCCGACGCGTACCCGTCCGTTGTCGACGGCCGGGTCAAGTGGATCATCGACGGCTACACGACCTCCGACAGCTACCCGTACTCCACCCCGGTCGGCCTGAGCGATGCGATCGCCGACACGGAGACGCCCGCGCAGCCGTTCGCGCTCGACAAGATCAACTACATGCGCAACTCGGTCAAGGCCGTCGTCGACGCCTACGACGGTTCGGTCACCCTGTACGCCTGGGATGCCAAGGAACCGCTCCTGCAGACCTGGCAGAAGATCTTCCCGTCGACGCTGAAGCCGATGAGCCAGATGAGCGGCGACCTGATGAGCCACGTGCGCTACCCGGCCGACCTGTTCAAGGTTCAGCGCGCCATCCTCGGCCAGTACCACGTGACCGACGCAGGTTCGTTCTACTCCAAGAACGACGCGTGGATCACGCCTGACGATCCCACCTCGCCGGCCGGGGCCACCACACTGCAGCCGCCGTACTACCTGACGATGCAGATGCCGGGCCAGAAGAAGCCGTCGTTCTCGCTGTATTCGACGTACATCCCGGATGCGACGGGTACCACCAGCCGAAGCGTGCTCACCGGCTACCTTGCCGTGGATGCGGATGCCGGGTCGACCGACGGTAAACGCGCGAGCGGCTATGGAACCCTCAGGCTGCTCACGCTGCCGAAGGAAGACACGGTGCCAGGGCCGGGCCAGGTGCAGAACAAGTTCAACGGTGACCCCGCCGTGTCCACCCAGCTGAACCTGCTCAAGCAGGGCCAGTCGAAGGTGCTCAACGGCAACCTGCTGACGCTGCCGGTCGGCGGGGGACTGCTGTACGTGCAGCCGGTCTACGTGCAGTCGACGGGTAACACCAGCTATCCGCTGCTGCAGAAGGTGCTCGTGGCGTTCGGCGACCAGATCGCCTTCGAGGACACCCTTGACAAGGCCCTCGACGTACTCTTCGGCGGGAACTCCGGCGCGAGCGCGGGAGACACCGGCGTGCCGCCGACCAGCACGACGCCGGGCGGCACCACGACTCCGCCGTCGTCGACCGGCAACGCGGCAAAGGATGCCCAGCTGAAGTCGCTGCTCCAGGTCGCGAAGCAGGCCCTCGCCGAGAAGCAGGCGGCGCTGGCCGCCGGCGACTTCACGGCGTACGGCGTGGCCGACAAGAGGCTCTCCGACACCATCGCGAAGATGCTCACCCTGCTCGGCCAGTAGGCCGCTTCCCCCTTCGCCGACTTTGACACTTCCGGTCGAGATTGCCCCGCGTACAGGGCAATCTCGACCGAAACGGACAAAGTCGGCGAAGGAATCGGCTCGGAAGGCGCGATCGGGTCAAGGGGCCTGTGGGGCTGTGGTAGATTAGTTCTTGTAGCGCGGGGTGGAGCAGTTCGGTAGCTCGCTGGGCTCATAACCCAGAGGTCGTAGGTTCAAATCCTGCCCCCGCAACAAAAGGAACCCCCGGAATCATTGCGATTCCGGGGGTTTTGTCTTGCCCTCGTTTTGTCTTTCCCTCCCGCGGTCGGGACGTTCGACCCTTGACAGGGACCGGCCGCAAAAATAGTTTTGTCGCAACTCCATCGACCGGTCTGGGGAGATCACCGTGGCGGCAGGCTCAGCTTCAACCCTCCAGTTCCTCGGAGCGACCGGAACGGTCACGGGATCGCGCTTCCTCGTGCAATCGGGGGGCCGCAGGATCCTCGTCGATTGCGGCCTGTTCCAGGGGTACAAGCAGCTCCGCGACCGCAACCGTCGCCCCTTCCCGGTCGACCCGGCCTCGATCGATGCTGTGCTCCTGACCCACGCGCACCTCGACCACTCCGGGTACATCCCTGCCCTCGTGCGCGACGGTTTCGCCGGGCCCGTTTACGCCACACTGGGAACCACCGAGCTGAGCGGGCTCCTGCTGCCCGACAGCGGCCACCTCCTCGAGGAGGAGGCGGCCTTCGCGAAGAAACGCAAGTCGTCCCGGCACGAGAATCCGCGGCCGCTCTACACGGCGGACGACGCCCTCGCCTCCCTCGACTCCTTCCTGGTGCAGGGCTTCGACAAGGAACGCGACCTCGGCGGCGGCATCCGTGCCACGTTCGTCCCGGCCGGCCACATTCTCGGGGCGTCCCAGGTCCACCTCCGGGTGGGCGACACCACCCTCCACTTCACCGGTGACCTCGGCCGTCCCGACGACCCCCTCATGAAACCCCCTCGGCCGCTCGAGGCGACGGACATCCTCGTATCTGAGTCGACCTACGGCGACCGGAAACACTCGCCGGTTGACCCGGAAAATGCCCTGGGCGACGTCATCCGGCGGGTGGCCAAACGCGGCGGCGTCGTCGTGATCCCCGCGTTCGCCGTCGGCCGGTCGGAAACCGTGCTGCTGCACCTGTCGCGCCTGCGCGACCGCGGTGAGATCCCGGCCATCCCGATCTTCCTCAACAGCCCGATGGCGATCAATGCCTCCGGCATCTACCAGCATCACTCGAATGAGCACCGGCTCGCGCCCGACGAATTCGACAGAATGTACGGTCTGGCCAAACTGGTGCACACCGTCGACGAATCGAAACTGCTCAATCTGCGCGGTGGGCCGATGATCATCATCTCGGCCAGCGGGATGCTCACCGGCGGCCGGGTGCTGCACCACGTTGCCGCGTACGGGTCCGACCGGAAGAACGCCATCGTCCTCACCGGCTACCAGGCCGGCGGCACGCGCGGCGCCGCGCTCCTGCGGGGAGACGATCACCTGCGCATCTACGGGCGGGACATACCGATCAATGCCGAGGTGGTCGCACTGCAGGGCCTCTCGGCCCACGCGGACTCCGACGAGATCATCCAATGGATGCGAACAGCCCCGAGTGCCCCGGTCATGACGTACATCGTCCATGGGGAACCCGAATCGTCCGATGCCCTGCGGTATCGGATGAAGCACGACCTCGGCTGGAGCGCGCGGGTGCCGGAGCACCTCGAGACGATCGACCTCGAGGCCCCGCACTGACCGGCACCGCCCCAGCCGTTGGCGGAGATTTCGCTCGCCCGTGACACCGCCGCAACCTGCCCGTAACGGCGGATGCCCAGAATGGGATCATGAAGCGGGGGAACGCACGACATCCGGGCACGGCGAAAGCCGGCACGACCCAGCTGGCCTGCCACGAATGCGGCCAGCTGCCTGAGGTCTCCAAGACGCGCATCACCGTCGCGCATGTGGTGACGATCCTTCCCATCGAACTTGTCGTATACGCCATCGTCGAGCACACGGAACTGCCCTACCTCGCGAAGGTCGGGGTGCTCGCGGTCACGGCCACGGCGCTCGTCGTCTGGGTGGTCGAACCCTCCGCGCGGAGGCTCCTGCGTTCCTGGCTGCACGCGCCGACCCTGCGCCGCCACCGGAGGCTCGACACCTCGCCGGCCCTCTGGCGGGTGCGCACCCGGCTGCCGGACGAGCCCGGCGCCCTGGAGCGGATCACCCGTGCCCTGGCCCGGTTGAACGCGAACATCCTCGGCATCCACGTGCATCCGGTCGGCGGCGGCGTGCTCGACGAATTCGTGTTGAGCGCCCCCGGCGAGCTTACCGACGACGACCTGCTCGCCGCCGTGGCCGCGAGCGGGGGCTGGGACACGCGGGTCTGGCCGACGACGCCGCTCGCCGTGACCGACGGCCAGACCAGGGCCCTGAGCCTCGCGGCCAGGGTCGCCAGCAACCCCGGCGAGCTGGCCCCCGTCATAGCCGAGCTCCTCGCTGCGGAGATCGTCGTCGACGATCCCGAATCCCCGGAGTCCGGGCCGCGGCCGAAGGATGGCACCCTGCTCAAGATCCCGACCACCTGGCACGGGCCGCTGCTGTTCGTTCGCCCCGGTGACCCGTTCACGCCGGCCGAGTCGAGCCGCGCGCACCGCCTCGCCGAACTCGCCGAGGTCGTCGAACTGTCCGACCTTGCCCGTTAGGGCAGAACCGGCGCGATGAAGCTGAACGTCATGCCCAGCAGCCAGACCAGCAACAGCGCCACCGGCAGGTGGAACATGAACTGCAGGAACGTGAAGCCCACCAGGTCGCGGGCCTTGAGCCTGAGCACCGCGAGCAGGGGCAGCATGAAGAAGGGGTTGATCAGGTTCGGCAGGGCCTCGGCCACGTTGTAGATCTGCACGGTCCAGCCCAGGTTCATGTGCACATCCGTAGCCGCCTGCATGACGTACGGCGCCTCGACCAGCCACTTGCCGCCGCCTGACGGCACGAAGATCCCGAGGATCACGGTGTAGATGGCGATGACCACAGGGAAGCCCCCGCCGCTGCCCAGGCTCGTGAAGAACTGGGACAGGTGCTCCGAAACCGACAGCCCACCGTTGCCGACCGCCCTGGTCAGGATCGCAGCCATGGCCGCGTACAGCGGGAACTGAACGAGGATGCCGGCGGTCGCCGGCACAGCCTTCGTGACGGCCTGCAAGAAGTTGCGTGGTGTTCCGTGCAGCAGCAGCCCCAGCATCAGGAAGATCAGCAGGTAGCCGTTCAGGTTGCTGACGACGGCGAGGAGCGGTTTGGTCAGGAACTGCGAGACCAGCCAGCCCAGCGTCATCAGCGCGGCGAGCACCGGCAGCACGCGGCTGTATTCGAGCCATTCCCCGGGACGGGTGCGGGGAGCGGCCGGCTCCGGCTGGTCGTTCACGTCGACGCCGAGCTCGAAGGCGGTCTTGATGGCGTCACCGCGCGGCGCGGAGAAATGGGCGATCACGACGGTCAACGCGATGATAAGGCCGCACATCGTCAAGGACTGCCAGGTGAAGATCGTGGTTCCGAAGTCCAGGATGCCGGTGATCTTCAGCAGCGCGGGAGGCAGGGAGTCGGCGGTGGCCTGCAGCTGGGCGGCAGAGGAGGACATGCCGAGGGCCCAGACGGCGCCGAGGCCCATGAAGGCCGCCGCGCCCAGGGCGCGGTAGTCGACCCGCAGGTCCACCCGCCGGGCGATTGCGCGCGCCAGGAGGCCGCCGAAGACCAGGCTGAGTCCCCAGTTCAGGAAGGAAACGGACATCGACAGGAACGCCACGAAGCTCACGGCGCTGCTCGCGGTCTGCGGCAGTTCGGCGAGCCGGTTGATCAGCCTGGCCACCGGCGGGGACGTCGCGACGACGTATCCGGTGAGGACGACCATGGCCATCTGCAGGGTGAACGCGGTGAGATCCCAGAAGCCGTTGCCGAAAGCGTCGACGATGGCCTGCGGGGACGATCCGTTGGCGAGGGCGGCGATGGCCACGATGAGAACGCCGGCGAGGGCGAAGACATAGGCGTCCGGAAACCACTTCTCCGTCCAGCGGGCGAGCGACTGTGCGGTACGCGCCAGCCCCTTTTCGGACGTGGTTTCTGTTGTGACGGAGGTCATGCGGCTGAATCCTCTTCCTTGAGCGATGCGTCTGGTTCTGGCCCCCAATGGGGATGAGCCGCACTCCGCGGGTTAGGGGTGAGGGTCGTGGCTGTCAATTTGGGCCGGCTACACAGCTCTCACCTGTAGCGTGCACACGACTGCTCATTCCGGCTATCACAGGAGGAAATATGACCGTGCGCCGCGATTTGGCCACCGACCCCGTCCTCGAGGCCGAACTGCTGACTGCTCGCCGGGGGACCGCGTTTTTCAGCCGGGCGCTCGATGGGTTGTCGGATGCGGAGCTGGACGAAGATTCCCTGCTGCCCGGCTGGAACCGCAGCCATGTCGTCGCCCACGTCGGCTACAACGCCCGCGCCATCGTCCGCCTGATCGAATGGGCCGGCACCGGGGTTGAGACCCCGATGTACGAGTCCCCGGAGGCGCGCAGCCGTGAGATCACGCAGGGGGCCACCCTGGGTGCCGGTGCCCTGCGCGAGTTGTACGATCAGTCCGCCAGGCACCTCAACGCGGAATGGCGCGATTTGCGGGCGGCCCACTGGTCGCATCCGGTGAAGACGGCACAGGGGCGCATCGTCCCGGCCTCTGAAACGGTCTGGATGCGCACCCGCGAGGTCTGGATCCACGGCGTGGACCTGAACACCGGTGCCACGTTCGCGGACATGCCTGCCGAGTTCCTGGTACGGCTGCTCGGAGACATCACGGCCGCGTGGAAAAGCCGGGGCGAAGACGCCGGCCTCCTTCTGTCGGTGTCCGGCGCGGAGACCCCGGAGCTCGGCGACCTCGACGCCGCCGACCCCCAGATCGTGTCGGGGTCACTCGCCGACGTGACCGCGTGGGCCTGCGGTCGCGGCTCTGCCGGCGTCACCTCCAGCACGCAGGACACCCCGGTCGCGCCCCGCTGGCTCTGAAGTCGCTTCAGGCCGCGCCGATGCTCCGGACAGCGTCGACGGCGAAGCGCACGGATGCCGCGGCCTCGGTGAGTTGCTCGGCCGTCGTGGTCGCGGCGAGCGTGAACCGCACCGCCGTCTGCGCCACCTCGGCCGGCACTCCCATCGCGGTCAGCACATGGGACGGCTCGTCACTGCCGGCCGCGCAGGCCGATCCGCTCGAGCAGACGATGCCGCGCTGTTCGAGCTCGAGCAGCACGGCCTCACCGCTCGTACCGGGGAACACGAATGACGCGTTCGCTGGCAGGCGATGCACCGGATGCCCGGTGAGCCGGGCCACCGGCGTCTCGCTGAGCACCGTGGCGATGAACGCATCCCGGAGCGACGACATGCGCCGGGCCGCCTCCTCGCGCTCCTGCTCGGCCAGCCGCAGCGCCATCGCCAGGCCGACCGCGCCGGCCACGTTCTCGGTGCCGCTGCGCTTGCCGCGCTCCTGCCCGCCGCCGTGCAGCACCGGTTCGATCGGCAGCCGACCGCGCAGGTAGAGCGCCCCGGTGCCCTGGGGTGCGCCCAGCTTGTGGCCGGAAATGCCGAGCGCGTCGACGCCGAGGGCACTAACGGAAAGGGGCAGCCAGCCGGCTGCCTGCACCGCGTCGGTGTGGAACGGCACACCGGCCTCACGGGCGACCTGGGCGAGCTCACTGATCGGCTGCACCGTGCCCACCTCGTTGTTGGCGTACTGCACCGAGACGAGGGTGGTGTCAGGGCGGATGACGCGGCTGAACTCGCCTCGGTCGACCAGGCCGGAGACATCCGCCGCCAGCGTGGTGATCTCGAAGCCGTGCACGCGTCGCAGGTAGTCGCACGACTCGAGCACCGCCTCGTGCTCGGTGGGCGTGGTGATGATGTGGCGGCCGCGCGGGGCGCCCAGCGCGATGCCCTTCACCGCGAGGTTGGCGGCCTCGGTGCCGCCGCTCGTGAACACGACCTCCGCCGGTCGGCAGCCGAGCAGGCGGGCGACGGTGCGGCGCGCATCGGCCAGCGCGGCGGCGGCCGCCTCGCCCACCCGGTGGTGGCTCGACGGGTTGCCGAACCCGCCGGCGAGGTGCGGCCAGATGGCTTCGAGCACCTCCCGGCGCACCGGGGTGGTGGCGGCGTTGTCGAGGTAGATCATGGCGGGTCCCGGTCAGCCCTCGGTCAGGACGACCACGTCGAGGCCGAGGTCGAGCGAGTGCACGCTGTGGGTGAGGGCTCCCACCGAGATCACGTCGACGCCGGTCTCGGCGATGGCGCGCACGGTGGTCAGCGAGACGCCGCCGCTCGCCTCGACGATCGCGCGGCCGGCGACGAGGCGAACGCCTTCGCGGAGCTCGTCCGGCGTGAAGTTGTCGAGCATGATCGTGTCGATGCCGGCGGCGAGCACGGGCTCGATCTGGTCGATCCGGTCGACCTCGACCTCGAAATGCGTGGTGTGGGAGAGTCGCTCGCGCACCTCGCGCAGCGCCTCGGTCAGGCCGAGCCCGCTCGCGCTGAGCACGGCGAGGTGGTTGTCCTTGGCCATGACGGCGTCGGAGAGGCTGAACCGGTGGTTCTGGCCGCCGCCGTCGCGCACGGCCTGGCGCTCCAGGGCGCGCAGCCCCGGCGTGGTCTTGCGGGTGTCGACGATCCGGGCCCGCGTGCCGGCGATCTCGGTGACGTACCGGGCGGTCAGGGTGGCGATCCCGCTCATCCGCTGCACGAAATTGAGGCCGATGCGTTCGGCCTGCAGGATGCCGCGGGCGGGGCCGGACGCCTCGGCGAGCACCGTTCCCGGTTCGAAGTGGGTGCCGTCGGCGGCGAGCAGGTGCACGACGATGCGCGGGTCGGTGAGCCGGAACGCTGACTCGAAGACCGCGCTCCCGCTGAAGACGCCGGGCTCGCGGGCCACGAGCTGCGCGGTCGCGAGCGCGTCGGCGGGGATCAGCACCGCCGAGGTCAGGTCACCCCAGGGGGCGTCTTCGTCGAGGGCGGCCCGCACGACGGTGTCGATGGCGTGACTGGTCAGCATGCGATGGCCTCCTTGGCCTCGATTCGCTCGTCCGCGCGGGTCCAGACGAGCGGGTGGGCGAGTTCGGGACGGGCGACCGAGAAGTCGGCCCGGTGGTGCGCGCCGCGGGATTCTTCCCTCGCCAGGGCGGCTTCGACGGTGATTCGTGCGAGGTCGAGCAGGTTGGCGTCTTCATGGGACCTGACCGGGGCATCCGTGCCGGTGCCCGGCCGTGCCCAGCCGGCCAGGGTGACGGATGCCGCAGCGAGCGAGTCGCCGCTTCGCAGCACCCCCGCGGCCTCCCACATCACCCCCTGCAGCTTCTCCCGCGAAAACTCGTCCCCGCCGTCGCCGTCGCCCGCTGCGTCCGCGGCGCCGGCCCAGTCGAATTCGACGGAGATTTTCGGGGACACGCCGTCGTGCGGGAGGGACACTGTGGCGTGTCGGGAAGAATCTCCGTCGAATTCGGCGGGGGTGCCGGTGGACGGGTCGGCGAGCGTGAGCGCGCGCACGGCACGGTCCGCGAACACGGCGGCCTCGAGCAGCGAGTTGGAGGCGAGCCGGTTGGCGCCGTGCGCGCCTGTGCGCGCGGCCTCGCCGACCGCATACAGGCCGGGGATCGTGCTGCGTCCCCACACATCGGTGAGGATGCCGCCCATCCAGTAGTGCGCGGCAGGGGCAACCGGGATCGACTCCACCGCCCAGTCGAGTCCGGCCGCGAGGCAGGCCGCCGTGATGGTCGGGAAGCGTCGTTGAAGCAGGTCGCGACCGAGCCCGGTCGCGTCGAGGCGCACCGGCTCGCCGCCCTGGGCCGCCATCTCGCGCGCGATGCCCCTGGCGACCACGTCGCGCGGGGCGAGCTCGGCGTCCGGGTGCAGCGCGAGCATGAAGCGTTCGCCCTTCGCGTTCCGCAGCACGGCGCCTTCGCCGCGCACCGCCTCTGAGACAAGCGGCGTACCGGGCACCGCGAGCGCGGTGGGGTGGAACTGGTAGAACTCCAGGTCGGCGACGGATGCCCCGGCCCGCCAGGCCGCGGCCACCCCGTCGCCCGTGGCGAGGTCGGGGTTCGTGGTGTGCCGGTAGAGCGACCCGGCGCCGCCGGTCGCGAGGATAACGGCGTCCGCGTCGATGTCCTGGAGGCCGAGACCGTCGGGCGCGTCCAGGCCGGCCCCACCCCCGAGCACGGTCGCCCCAGCGACGCGCCCGTCCCGCACAATCAGATCGGTGAGCATCGTGTGCTCCAGGATGCGCAGCTCGCCGCCGCGCGCGGAACCGCGCGCCCTGGCCTGCGCCGCCCGTGACCGCACCGTTGCGACGAGGGCCTCCTCGATGACCGCCCCGGTGGCGTCGCCGCCGGCGTGCAGCACGCGCGAGCGCGAATGAGCCGCCTCGAGCCCGCGGGTGAGGCCGGAGTCGTCGCGGTCGAAGTCCACGCCGAACCGGATCAGGTCCCGCACGCGGGCCGGCCCCTCCGCGCACAGCACGTGCACGGCGGCCGGGTCGCAGAGCCCGGCGCCGGCCCGGAGCGTGTCCAGCATGTGGGTGTCCACAGAGTCGTCGGGGAAGAGGGCGGCGGCGATCCCGCCCTGGGCGTAGCGCGTGTTGCTCTCCGGCAGGGTGCCCTTGGTCACGAGGGTGACGCTGTGGCCGGCATCCGTCGCGCGCACCGCGGCGGTCAGCCCGGCCAGGCCGCTGCCGACGACGAGCACCGAGGTCATGGTCAGGCCTCGGCGGTCGCGCTGGTCGTGACCGGCGGCTTGGCGGCGAGCATCCGCTCGAGGGCGATGCGCGCGTTTCCGGCGACGTCCTCGGAAACCGTGATCCGGTTCAGCACTTCGGCCGGCTTGTCGTCGCCGGCGATGAGCGCCTCCAGCACCCAGGCGAGGTAGCCGGAGTGGATGCGGTACATGGTCGAACAGGGGCAGACCACCGGGTCGAGGCAGAAGATCGTGTGCTCTGGGTGCTGCGCGGCCAGCCGCTGCACCAGGTTGATTTCGGTGCCGATCGCGAAGGTGGTGCCGGCGGGCGCGGCCGCGATGGCCTTGCTGATGTAGTCGGTGGACCCGTATGCGTCGGCAGCGTCGACGACAGGCATCGGGCACTCGGGGTGCACGATCACACGCACGCCGGGATGTTCGATCCGGGCCGTGGAGATCTGGTCGACCGTGAACCGCTTGTGCACGCTGCAGAAGCCGTGCCAGAGGATGACCCTGGCGTCGTCCAGCTCCGCCGCCGTGCTGCCGCCGAGGGGCTTGCGCGGGTTCCACATCGGCATCTGCGAGAGGGGAACGCCCATGGCCTTGGCCGTGTTGCGGCCGAGGTGCTGGTCGGGGAAGAACAAAACGCGCTGGCCGCGCTCGAACGCCCACTCGAGCACGGTCTCGGCGTTCGACGAGGTGCAGACGATGCCGCCGTGTTCGCCGCAAAAGCCCTTGAGCGCCGCCGAGGAGTTCATGTAGGTGACCGGGATGACGGGAACGCGGCCGTCGGCATCCGGCCCGGTGCCGTACAGCTCCTCGAGCTGCTCCCAGCACTCGGTGACCGAGTCGATGTCTGCCATGTCGGCCATCGAGCAGCCCGCCGCGAGGTTGGGCAGGATCACGGCCTGCTGCGGGCCGGAGAGCAGGTCGGCGGTCTCCGCCATGAAGTGCACGCCGCAGAAGACGATGGCCTCGGCGTCCGGTCGGCTCTTGGTTGCCTGCGCCAGCTGGAAGGAGTCGCCCACGAAGTCGGCGTGCTGCAACACCTCGTCGCGCTGGTAGAAGTGCCCGAGGATCACGACGCGGTCGCCGAGCGTCTCCTTGGCGGCACGGATGCGCGCCCGGAGCTCCTCCGTCGACGCGGTGCGGTAGCTCTCGGGCAGCTCGCCCTGGCGTGGGGAGCCGGTCGGGATGACGTCGCCCATCGAAGACCCAGGGCCGTAGCCGGGTGTGCCGGAGTCGAACTCCCACGGCGCGGTGGCGAGATCGGGACTGCAGGTGCTGCCGGCGGCGGCTCCCGCGCTGATGAGTTGGATGGTCCGGTCAACCGATGCGATGGTCATGTCATGGTTCCTTGGGTGTGGTGGTCAGGCTTTGGAGCAGAGCGGTGAATATCAGCCGACAGAGGGACCCAGGGGTCCTGCGTCGGCGAGGCGGCTGGAATCGTCGTAGCGGTAGAGACGCGGCGGGCGGTGGCGTGTGCCGGCGACGCGTTCGCCGGTGTCGACGACGGTGCCGGAGGATTCGACCGTGCGGCGGAAGTTGGCCGGGTCGAGGGGCTTCTGCAGCACGGCCTCGTGCACGTCGCGCA
>DHJB01000079.1:28238-28708 GCA_002404115.1 Microbacteriaceae bacterium UBA4731
AGGGCCCAGTACACGACGGAGATGACGCGCTGGCCGGGGGAGCGGCCCAGGTCGCCGAAGGTGTACAGCTGCTCGAGGTATCGCGGGGCCAGGCCGGTGGTCTCCCGGAGGGTGCGCGCGGCGGCGGACGGAAGTTCTTCGTCGGCCGGCAGCCAGCCGCCCGGGAGCGCCCACTGGCCGAGGTTCGGTTCCCTGATCCGGCGCACCAGCGGTAGCCACAGCGTCATCAGGCCGGATTCCTCGTCCGGGCGCAGGGCGAAGATCACCGTCGACACGGCGAGCGTGGCCTGGGGTAGCTCGGTCATAGGGACATCCATCAAGTAAAGGTCAAACTGACTTTAACTGCTGGAACAATCATATAGTCAGAATGACCAAAACTCCCAACCGGGTTACGCCGCTATCCCTGGCGCTGCCCCTGCCGCGACCGTGCCGTCGGCTCCACGGCCCGTGGCCGCCCGGCCCCGGCGCCG
>DHJB01000079.1:28864-36863 GCA_002404115.1 Microbacteriaceae bacterium UBA4731
GCGTGCGTTCCACGAACGTGATCGGCACCTCGACGACGCGCAACCCGGCCCGCACGGCGTGCAGCAGCATGTCGATCTGGAAGCAGTAGCCCAGGCTCTCGACCTTGGACAGCTGCATGCGTTCGAGCGCATGCGCCGTGTACACCCGGTAGCCGCCGGTCACGTCGCCCTGGCGCAGGCGGAGCAGGATGCGCGAGTAGACCGAACCACCCCTGGACAGCATCCGGCGGTGCCACGGCCAGTTTTTGACTTCTCCGCCGGGCACCCAGCGCGAACCCATCACAACGTCGGCCGTGTTCGCCGCGGCCAGCAGGCGGGGGAGCTGCTCCGGTAGGTGTGACCCGTCGGCATCGAGCTGCACCAGCTGGTCATAGCCGCGGGAGAGGCCCCAGGTGAAGGCTTCGAGGTAGGCGGCGCCGAGGCCGTTCTTCACGCCGCGATGCAGCACGTGCACGTTCGTGTGCCGCTCGGCCAGAGCGTCGGCCAGCCGGCCGGTTCCGTCCGGGGAGGAGTCGTCGACGACGAGGATGTCCGCCGCCGGAGCGCTCGCGCGCACGCGGTCGACGATCGGCTCGATGTTCTCGAGCTCGTTGTAGGTCGGGATGATGACCAGCGTGTTTGGCATGGGGGCTACCTCGTCAATTCGACAATGATAGTGCGGTGCACCGTCGTTTCACTCGTCATCGTGAACCCGAGCTGCTGGAGGGTACGGATGTCGGTGTCCTCGGTGCTTTCCCTGCTGCCCTTGTACTGCAGCAACCAGACCGTGTTCGTGTGAGCGAGGCGGGAGGCCGCCGATGCCAGCGGAATCGTTGTGTCCCAGAGCCCGTCGGTTGCGGAGAAGGGTTGGTCCAGGGTCACATCCTGCAGGCCCTGGAACTCCGCCGGATAGAGGTGCAGCGCCAGGCGGGGCTTGCGCGACGCACGCACGCTCTCATCGAACACGAGCGCGTCGCCCGGGTTCGCCTTCGCCTGCACGGCCTCCGCTGCCACCCGCCAGTCGCTGCCCTTGCCGAACTCCTCGCGCTGCACCAGATAGCTCGGCACGGCGAGGGCGGCGAGAAGGAGGACGGCGGCAACCTGCAGCCAGCGCATCCGGAAGCAGGCGATCCCGACGGCGATCACGATGGCTACGGCCGGGGTACAGAACGAGAGATAGCGGTGCGCGTACATGGGCGTGATGACGTGGGTGCCGATCAGGAGCACCACGGTCGGAACCAGCATCCAGGCGAACATCACCGCGAGAACGCTCCGGGTGGCGTGAGCGCTCGTCGGGGCGCCGCGGCGGTTGCCGATCACGGTGACGACGGCGAGAACCATCATCGCCCAGGCGACGATCGCAAACGGCAGTGTGCCGAACCACTGGATGACCGCAACGTCGAACACCCCGGCCTGCGGCCGGCGGCCGATGAATGCAATCTGCTGGCTTTGGCTCACAGACCAGTAGATGACCGGCGAGGACAAGGCGAGGCCGGCGAGGGTCGAGGCCGCCCATCGGGCGGCCGTCCTCCGCCGTTCGGGTGGCGTCGTGAACAGGACAACGGCGAGCGCGTGAGCGGCGAGTATCAACGCGAGGTCGAGGAACACGCAGGTCCCCGCCGCCAACACCACGGCGTAGCCGGCCCACAGCCCGAAGCGGATGCCGGCGTGCGTGCTGCGTGTGCGAAGCGCCTGCACCAGGAGAATCGTCAACCAGACGCCGATGGCCGTTGCCGCCGCGGTCGAGCGGGCCTCGGTCCCCATGAATGTGACGCGGGGGAGCACGGCGAAGACGAGCGCCGCAATGACCGCCACTCGGGCGTTGATCAACCCGCGGGCGAGCACGGCTGTCCCGGCTGTCGCGAGGCCGATGGCGATGGCGCTCGGCAGCCGAGCAGACAACTCGGAGGCGCCGAAGACATCGATCCAGAAGTGCAGGAACACATAGTATGTGCCGTGCACGGCGTCAACGTGGCCGAGCATGCGGAAGAGCGACGGGAGCGACCGCTCGACCGACATGACGCTGGCTGCCTCGTCGCCCCAGAAAGACGGCTGCCAGGAACCGGCGAAGGAGATCAGGAATCCGAGCAGGCCGAGGAGCATGGCCGTTCCGGCGAACCCGCGCGCGCTCCGCGACCCAGGCTGAGGGCGAAGCTCAGCGAGCGGCGGGGCGAGAACGGAGGTCACACTCCGACGTTAGGCCGGGCGTTTAACGATTTCCTTGGGAGGGGCGCTGTTCGACTGTGAACCCTCACAGATTGTGAGGTGTGTGGCGCGGCAGTCTCACCTCCACGGACAGTCCGCTGCCCGTGTTCCGCAGTTCGATGGATCCGTGGGCCCGTTCGACGATCGCCTGCACGATGGCGAGGCCGAGCCCTGAGCCGCCCGAGCCGCTCGCGCGGGCAGGGTCGGGCCGGGAGAAGCGGTCGAACGCGAGCGGGATGTACTCCTCCGGCATCCCGGGCCCGGTATCGACGACCGTCAACACGGCCGCGTCCAGGTCGCGGTCCCGGCGGAGCATAACCGTCACCGTGCCTTTCCCATTCATCGCGATCACCGCGTTCGAAACGAGGTTGTCCACGAGCTGCCCGATGTTGGTTCGCGAGATCGTAAAGCGCCCGAGCGGATCGTCGCCGACGATCTCATAGGCGACGTCGAGTTCGTGGCCGTTGCGCACGACCCGGGCCCGGTCGACCGAGGCCGTGATCTCGGCGGTGAGGTCGGCCCAGTCCGTCTCCGGGGAGACCTGCTGGCTCTCCAGCTTCGACAGCTCAAGCAGGTTGGTGGCGAGGTGCGACAGCCGATCGACGGTGACGGATGCGTCGTCAATGTCTTTCTCCAGCGCGGTCGCGTCCCCGGAATTCAGGTGGGCCAGTTCGAGCTGGGCCTTGAGCACGGCAAGAGGGGTGCGCAACTCGTGGCTCGCGTCGGACACCACCTGTTTCTCGCGGTCGACACCGCGGCGCAGCCGGGCGATGAAGGCGTTGAGCGTCACCGCGAGCTGGCTGACTTCGTCCCGGCCGGCCGGAACGGGGAGTTGCGCGGATGACCCGGCAGCGCTGAGGCTCTCGGCCTCTTCCCGCAGCCTGCTGACGGGTCGCAGCGCGGCCCCGGTGAGCAGCCAGGAGGCGATGCCGAAGCCGACGATGAGCACGACCGCGCCGATGATCAGCACGCGGGTCAACTCGTCGAGAAGGAGGGTGAGCGCCTCCTCGTTGCGGGCGGCCACGACGACCCAATCCCCGGTGGGGGTGGGTACGGTCTCGACGGCGACGAGGTAGGTCGACCGGCCGGTGTTCACCAGATGGGGTGCATCGCCGAGCGTGACGAGCGACGTGATGCGTTTGGTGAGGCTTTTGGGCAGGCTGGAGACCTGCACCTGGCCGGCGGGATCCAGCACCGCGATGAGCTGGCCCTCGCCGGGCCGGTCTGGTGGCTTCGAGGGGTCGCTGGTGAGCTCGGCGACAACGGGCGCCGTGTCATTCTCGAGCAGCGTTGCCGTCGTCTCGTTGAGGATCGACTGCACCTCGAGGCGGAAGAAGAAGGCCGCGATGCTGAACAGCACCGCGGCGATGACGAGGCTGCCGAGGGTGATGCGTGCCCGGATCGAGAGCCCGGGCAGCCATCTCATCCGGTCAGCTCCACGGTGTAGCCGGCGCCGCGCACGGTCACGATCCGCACCCCGGCGGCCTCTGAATCGATCTTCCGGCGCAGGTAACTGATGTACTGGTCGACGATGTTCGGGTCGATGTGGTCGGTGCCGTGCCAGATTTCTTCCAGGATGGTCGTGCGGTCGACTGTGGACCCGGCGCGGCTGCAGAGCAGGCGCAGCAGGGCCGCCTCCTTCGGACTCATCGAGACGGGGCGGCCGGCAATGCTCACCGTCAGGTCACGGGAATCGAGCACGAGTCGGCCGAGTTCGAGGCTTTGCGGTGTTCCCATCGAGTGCCGGCGCAGCAGTGCGCGAACGCGCGCCGTGAGCTCCGCGAAGGCGAACGGCTTGGTGAGGTAGTCGTCGGCGCCGCTGTCGAGGCCGTAGACGCGGTCGTCGACGGTGTCCCGGGCGGTGAGCAGCAGCACGGGCATGGTGCTTCCGGTTTCCCGGATCCGCCGGCAGATTTCGAAACCGGACATCTGGGGGAGCATCACATCGACGGCTGCCAGCCCGAACTCCTCATTGGCCACGGCGATGAGTGCGTCCACGCCGTTGGCAACCCTCACGATGTCGTAGCCGTCAGCGCGGAGGCCGCGTTCGATCAGCTCGCCCATCTGATCGTCGTCTTCCACCACCAAGATCTTCATCCGTGCACCCTTCGCATCGCGGTCCCCTCGCGCTTATCGTGGCACGTCGCCGGCCACGCAGCCTGATGATTCGGTGCGAGCCCGCCGGATAGGCTGGCGGCATGGTTGATCTCCTCACGTCTGTTCCCGAGGCGTCACTGGGCGTCGCGGTGGCCCAATTCAGGCCGGGCGCGGACCTGGCCCGGAACCTGGCCGACATGCGCGCGCTGGCCATGACCGCGGTCGCACGCGGCGCCGGGCTGGTCGTGTTCCCCGAGTATTCGGCCTTCTTCGAGCCGACAATGAGTCGCGCCTTCGTGGCCGCGGCGGAGCCGCTCGACGGCCCGTTCGTGTCAGCGCTCGGCGCGCTCGCCGCGGAACTGCGGGTGCACCTGGTCGCCGGCATGCTGGAACAGACCCCCGACCAGGAGCGCTTCTCCAACACGCTCGTCGCGGTGAACCCCGCCGGCGAGCTCGTCGCCACCTACCGCAAGCTGCACCTCTACGACGCCTTCGGCGACCGTGAATCGGACTGGGTGATGGCCGGTGCGGTCGAGGCGCCGCAAACGTTCGAGGTGGCCGGCCTGACCGTGGGGCTGCAGACCTGCTACGACATCCGTTTCCCGGAGGTGACCCGTCGGCTGGTCGATGCCGGCGCCGACCTCGTGCTTGTGCCGGCCGAATGGGTGCGCGGCCCTCTGAAAGAACACCACTGGCGCACGCTCGTCACCGCCCGCGCGCTGGAGAACACGATTTACGTGGCGGCCGCCGACCACGCCCCGCCCGTCGGCATAGGCAACAGCATGGTGGTCGACCCGATGGGCGTCGAGTTGGTGACGATCGGCGAGACGACGGATGTCGCGGTCGCGTGGGTCTCCGCGGAGCGGATCGCAGCCGTGCGCGTCGTCAACCCGGCGCTGGCCCTGCGCCGATTCCGCGTGGTCGAACGCTAGTCGATCGAGCGCTAGTCGATCGGCGATTCGCTCAGCCCGGTTCCGGGGCGCGACTCGGTGGCTACGGTCGCCTGGGACTGCGGCGCGGCGTGAACGCTGTACGCCGAATCGGGGCGTGACCCGCGGGCCGGATCCGTCAATGCTCGTTCCTCGCCAGTGGCCACCAGGCCCTGGGAGCTGTTGGCTGATCGGGTGAGCTGGGCGAGCCAGAGCGGGTTGATTGTGGGCGGCTGGCCGCCGGCGAACTTGAAGTAGAGCGGGATGGCGGGGTGCAGCCACGCCGAGCTGCGGCCGTCCCCGACCTCGGCTGCGTTGCGCCAGGAGAGCAGGAAGCTCTCACCTCGGCGCAGTTTCTGCACAATGACGATCTGCAAATGCGCCAGAATTCGATCGTCGAACTCGACCGTTACACGGTCGTACGTGAGGGAACCCATGTTGTGCCGCTTTCAATCGGGTGGATCAGGTGCCGCGAGCGGGAGAAAGCGAGAGTACCACTTGCAGGGGGGCCGGAGGCCCCTTCAACTATCCTCCGCTTGGTCTGGCAACGCAAGAGAAGCGACAACCGCGTCGACCGTGCCTACCGTGAGCGGCCGAGCAGCGTCGCGAGTGTCTCATACGGCCTCTCAACGTGGCCGAAGTGCCCGGTTCCGGGAATGATTTCGCCGGCGAAGTCGCGGATCACGCGGCTCAGCCGTTCCTGGCCGGTTCCGGCGACGAACACGTCGGTGTCGCCGTGGGTGGCCCTCACCGGACAATCGATGCGTGACCACGATCGTTCGGCGTCGTAGCGTCCGGCGCGAGCGGATGCCAGGGAGAAGGCGCGCGGCCTGGCCTCAGAGGCCAGGGCGGCGATGACGGTGCCGACCGTCGCGGTGTCGCTCGCCGATCGCCGGCCATGCGTGGCCGATACGGTGCCGGCCCTGGTGCCGATGGGGCTGGTTGACAGGCCGAAAGTCTCCGGATCGGCGCAGAGCGGAAAGGGACAGTAGCCGAGCGAAATCGACGTGGAGCTCATGCTCTATCTTCGGGGCAGACCGGCGCGTGGATTGGCGGAACCGGAATAGACCGCCGGTCTACCCCGTTGGGCGACAGAGGGAACGTGCTTCCCGATCTGACGGAAAGAGTTATCTGTGAATCTTTTTACCCCGCTGACCCTCGGTGAGCTGGAACTGTCCAACAGGGTGGTCATGGCCCCCCTGACGCGCGTGCGTTCGGGTTCGGCCGGCGTACCAGGCCCGCTTGTTGTCGAGCACTACCGGCAGCGCGCATCCCTCGGCCTGATCGTCACCGAGGGTGCCTACCCGAGCCATGCCGGCCAGGGCTTCCCCGGCCAGCCCGGCCTGGTCACCCCCGAGCAGCTTGACGGCTGGAAGAACGTGGCCGACGCGGTGCACGCCGAGGGCGGACGCATCGTTGCCCAGGTCATGCATGCCGGTCGCGTCACCCACGAGGGCACCACCGGGGGCCGCGAGGTCGTCGCCCCCAGCGCCATCGCCATTGACGGTGAGACCCGCACCTACGACGGAAAGCAGCCGTACCCGGTGCCGCGCGCCTTGACCGCAGAGGAGCTTCCCGCGATCGTCGAAGAGTTCGTGCAGGCATCCAGGGACGCGATCGCCGCAGGCCTGGACGGCGTGGAAATCCACTCCGCCAACGGCTACCTGCTGCACGAATTCCTCTCCCCGGCGTCGAACCAGCGTGACGACGTCTACGGCGGCTCCCCGGCCAACCGGGCGCGCTTCGTGATCGAGGTCGTCACGGCCGTTGCCGCGGCGATCGGCGTCGGCCGCGTGGGCATCCGCATCTCGCCCGAGCACAACATCCAGGATGCTCTCGAGCCCGACTCCGCCGACGTGCTGGCCACCTACGGCGCGCTCGTGGATGGCATCGCCCCGCTCAAGACGGCGTACCTGAGCATCCTGCACAAGGACCCGGCCGGCGAGCTGGTCCAGGATCTGCGTGCGCGCTTCGACGGGCCGGTGCTCGTCAACAGCGGATTCGGCGCCGTCACCACGCGTGAGGAAGCGCTGGCCATCCTGCACGACGGGCACGCCGACGCCGTCGCCGTCGGCCGCCCCGCGCTGGCCAACCCCGACCTGGTGCGCCGCTGGCAGGAAGACCTGCCACTGAACGACGCCGACCCGCTGACCTTCTACGGCGACGGCGCGGCCGGCTACACCGACTACCCGGTGCTGGCCCACTAGCCCTCTCGTGCCGCTGCCCTCCCCGCGAGGGCTGCGGCACCCAGTCGAGTTGCGGACACAACACCTTCATTTTGAAAACGAAGGTGTTGTGTCCGCGGCTCAGCTGGCGGGACCTCAGCCTGCCGAGATCCCCGCGAGCTGCTCGGCGGCGTGCTCGAGCACGTCCGGCTTCTTGCAGTACGCGAAGCGCACCAGCGACGCGTACTCGGCCCGGTGCGCCGGGGAGCAGAACGCCGTGATGGGAACTCCGACCACCCCGGCGAGCCCGGGCAGACGGCGGCAGAACTCGGCGCCGTCCGTGTGGCCCAGCGGCGTGGCATCCGCAACGATGAAATACGATCCCTGCGGAACGGTGATCCTGAACCCCGCCGCGGTAAGCCCGCGGGCCAGCACGTCGCGCTTGGCCTGCAGATCGGCGGCGATGCCGGCGAAGAACGTGTCGGGCAGGTCGAGGCCCAGCGCGATCGCGGGCTGGAACGGCGCCCCATTGACGTAGGTGAGGAACTGCTTGACCGCGAGGATCGCCGTCACGAGCGGGGCAGGTGCGGTGAGCCAGCCGATCTTCCAGCCGGTGGTATTGAA
>DHJB01000079.1:36934-37975 GCA_002404115.1 Microbacteriaceae bacterium UBA4731
TCGTAGACCTCGTCGGTGACGATGAGGGCGTCGTGGCGGTGCGCGAGTTCCACGATCAGTTCGAGCGTCTCCCGGGGGAACACCGCGCCCGTCGGGTTGTGCGGATTGTTGACGATGATGAGGCGCGTGCGGTCCGTGATGGCCGCGCGGAGCTCGTCGAGGTCGGGCTGGAAGTCGGGGGAGCGCAGCCGGACGGTGCGATGGAGGCCGCTGCCGAGCGCGATGAGGCCGCCGTAGGCGTCGTAGAACGGTTCGAAGGTGACGACCTCGTCGCCCGGCTCCAGCAGGGCGAGGATCGTGGCGGCGAGTGCCTCGGTGGCCCCGGCGGTGACCAGGACTTCGGTCCCGGGGTCGACGGCCAGGTTGTAGAAGCGCTGCTGGTGCCGGGCGATGGCGTCGAGGAGCACAGGCATGCCGCGCCCAGGCGGGTACTGGTTGACGCCGTCGGAGATGGCCTGGCGCGCCGCTTCGAGTACCTCCGCGGGGCCGTCCTCATCGGGGAAGCCCTGCCCGAGGTTGATGGCGCCCGTCCTGCCGGCCAGGGCGCTCATCTCAGCGAAGATGCTTGCGGCGACGCTGCCGTCGTCGGCGAGGAGTCCGGCCCCGCGGGCCGTGCGGCGCCAGGCGCCGGGGATCGTCATCGTGTGACCTGCATGGGTTCAAAGCTACGACATGTGCCCAGCGCTATGTCCTTCCTGGGCGTCCTACGGTCGTTTTCCCCGCTCACCGGATGCATAACTCCTGCAGTTCTCAAGGCGCGAACCTGCGCGGCCAGGAATGGCGGGGCAGCTGGCGGCGAGCTGATCGAATAGCAGGAGTTATGCGCGGGCGGCACCCTGACTGTGGATAGTTTTCACGCGGGTTCGGTGATGTGCCCTACCGTGACTGGATGCGGAGTTCATGGGGTCCCCTCCTCGCCGCGGCTGCGCTCGCGGCGCTGGCGCTCGCCGGGTGCGCGCCCGCGCCCGCGCCGGCGCCGCCCACGAGCGCTCCCGCGACGGAAGCACCTGTCTTCAAATCCGACGCCGAGGCGCTCGCCGC
>DHJB01000039.1:0-1202 GCA_002404115.1 Microbacteriaceae bacterium UBA4731
CGCTAGGCCCTGCTCTTCGTCCGGCTGGTCTTCCCTGCGCTGGTCTTCCCTGCGCTGGTCTTCCGGGCGCTCTTCTTCTCCGCGGCGGGCGCGTGGCCGGCCGCGCGGAGCTCACGGTAGTACTCGCGCGCCTCGTCCTGGCGCTGCGCTTCGATTCCGGACGCGATCGGCGCCCGCAGGTGCTCCTGGCTGTACCCGAACGCGTCGACGAGGTCCTGCGCGTGTGGACGGAGCCTGGCGATGATCCGATCGATGTACGCCGTGACGGACTGCGCACGCTGGGCCGACAGCCGGCCGTTGATCAGGTACCAGGCCAGGTGCTTCTCGACCAGCCCGAGACCGAACAGGTCGCGCAGCCAGGTGAGCATCTGCTTCGTGCCGACGTCGGCGGTGGTCTCGACGGCCCTCGTGAACGCCTCCCACTGCAGGAGCTCGCCGTGCGCGCGGGCCGCTTCAATGAGCTCGTTCTGGTTCGCGTTGAACAGGTCGGCGGCCTGCTTCCTGGGCAGCTTGTTCGCCGAACGAAGCCGCGCCGCGGCATCCGCGATCATGGTCTCGACCCGGTCGGTGAGCAGCTCGCGCTGCACGTTGGTCTCGCGCAGCGCCCCGACCGACCGGGCGGTGGAGCCGAAGTCGGCGACCGTCTGGGCGAGCGTGCGCAGGCCGGTGCCGTGGTACGCGCGGTCGGCGGCCTGCTGCACGACGTACCGGGCGAGGGCGCCGACATCCGCCGTGGCGAATTTCTTGCTGTAGTCGGTGAGGAGGCGCTTGGCGACGAGCTGCAGCAGCACGTTGTTGTCGCCCTCGAAGGTCGTGTAGATGTCGAGGTCGGCGCGCAGCCCGACGAGCCGGTTCGCGGCCATGAACCCTGAACCGCCGCAGGCTTCGCGCGCCTCCTGCAGGGTGTCCAGTGCGTGCCAGGTCGACAGCGGTTTGAGCACGGCCGCGAGGGTCTCCAGGTCCTGGCGGTCGTCGTCGGTGTCGGCCTGCCCGCTGAAGACGGCGTCGAATTTCACCAGGAACTCGTCGTGCGCGAAGGTCTGCGCGTACGTCGTCGCCAGGCGCGGCAGCAGCCGGCGCTGGTGCCGCTGGTAGTCGAGGATGACCTCCTCGTCGGTGTCGCTGCCCGCCGTGAACTGCCGGCGCTGGCTGCCGTAGGTGACGGCGATCGCGAGCGCGAGGGCGGATGCCTGGGTGGCGGC
>DHJB01000039.1:1347-3261 GCA_002404115.1 Microbacteriaceae bacterium UBA4731
GTACGTGCCGTCGGCGGTGACGTCCCCGTAGCGGTTGAGCAGGTTTTCGCGCGGGATGCGCACGTTCGTGAAGTGCAGGCGGCCGTTGTCGATGCCGTTCAGGCCGCCCTTGAGGCCGTCGTCCTCGCCGCCGATGCCGGGCAGGAACGCACCGGATGCGTCGCGGATCGGCATGTAGAACGCGTGCACGCCGTGGTTCACGCCCTGCGTGACCAGCTGCGCGAACACGACGGCCGCGACGCCGTCCTTCGCCGCGTTGCCGAGGTATTCCTTCCACGCCGCCCGGAACGGGGTGTGGATGACGAACTCGTCGGTGTCGGGGTCGAAGGTCGCCGTTGTGCCGATGCTGGCGACATCCGAGCCGTGGCCGATCTCGGTCATCGCGAACGCGCCGGGAACCTTCAGGCTCATGATGTCGGGGAGCCACGCGTCGTGGTGCGGCTGGGTCCCCAGGTGCAGGACGGCGGCGCCGAACAGGCCCCACTGCACTCCGCCCTTGATCTGCAGGCTCGGGTCGGCGGTGACCAGCTCCTCGAAGGCCGCGATGTTGCCGCCGTGGTCGCCCTGGCCGCCGAGGTGCTTCGGAAAGGCGCGGTGCACATGGCCGAGGTCGGCGAGCATCTGGAGCTGGCCGAAGACGCGCGTGCGGTGCTCGTCCATGGAGAGCCCCTCGATGCGGTGCATCTCGGGCCTGGCCGTCAACTCGCGGGCCGTGGCGCGCACGTCGGCCCAGGTGCCAAGGAGCTGCCGCTTCAGCGCCGGCAGGTTCACGGTCGGGGCGGTCGGATCGTCGGCAACCTTGATCGGGCCGGTATCGACGCCGGGCTCGATTGCGGAGCCGGAAGTAGCAGTGGGGGCGGCGGGGCGCTGGGCGGTTTTAACCATCGTCGGTCCTTCGTCTTTCGCGCGGAACTGGAATTTCTCCACGTTAGGTATGGCTCCGGTCGGGGCGGAAATCGTGCGTGACCCGGCTACAAAGAAGCCCGCCCGGCCCGGCATCCGTTCTGTAGACATCCCACAAGTCCTGCGGCGCGGGGCGTACTCTCGTCCACAAACGCCGGCTCCCAGAAGCGGGCCCCGCCTTCCCGAATTCGACGGAGATTTTGCCCTGGGGGCCCGATATCTGGTCAGAATCCGGTCAAAAGCCGAAAATCTCCGTCGAATTCGACAGGCAGCGCGAAAAGCGGAGCGAGGCGCCGAGGCTCCGAGGCGAGGGGATCAGGCGGGGCGCTGGGCGATGAGGTGGAAGACGTGCCAGTGCCGGGGGCCGAAGGCGGACTGGCCCATGCGGTCGTCTTCGACGAGGCTGTGCGCCGTGAGTCCGGCGAGCAGCGCCTCGACCTCGGCGCGGTCATGGAAGTTCATATCCGTGCGACCGAACCAGGAATCGTGCGGGCCGAAGAGCTCGCCGGCGAACCAGGCGCCAGGCTTCAGCGCAGACCGGATGCCCGACCACAGCGCCGGGAACGTCGCCGGATCGCAGAACGGCAGTGAGAAACTCGAGCAGACGAGATCGGCAGGCGGAAGCTCACCGATGTCCTCGAATCGCGCGCGGCGGAACGTCAGCCGGTCGAGTTGGTCGGGCCCCAGACCGGAGCGCACGCGCGCCTCCGCCGCGGGGTCGGCGTCGATTGCGAGCACGCGCCATCCATTCGCGAGCAGGTGGCGGGTCTCCGTGCCCTCACCGCAGCCGAGGTCAATGGCCGTGCCGGGCGCCACGTCTCCGCGGAGCTCGAGGGTCTGCGCCAGGACAGACCGCACGGTTCGCCCGGCCTGCGCGTCGTAGTAGCCGGTCCAGTCCATGGGCTCTATTCCGCAGCGGCGGCGCCGGTCGCGACGACCTCGAGCAGTGCCTCGCCATAGGCCTCGAGCTTCTTCGCGCCGATCCCGGTGATGCCGTCGAGGTCGCCGAGG
>DHJB01000054.1 GCA_002404115.1 Microbacteriaceae bacterium UBA4731
TCGAAGCCGAACTCGTTGTTCGTGCCGTACGTGATGTCGGCCTGGTACTGGTCGCGGCGCTGCTCGGGCGTCTGGCCGGAGAGGATGCAGCCGGTGGTCATCCCGAGGGCGCGGAACACGCGCCCCATGAGCTCGCTCTGGTAGCTGGCGAGGTAGTCGTTGACCGTGATGACGTGTACGCCGCGGCTGGTGATCGCGTTGAGGTACGCGGCTGTGGTCGCGACGAGGGTCTTGCCCTCACCGGTCTTCATCTCGGCGATGTTGCCGAGGTGCAGGGCAGCCCCGCCCATCAGCTGCACGTCGAAGTGACGCAGGCCCAGGGTGCGGGTGGATGCCTCGCGGACGGCGGCGAACGCCTCCGGCAGCAGGTCGTCGAGCGATTCGCCGTTCGAGTAGCGTTCGCGCAGCTGGACGGTTTCGTTCTTCAGCTCCTCATCGGTGAGGTGGCGGAAGTCTTCTTCCAGCGCGTCGATGGCCTTCGCATAGTTCTCGAGGCGTCGCAGGACGCGCCCCTCACCAACACGAAGAACCTTTTCCAGAATTGAGGCCACGAATGCACTCCACTAGTCGTCACGGCGCGCGGACGCGCCTGTCGTCCGGCCGGACGCACGTAGCGCCGACCCAGCCGGCAACTATAGCAATGCTACTTGGTCGCGGGCTGAGCCGGCGGGCAGTGGCTTACGCCTCTTTCAGTCCCGCTGCCGTGCCCTCGGCGTTCTCATCGAGTTCGATGACTCCGTAGTCCCAGCCCTTGCGGCGGTAGACCACGCTCGGACGCTTCGTCTCCGCGTCCTGGAACAGGTAGAAGTCGTGACCGACCAATTCCATGAAGTAGAGCGCGTCGTCGACCGTCATCGGAGTTGCGGCGAAGACCTTGCGCCGGATGACGACCGGGCAGTATTCCTCTTCCGCCTCGACGGCCGGGTGTTCCTCCGTGACGATCGGGATCGCTCCCGTGCGCACGCGCTCGAGGGTCTCGACGTCGGCCGGGGTGATGTCGACGACGCTGAACCCTCCCGCGGATGCCTCCTGCAGCGAGGTGGGACGGTGGGCGCCGCCGCGGTGCACTTTCTTGCGGTCCTTCGCCCGGCGTACACGCTCCAGCAGGCGGCCGAGTGCGACGTCGAAGGCGGCGTACTTGTCGGATCCGTCGGCCTCGGCCCGCACGATGGGGCCCTTGCCGATCAGCGTGAGTTCGACCCGGTCGTTGCCGGCCGACCCCGTGCGCTCGTTCTTCTCTCGGTGACGGCTGACCTTGATTTCGAGCGCGAGCGCCTTCTCGGCCAGACCCGCAATCTTTTCGGATTTTTCGGTGGCGTATTGCCGAAACCGATCAGTGATCCCCAGGTTTCGTCCAACAATATTAGTTTCCATGACGACCTCCAGATCTGGCGGATCGCCCTTTCCGGGCGATCGTTGCGCGCCGATAAGACCACCGTAGCCGGGCCGGCCGGATAAGTCACAGCTTTTATCTGGCAGTTTCCTCCCTGCCATCCACGGCCCCGTGGAGACGCCGTGTTTCCGCGAGTGCGACCAGTCCGACCACCTCCCCGCCGGCTTCGAGCACGGCGCGCCGGGCCTCCAAGATCGTGGCCCCCGTGGTCACAATGTCGTCGACAACGAGGCAACGGAGCCCGTCCAGCGGTCGCCTGGCGACGAGCGACCCGCGCTTGTTCCGGTCGCGCGCGAGCTTGCCGAGACCGACCTGGTCGGCCACGTCTGCCGCCTGCCTGAGCACGGGGCTCTGCGCGAGGCCCGCACGCCCCAGCAGCAGCTCCACCGGATGGTAGCCCCTGGCGCGCCACGCTCGCCGTGATGACGGGATGATGACCAGGTGAACGCCGGCCGCGCCGGGCGGTGGGGCGGAGGCCGTGGAGGCGGAGAGCGCGGCGACGACGGCGGCCCGGAGCGGAGCGGCGAGCGGGCCGGCGGCATCCGTGCGCCCTCCGTCCTTATAGGCGCCGATCACGCGCCTGGCCACGCCCGAGTAGTCCAGGGCCACCCATACCGGGACGCCGTCGCGCCTGCACAGGTGCACCTGCGGGGCCAGGGCGTACCGGCACGCGGCGCACAGGGCCAGGTCGGGGGCGCCGCAGCCGCTGCACTCCGTGGGCGCCAGGACGGCCCAGGCGTCGAGCACGGCACGGGCGGCCGCGCCGGCAAACAGGGTCTTCACGGTCATCACGCCATGCTGGGCTGGGCAAGCCAGGGCGAAACCGGCCCGCGCCGGCGCGGTGCGGAACCGGTGTGCCGGCGGCGCGGTGGAGGAGCAATCTGCCGGAGCTACCGGCCGATGCCCTGCTGGGTCGCGAGCACTGCGACCCGGTCGATCCGCTCCTGCCAGCCGACGCCGCGCTGCACCTGCAGGCCGCCCTTCGCGTTCAGCGTGCGGAGTGTGCGCAGGGTGTTGCTCCCGGCGATGGTGATGCTGCCCGGCGCCGATTCGATCGGCGTGCTCACGCCGCCGATCTGCTGGGCGATGATGCGTTCCTCGCCGTCCGGCAGCCGGGTGAGGGACGCCACGTTGAGTTCGTCGATCCAGGTGGCGTCGAGTGGCACGCCATCGGAGGCCAGCAGAACGGGCTCGCCCAGGCCGACCGGCACCTTCTTCTCCCGCTTGATCGCGGCAACGACGAACTGCGTGTCGGCGCCGTAGCTGAGCAGGGCGATCAGGCGGGTGCCGTCCCTGGAGACCTTGAGCGAGCGGATCGACGACGCCTCCTGCCACGGCGTCGGGACGGCGATCGCGGTCCCGGTGCTGCTGTAGGCGAAGAGTTCGCCTGGCCGTTTGGACGGTACAGACCAGACGTATCCGTCGGTGTCGACGGATGGGTCGATCAGACCGCGGCGGGGGTCGAGCAGCCGCGGGCTGTCGCCGACCGACACCCCGTAGACGCCGTTGGAGGTCAACGCCGCCGCCAGGGTCTGGCCCGGCGACAGGGTGACGGCGGCCGGCTTCAGCGCGGCAATCTGCTCGGAGATCCCGGCGATCGGCGTGAGCGACGAACCGGTCGCCGCGAGGAAACCGAACTTGCCGTCGCGCAGGATCAGGGCGCGGGCGTCGACGCGCGGGTTGACGGCCGGGGTGTTCCCGCCGAGGTCGCCGATGTCCTGGGAGTTCTGGTCAATCGTGACGGTCACGGTCAGCCCGGCGGGGAGGCTGTTGGCGAGCTGGGACGCCATCCGCTGCAGGGTCAGCCGGTCGGCGTTGAGGGCTTCGCTGTTGAGGTCGACCTTGGCGTCGCGCCCGACGACCTGCACCGCGTCGGCGGTGAGCTTGGTGCCCTCGGGGAAGGCCGTGACGACCGCCCCGGCCAGCCAGGGGCTCGGCCCGGCGAGCACGGCATTGACGATCTTGGTGGGTGCGGATGCCCCGCGCGGGAACCAGCGCAGGTCAGGCACGAGGTAATCGAAGCCGGGGTCGAAGAAGTACAGCGCCTGGGCGCTGAAGACGTCCCGGAACGTGTTCTGGTCGATGACCGTGCCGTTGGGTGCCTCGCTGATCCGCCACTGGCCGCCGACCCTGGCGAACTGGTACCGGAGCGGCACCGGCGTGGACGCGTCGACCTCGCGGTACTCGCCCCTCGCGTCGACCTCGGCGACCGGATCCACCGAGAACTGCATGGTCTTTGCGTCGATGACGGTGGTGCTCCGCCCGCTGCCGTCGTCGACGGTCACCCCGGCGTTGGGGTCCCACGAGCCGCTGTAGCCGGGCGTGAGGAACTCACGGGCGATCGCGTAGTTGCTCTCCGGGCTGGACGCGGCGTCGATGAAGCCGCGCAGGATGGCGTCTGGGCTGGCATCCTTCCGCGGGCGCGACGGCAGGAAGACCGGCGCCGGGTTGTCGTCGGGGAGGGCCGCCTGCCCGGCGTGCACCCCGCTGCTGCGCGGGATGCCCGAGCAGCCACTGAGCAGCACGGCCGCCGCGGCCAGGACCGCCAGGACTCGTACACGGCTACGCATAGTGACCTCCGACATGGCCGGGTTCAGAGCTGTCGTCGGGCGGCAGCGGAATCGGCGAGTTCGTGAGAACGCCGCTCGCCCGCCGCGGTAGCGTGAGCCGGAAGAAGGATCCGCGCCCAGGGCTCGACCAGACCTGCAGCCAGCCGCGGTGCGCGTTCGCGTCCTCGAGCGAGATCGCCAGACCGAGGCCGGTGCCGCCGATCGTGCGTTTGCGCGACGGGTCGGCCCGCCAGAACCGGTCGAACACGTGCACGACCTCCGCCCCGGTCATACCCATCCCGTAGTCCCGCACCGACAGCGCGACCGCGTTCGCGTTGCTGTCGACCGAGATGACGACGGGCTTTCCCTCGCCGTGCTCGATGGCGTTGCCGATGAGGTTGTGCATGATGCGGCGGATGCGGCGCGGGTCGACCTCCGCGTCCAGGTGTCCGCCCGGCGCGACCAGCCGGAGCTCGATTCCCTTGGACTCACCGAGCGAGCGCATGCCGTCGATGGCATCCTCGACCAGGTGCACCAGGTTGGTCGGCTCGGTCTCGAGCTCCACCGATCCGGCGTCGTACCGGCTGATCTCCAGGAGGTCGCTGAGCAGCAGCTCGAAGCGTTCGACCTGCGTGTGCAGCAGCTCGGCGGTGCGCTCGGTCGCCGGAGGGAACGTGGCCCGCTGGTCGTAGAGCACGTCTCCGGCCAGCCGGATGGTGGTGAGCGGCGTGCGCAGCTCGTGCGACACGTCGGAGACGAACCGTTGCTGCATCTCGGAGAGGTCGGCGAGCTCCCTGATCTGGCTCTGCAGGCTGTCAGCCATGGCGTTGAACGACCTGGCCAGCGTCGCGATCACGTCCTGGCCCTTTTCCGGGATGCGCACCTCGAGGTCGCCGGAGGCGAGCTTCTGGCTGGTCTCCGCGGCCACCCGGATGGGCGTGACGACGAAACGCACGACGATCCAGGTGACGGCGCCGATCAGCAGCACCAGAGCGATCCCGGCGAAGCCCAGCGTCTGCTGCACGAACAGCAGGGTGGCCTCCGCGTCGTGGAGGCTGTAGCCGATGTACAACTCGTAGCGGCCGGCGACCGGGACAGTGAGCTGGGATCCGACGACGATCCCCGGCATCTCTACGCCGTCCTCAGTCGACAGCGTCACCGACTGCCAGTACTGCTCCCCCGGGGTCGCCTGCACGGCCGTGCGCAGCTCGGTCGAGATGACGTCGGTCGACTCGCCGAACGTGGAGAGGTCCTGCGGGGCCACGGTCGAGGCGTCCTGGCCGGGCGCGCGGAACACGGCGATCAGCCGGCTGGACGACGCCGCGGTGATCTGGGTGCGGGCGGAGCCGAGCAGGGTCTGCACCTGCACCCGGTCGACGGCGTCGGAGGAATCAAGGATGCCCTGCGCCGCGGTCGTGGCGCGGTTCGAGTCCAGCAGCACCTGGCTCAGCCTGGACTGGAACAGGTCGTTGCCGATGCTGACCGACATGTACATGCCCACCAGGGCGATGGCGACCCCGGAGAGCAGCACGGTGATCGCCACCGTGCGGAACTGCAGTGACGCGCGCCATGTGGAGGCGACCTGGCCGGGCCAGGACCGCCAGGACCGCCACCTGCTGCGGGCCAATCCGGTGCGAACCGCCACGGCGGACCTAGCTGGCCGCGCCGGCCCGGTAGCCCACACCGCGCACGGTCATCACGATGCGCGGGTTATCCGGGTCGTCTTCCACCTTGGCGCGCAACCGTTGCACGTGCACGTTGACGAGCCGGGTGTCCGCCTTGTATTGGTAGCCCCACACCTGCTCGAGCAGCATCTCTCGGGTGAACACCTGCTGCGGCTTCGAGGCGAGCGCGAGGAGCAGGTCGAATTCGAGCGGGGTGAGGTTGATCTGCTGGTCTCCGCGCTTGACCTCGTGGCCGGCGGCGTCAACGACGAGGTCGCCGATCTGCAGGTTGACGGATGAGCCGTCCGGGGTCGGGCGCAGGCGCGTCCTGATCCTGGCCACCAGCTCCTTGGGGTTGAACGGCTTGACCATGTAGTCGTCGGCGCCGGACTCGAGGCCCTTCACGACGTCGGTCGTGTCGGACTTCGCCGTCAGCATGATGATGGGCGTGCCCGACTCCGCGCGGACGAGACGGCACACCTCGATCCCGTCGAGGCCCGGCAGCATGAGGTCGAGGAGAACCAGGTCTGGTTTGACCGAGTGGAAGGCGTCGAGAGCCTGGCCGCCGTCGGCGCAGAAGAACGGCTCGAAGCCCTCGCTGTGCAGCACGATGCCGATCATCTCGGCCAGCGCAGTGTCGTCATCAACGACCAAAATGCGTGCGTTCATACATCCGTTCCCCAGTGAGCTCACCCGGGATGCCGCAGTGAGTCATACAATCTCTGGCACAAGAATAGTCGAGCTCGCCGCGAGAACCCGTACCGCCGTCATTCCGAGCCTCCGATGTGCCAGCATGGGTGGGTGACGGACCCGCAGAACTGGCATCCCCCGACGAATGACGAGCGCGACACGCCGCGCTACGGCGTGTACGGTCCGCCCGGCGGATCGCCGCAGGTCTCGCAGGGCGGCCCGGTTCCCGGCTGGGCTCCGCCGCCAAAGCCTGGCCTGATCCCGCTGCGTCCGCTCAGCTTCGGCGACCTGATGGCCGCGCCGTTCCAGGTGCTCCGCCGCAACCCCCGGGCCACCTTCGGCAGCGCCCTGCTCCTGCAGGGCGGCATCACGCTGGTCACCCTCGTCGTCGTCGGCCTGGTCACCTTCTTCGCGCTGGACCGGGTGGCCAACGCGCCGCTGGACGAGCGCGCCGCCGTCGAGGCCGGTTCGACGCTCACGATCGTGCTGTCGGCGCTCGTGCCGATCGCCCTGTCGGTGGTGGCGTCGGCGCTGTTGCAGGGCGTGATCGTCGTCGAAGTGGCCAGGGCGACGCTCGGCGAGAAGCTTCGGCTCGCCGCCCTCTGGCGTGCGGCCGCTCCCCGCCTGTGGCCGCTCGTGCTCTGGACCGTGCTCCTTTCCGCTGCCCTCACCGTCGGCGTCGCCCTCGTCGCGGGCGGCGTGGTGCTCTTCGTCGCGCTCGGCGGCGCGTGGGTGTCCCTCGGCGTGATCATCGGCATCCTTGGCTCCCTGGCGCTCATCGCCGTCGGCGCCTGGCTGTTCACGAAGACCTCTCTCGTACCGAGCCTGATCGTGCTCGAACGGCTCGGCATCGGCCGCGCCGTTCGCCGGTCCTGGTCGCTGACGAACGGTTATTTCTGGCGCACCCTCGGCGTGCAACTGCTGGTGTCGACGATCGTCAACGTGCTTGCCCAGATCGTGACGACGCCGTTGTCCATCCTGTTCGGCGTCGCCATGTCCCTCGTCGACCCGAATTCGGCGATCGAGGGGTATCTCCCGGCCGCGGTGCTCTACGCGCTGACCCTCTTCGTCGCGCTCGTGCTCGGCGCCGTCGCGGGGGTCGTCCAGGCCGGCACGACCGCGCTGATCTACCTCGACCTGCGGATGCGCAAGGAAGGCCTGGACCTGGAGCTGCAACGCTTCGTCGAGGCAGGGGGCAGGGGCGGCGGAGTGGCCGATCCGTACGGCCACGCGCCGGGCCAGGGGGCAGCCGCGGCATGATCGGGATTCGGGGGTTCGCCGGCGCGCTGGGGGCGCGGATACCGGTCGACCCCGACGCGCCCGAAGCCCGGCGGTGGCTCCGCGAGGAACTGGCCAAAGCCCCGTACCAGGCGGCCAGGCCGAACTGGTTCGACCGGTTGTCCAAGGACTTCCTTGACTGGATCCGCTCGCTCACCGCGCCGACCGGCGACGGTCTCGGAAGCTGGACCCCGGTCATCCTCACCCTCGTCGCGGTGGGCGTCATCGTGGCCGCGTTCCTCATCTTCGGCCTGCCCAGGATCAACCGGCGCAGCCGGCTGCCGGCCGAGCTGTTCGGGAAAGACGACCGGCGCAGCGCGGAGGACATGCGCCGCGCCGCCGAAACCGCCGCGGCCGTGCGGGACTGGAGCCTGGCCACGGAGGAGCTCTTCCGCGCGATGGCGCGGGGCCTGGTCGAGCGCACCGTGCTGGTCGTGACGCCGGGCACCACCGCGCATGCCTTCGCCGCCAGGGCCGCGGCCGCGTTCCCCGCGGAACACGACCGGCTGGCCGCGGCGGCAACCGCCTTCGACGGGGTGCGCTACCTCGGCGTGGCCGGCACGGAGCGGGACTACCGTGCGATGTCCTCGCTGGAAAGCGGGCTGCGCGGCGCGCAACCCGTTCTCCTTGAGTACCCGGTTCTGGCGGCGGACGCGTGAACGCCCCCTCGTCGACGCCGACCCTGCGTGCCGCCGGCCGCCGGGCGCGGTTCTGGGTGATTGCCGGCGTGGGCGTCGTCGCGGTCTCGGTCGCGGCCACCCTCATCGCCGGCGGCGCACACGCCCCCGGCGCGCCGCTGGCCGCAGACAACGCGGCCCCGGACGGCGCCAGGGCCGTCATCGAGGTGCTGCGCGGCCAGGGCGTCACGGTCACGGTGGCCGGTACCCTCGGCGCGGCGCGGGCCGCGGCGGCCGGCGCGGCAGACCCTGTCCTTTTCTTCTCCGACGCGAATTCATACCTCGATGCCGGCCAGCTCACCGCGATGGCCGGTCTCGCCCGGCGCACGGTCGTGGCCGGTCCGGATTTCCTCGCTTTGCAGACGCTCGCCCCCGGGGTCGGCTTCGGCGGCGTCGCCCGGGCCGGCGTCGAAGCGCCGACGGCGCAGTGCACGGTTCCGGCTGCGGTCAAGGCCGGCACCCTCGCACCGGGCGGCAGCATGCTCAGCCTCGCACCGAAGGCAACCGGCGAGATTGACGCCGTGCTGACCGGATGCTTCCCCGGCGGCAGGCACACCTTCGCCCTGGTCGAGCAGGTCCGGTCGGGGCGCGCCCTCACTCTGCTCGCCGGCACCGCCGCATTCAGCAATGACAAGGTCGGGACCGCGGGCAACGCGGCGCTCGCGCTCAACCTGCTCGGCGCCAGCGACACCGTCGTCTGGTACCTGCCGACCCTCGCCGACGTGGCCCGCGACGGTCCCCCGTCACTGGGCGTCCTGACACCGGGCTGGGTGACCCCGACGCTGCTGCTCCTTGTGCTGGCGGCGCTGGCCGCCATGATCTGGCGCGGCCGCCGGTTCGGGCCGCTCGTCGCAGAGAACCTGCCCGTCACGGTGCGGGCCGGCGAAACGATGGAGGGCCGCGCCCGGTTGTACGCGCGCGGCAACGCGCGGCTGCGCGCCATCGACGCGCTCCGGATCGGGGCAGTCCAGCGCCTGGCCCGGCGGGTGGGGCTGCCTCGCACGGCGAGCCTCGACGACATCGTCGTGGCCGTCGCCGCGATCACCGGCTGGGAGTCCGGCCAGGTGCGCGCCGCGCTCGTCGACACCCTCCCGGCCCGCGACGACGACCTCATCGCCCTGTCAGACCGGATCCGGGACCTCGAACTCGACACGATTCGCGCCACCACGCCCCACCAGCCCGGCACCACCCCGCCGCACGGAAGAATGGACCCATGACCGCTCCCGCCACGACCGTCGACACCCTGCGCCAGTCCCTCGCCCAGGTTCGAACCGAGGTCGGCAAGGCCGTCGTCGGCCAGGACAGTGCCGTGACCGGCCTGATGATCGCACTCCTCGCCCGCGGGCATGTGCTCCTCGAGGGCGTGCCGGGCGTCGCGAAGACGTTGCTCGTGCGGGCGCTCAGCGCCGCGCTCAGCCTGGAGACCAAGCGGGTGCAGTTCACCCCGGACCTCATGCCCGGCGACGTCACCGGCTCGCTCGTCTACGACGCCAGGGCCGGCGAGTTCGAGTTCCGCCGGGGCCCCGTGTTCACGAACATCATGCTCGCCGACGAGATCAACCGCA
>DHJB01000061.1:0-240 GCA_002404115.1 Microbacteriaceae bacterium UBA4731
GTGCAGCAGGTGCAGATGCTCGTGCTGATGACCTCGACGCTCATGGTCTCCGCGCCCATCCTCAGCATCGGCGGCGTCATCATGGCGATCCGGCAGGACGTGCAGCTGTCCTGGCTGATCGCCGTGAGCGTGCCCGTGCTGCTCGTCGCGGTCGGGCTGATCATCGTGAGGATGGTGCCGCTGTTCCGCAAGATGCAGACCCGCATCGACGCGGTCAACCGCGTGCTCCGCGAGCAGCTC
>DHJB01000061.1:402-1419 GCA_002404115.1 Microbacteriaceae bacterium UBA4731
CTCCGCGAGCAGCTCACCGGCATCCGCGTCGTGCGTGCCTTCGTGCGCGAAGACGTCGAGACCCGCCGCTTCGCCGTGGCCAACGAAGACGTCACCGACACGGCGCTCCGCGCAGGGCGGCTGATGGCTCTCATGTTCCCCGTCGTCATGCTCGTGCTCAACATCTCCAGCGTCGCCGTGATCTGGTTCGGTGCGTTCCGCATCCAGGACGGCTCGATGCAGGTCGGCACGCTGATCGCCTTCCTGAGCTACCTGATGCAGATCCTGATGGCGGTCATGATGGCCACGTTCATGGCCGTGATGATCCCGCGGGCGACCGTCTCGGCGGACCGCATCGGCGAGGTGCTGGAAACCGAGTCGAGCGTGCGCCCCCCTGCGCATCCCGTCAACGAGACCATCGGCCGCGGCGAGCTGGAACTGCGCGGCGTCGGCTTCGCGTACCCGGGGGCTGAGGAGCCCGTGCTCAGCGACATCAGCTTCGTCGCCCACTCCGGGGAGACCACCGCCATCATCGGCAGCACCGGGTCTGGAAAAACGACCCTGGTCAACCTCATGCCGCGCCTCTTCGACGCGACGAGCGGATCCGTGCGCGTCGACGGCGTCGACGTCAAGGAGCTGAACCCCGACCTGCTGTGGGGCCACATCGGACTGGTGCCGCAGAAGCCCTACCTGTTCTCCGGTACGGTGCGCAGCAACCTGCAGTACGGCAAGCCGGATGCCACGGACGCCGAGCTCTGGCAGGCGCTCACCACCGCCCAGGCGCGGGACTTCGTGGCCGAGATGGACGGTGGCCTCGACGCGCCCATCTCGCAGGGCGGCACGAATGTGTCCGGCGGCCAGCGGCAGCGGCTCGCGATCGCCAGGGCGCTCGTGAAACGGCCGGAGCTGTACATCTTCGACGACTCGTTTTCGTCGCTCGATACGGCGACGGATGCCCGCCTCCGGCTGGCCCTGCGCGAGAACACCGACGGAGCAACCATGATCATCATTGCCCAGCGGGTGTCGAGCATCGTCGAC
>DHJB01000061.1:1542-18368 GCA_002404115.1 Microbacteriaceae bacterium UBA4731
AGCTGCTCGAGACATCGGAGACCTACCGAGAGATTGTGTCGTCCCAGCTGGCCGCGGAGGACGCAGCATGAGTCAGGCAGAGGGCACCAGGACCCCGGCCCGTCCGCCGATGGGGCGCGGCGGACCCTTCGGTGGCATGAGCATGCCCGCCGAGAAGGCGATGAACTTCGGGCCGTCCGCCCGGCGCCTGCTCGGCAAGCTGCGGCCGGAGCGAGCCTGGCTCGTGCTCGTGCTCGTGCTCGCCGTCGCGAGCGTCACCTTCTCGGTGATCGGTCCGCGGCTGCTCGGCGAGGGTACCAACCTCATCTTCTCCGGCGTCATCTCGAAGAACCTGCCGGCCGGGGTGAGCCAGTCGGCCCTGATCGCGCAGTTGCGTGCAGCAGGGGAGACCGCGAAAGCCGACATGCTCAGCGGGATGACGCTGACGCCCGGCTTCGGCATCGACTTCGCGGCGCTGTCCACCGTGCTGCTCTGGGCGATGGCTTTGTACGTGTTCTCCTCCGCCTTCAGCTGGGTGCAGGCCTACGTACTGAACGGCGTCGTGCAGCGCACGGTGTTCCGCCTGCGCGCGCAGATCGAGGCGAAGATCAACCGGCTCCCACTGCGCTACTTCGACACCGTGCAGCGCGGCGAACTGCTCAGCCGCGTCACCAACGACGTGGACAACATCTCGCAGAGCCTGCAGCAGTCGCTGAGCCAGGCAGTCACCTCGCTGCTCACCGTCGTCGGCGTCATCGTGATGATGTTCCTGCTGTCGCCGGTGCTCGCCCTGATCGCCCTGGTCACCGTGCCGCTCACGCTCGTGACCACGATGCTCATCGCGAAGCGGTCGCAGAAGCTCTTCGCCCAGCAGTGGAAGAACACGGGCGAGCTGAACGGCCAGATCGAGGAGACCTTCACCGGGCACGCCCTGGTCAAGGTGTTCGGCCGTCAGCGCGAAGTGGACCAGCGCTTCGCCGAAAAGAACGACGAGCTCTACGAGGCCAGTTTCGGGGCCCAGTTCGTCAGCGGCCTGATCATGCCGGCGATGAACTTCATCGGCAACCTGGTCTACGTGGGGATCGCGGTCGTCGGCGGCCTGCAGGTTGCCTCAGGCGCGATGCAGCTCGGCGACGTGCAGGCCTTCATCCAGTACTCCCGGCAGTTCACCCAGCCGCTCGCCCAACTCGGGTCGATGGCCAATCTGCTGCAGTCGGGTGTGGCATCCGCCGAGCGCGTGTTCGAGCTCCTGGATGCCGAGGAACAGAGCCCAGAACCGGAGCCGGCCGTGACCCCAGAGGTCACCCGCGGCCGCCTGGAGTTCGACCGGGTCTCCTTCCGCTACCTGCCGGACAAGCCGCTCATCGACAGCCTGAGCCTCGTTGCCGAACCGGGCCAGACCGTCGCCATCGTCGGGCCGACCGGAGCGGGCAAGACCACCCTGGTCAACCTGATGATGCGCTTCTACGAGATCGACTCCGGGCGTATCACCCTCGACGGCGTCGACGTGGCAGAGATGACCCGCCACGACCTGCGCTCGCGCATGGGCATGGTGCTGCAGGACACCTGGCTGTTCGGCGGGACCGTTCGCGAGAACATCGCCTACGGCCGGCCGGATGCGACGGAGGAGGAGATCCGTGAGGCGGCCAGCGCGACGTACGTCGACCGGTTCGTGCACTCGCTGCCGGAGGGTTACGACACGGTGCTCGACGACGAGGGCGGCAACGTCAGCGCGGGGGAGAAGCAGCTGCTCACCATCGCCAGGGCGTTCCTCGCCCGTCCGAGCGTGCTCATCCTCGACGAGGCGACGAGCTCGGTCGACACGCGCACGGAGGTGCTCGTGCAGGAGGCGATGAGCGCCCTGCGCGCGGACCGCACGAGCTTCGTCATCGCGCACCGCCTGTCGACCATCCGCGACGCTGACCTGATCCTCGTGATGGAGGCCGGACGCATCGTCGAACAGGGAAACCACGCCGAGCTCCTCGCCGCGGATGGCGCCTACCGCGCCCTCTACAACGCCCAGTTCGCCGCCGCCGTCACCGAGGTCTGACCCGGGCCCCCTTCCCCTTCCGTTCGTGAAAACCCGCCCCACCGTTTTCCACAGGCTTCGCGGGCGGTGAGGTTATCCCCAGAACCGGCGTCCGGGGCCGGGCGGGGCCACGCCGAGGCCAGAGTGTCCGCATGCAGAAGAACATCGTCAAGACCAGGCAGGCGCACGACTTCCTTGCGCTCGTGCCGCAACTCCTCGGCTTCCTCCCGGAAAAGTGCATCGTGCTCGTCGCCTTCCGCGGCAACCGCACCTGCGGTGCGATGCGCTTCAACCTGCCGGATCCGGCCGCGCCGACCAAGGTGCACAAGCGCATCGCGACCACGCTGATCGGCACGTTGTGCAAGATCCCCGGCGTCGACGCCGTCGTCCCGGTGGCCTACACCGACGATGCCTTCGAGAAGGCCCCCGGAATCCCACACGAACGCTTCGCGGAGGTCCTGGTCGCGCGTGCCGCGCTCTCCGGGTTCCTCGTGCGCGACGCGCTCTGCGTTGGCGCGGATGCGTGGGGCTCCTACCTCGACCCCGACTGCCCGGCCGGGGGACACCCGCTCAGCGACATCGCGACCTCGGCGGTGCACGAGGCCATTCCGGAGGACTCCCGCCGCGACCTGGCCACCCTCCGAAGCGGTGCCGAACTGCCGACCGTCGACCTGGCCATCAAGGAACGCGTCGCCCGCCGGCTGGTCAGGTACGAGCGGCTGGGGCGCAGCGCGGCCTCGCTGCCCGAGCTGATCGACATGGTCGGCGACATCCTGGACCCGGTCGAAACGGCCGAAGCTGCGCTCACCTGGGACGCGTCGGCGTTGCGGGTGGACGACATCGGCGCGCTTCTGTTCCTCGTGCAGGGCCCGTCGAACCGCGACCAGATGATGCTGCAATTCGCCTTCGGCGAGCAGGTGGGCATCGACACCTACGAGCTGAACGTGCGCTATGCGGTCATCCAGAGGGTTACCGGGCGCAGCATGGACGACATCATCAGGGACGAGTATGACCACTCGGCCGGCGTCGACCCGGAGGTCAGGCAGACCAGCGACCTGATGCTTGGGCTCGGCACGGAGCGGCCGGACCCCGTCCGCATCGAGCGCGCCATCACGCTGCTGAAGGCAGTCGTGGCGATGGCGCCTCGCTCGGCCAGGCCGGCCCCGTTGTGCATGCTCGCCTGGCTGTCCTGGGCGCTCGGGCGCGGGTCAGTGGCCGGGATTTTCATCGACGGGGCCCTCGCGATCGACCCCGAATACAGCATGGCCGCGCTGCTCAACGCCGTCGTGTGCTCCGGGCATCTGCCCGACTGGGCGTACCAGGTGCCGTTCGACGAGGACTCGAGCGACTGAGCAGGTCAGCGGAAAAACTCCGGGGCGGGATCGGGTGCCCGCCCCGGACATTTCGGACCTACAGGTGCTTGGGTGCCTCTGACAGCACCCCGTGCAGGATTTCCCCGATTTCGCGGAATTCGGCCGGGCCGATGGTCAGCGGCGGTGCCAACTGCACAACGGGGTCGCCCCGGTCGTCGGCGCGGCAGTACAGCCCGGCCTCGAACAGCGCCTTCGACAGGTAGCCGCGCAGCAGGCGCTCTGACTCCTCGTCGCTGAACGTCTCCTTGGTGCCCTTGTCCTTGACCAGCTCGATGCCGAAGAAGTAGCCCTCGCCGCGCACGTCGCCGACGATCGGCAGGTCCAGCAGCTGCTCCAGCTCGGCGCGGAAGATCGGCGAGTTCTCGCGGACGTTCTCGTTGAGCTTCTCCTCCTCGAAGATGTCGAGGTTGGCCAGGGCGACGGCGGAGGACACCGGGTGTCCGCCGAACGTGTAGCCGTGGTAGAACGCTGTGTCGCCGTGCTTGAACGGCTCGTAAATGCGCTCGCTCACGATGGTCGCGCCGATCGGCGAGTAACCGCTCGTCATGCCCTTCGCGCAGGTGATCATGTCCGGCTCGATACCGAAGGTCGTCGAAGCGAACATGTTGCCGATGCGGCCGAACGCGGTGATGACCTCGTCGGCGACGAGCAGCACGTCGTACGTGTCGCAGATCTCCCGCACGCGCTTGAAGTAGCCGGGAGGAGCGGTGAAGCAGCCGCCCGAGTTCTGCACGGGCTCCAGGAACACGGCGGCAACGGTCTCCGGACCCTCGAACTGGATCATCTCTTCGATGCGGTTGGCCGCCCACAGGCCGAAGGCCTCGAGGTCGTGGCCGAGGCCCGCGCCCATCTCGTCCGCACGGTAGAAGTTCGTGTTCGGAACCCGGAAGCCACCGGGAGTGACCGGCTCGAACATTTCCTTCATGGCCGGGATGCCGGTGATGGCCAGCGCGCCCTGCGGGGTGCCGTGGTAGGCGACGGCCCGCGAGATCACCTTGTGCTTGGTGGGGCGGCCCTGCAGCTTCCAGTAGTACTTGGCCAGTTTGAAGGCCGTCTCGACGGCTTCACCGCCGCCGGTGGAGAAGAAGACGCGGTTCAGGTCGCCCGGCGCGTAGGCGGCAAGGCGGTCGGCCAGCTCGATCGCGGCCGGATGCGCGTACGACCAGATCGGGAAGAAGGCCAGCTCTTCGGCCTGCTTCGCGGCGACCTCGGCGAGGCGCTTGCGTCCGTGGCCGGCGTTGACGACGAACAGCCCGCTCAGGCCGTCGATGTACTTCTTGCCGGTCGAGTCCCAGATGTGGTGGCCCTGGCCCTTGGTGATGATCGGCACGCCGGCGCCGGATTCCATCACCGACTGGCGCGCGAAATGCATCCAGAGGTGGTCTTTGGCCTTCTGCTGCATCGAGGCGTTCTCGGCATCGCTGTATTCGCCGGGCGACAGTGCCGCGGCGGGGATGTGAGTGTGGTGGTGGGCAGGAACGGCCTGTTCTGAAATGGTCATTTTTATCGTGTTCCCCAGTTGTAGAACTGCTTGTGGAGTTTGAGGTAAACAAACGTCTCGGTGGAGGTGACTCCCTCGAGATTGCGGATCTGCGAGTTGAGCAGGTTTATCAGCTCCTCATCGTTCTCACACACCACTTCGGCCAGGATGTCGAACGATCCTGCGGTGAGAACCAGGTAGTCGATGGCGGGGATGGCGGCCAGCCGGTCGGCCAGCACCCGGGTGTCGCCGGTGGCACGGATGCCGATCATGGCCTGCCGGTAGAAACCCAGTTGCATCGGGTCGGTGACGGCGACGACCTGCATGACGCCGGCATCGGTCAGCTTCTGCACGCGCTGGCGCACCGCTGCCTCGCTCAACCCGACGGCCTTGCCGATTTCGGCATACGAGCGACGCCCGTCCGCCTGCAGCTGTTCGACTATCTTCTTGGAGACCTCGTCCAGCGGCGCCGGCTTGCCGGCGAGGTTGCGTCCGTTTGCGTTCATTCATCGATTGTGTCAGTGAAAGTGCCCATCGGCAAGTGAATCCGCAGCTCGACGCGCACAAAACTGCGGAATCCAAACAACTGGGCCTTCGTGACCGACGGGTCGACGGATAGGATAAACGCGACGGTGCGGTCGATTCCGCGCCCGAGATGGCGATTACCCAGGGAGTCCCGCAGTCATGAGCGCTCGCGAATTACGCAACTTTGTCAACGGTGAGTACGTCGAGTCGAGGTCGGCTGCACGCCTGGATCTGATCGACCCGGCCACCGAGAACGTGTACGCGACCAGTCCCATCTCCAGCGCCGACGACGTCGACGAGGCCTACTCCTCGGCGGAGACGGCGTTCGAGCAGTGGGGCGAATCGACCCCGGCCGAGCGCCAGCTCGCGCTGTTCCGGATCGCGGATGCCATGGAGGCTCGCGCCGACGAATTCGCCGACGCGGAATCCCAGGACACCGGAAAACCGCGTGCCTCGCTGGTCGAGGACGAGATCCTGCTCTCCGTCGACCAGATTCGTTTCTTTGCGGGCGCGGCCCGCAACCTGGAAGGCAAGTCGGCGGGGGAGTACCTCAAGGACCACACCTCCTTCGTGCGGCGCGAACCGATCGGCGTCGTCGGCCAGGTCACCCCCTGGAACTACCCGCTCAACATGGCGGTGTGGAAGTTCGCCCCCGCCATCGCCGCCGGCAACACCACGGTGCTGAAGCCCTCCGACACCACCCCGAGCGCGACGCTGCTGCTCGCCGAGGTTGCCGCCGAGTTCCTCCCGAAGGGCGTGCTCAACGTCGTCACGGGCGACCGCAGCACCGGCGCGGCCATGATCGACCACAAGACGCCGCAACTGGTCTCTATCACGGGGTCCGTGCGCGCGGGCATGGAGGTGGCGAAGGCCGCGTCGAGCGACCTTAAGCGGGTGCACCTCGAACTCGGCGGCAAGGCGCCCGTCATCGTCTTCGACGATGCTGACATCCCGGCGGCGGTCGCGGGCATCGTCGCCGCCGGCTTCTTCAACGCCGGCCAGGACTGCACGGCCGCGACGCGCCTGCTCGTGCAGGACGGCATCCACGACGAGTTCGTGTCGGCGCTCGCCGCGTACGCGAAAGACAACGCGAGGACCGGCGCGCCGAACGAGGACGGCATCCTCTTCGGGCCGGTGAACAACGCCAGCCAGCTGGCCCAGGTCACCGGGTTCATCGAGCGGCTGCCCGACTATGCCGTGGTCGAACTGGGCGGACACCGCCAGGGCGTGAGAGGGTACTTCCACGAGGCGACCATCGTGAGCGGCCTCCGTCAGGACGATGAGGCCGTGCAGCGGGAAATCTTCGGACCGGTCGTCACCGTGCAGAAGTTCACGGACGAGGCCGAGGCCCTGCGCTGGGCCAACGACTCGCAGTACGGACTGGCGTCGTCGGTCTGGACGCGGGACCACGGCCGTGCCATGCGTCTGGCCAAAAGGCTGGACTTCGGCTGCGTCTGGATCAACACCCACATCCCGATCGTCGCCGAGATGCCGCACGGCGGCTTCAAGCACTCCGGCTACGGCAAGGACCTCTCGATGTATGGTTTTGAGGACTACACCCGCATCAAGCACGTCATGTCGTACATCGGTCGCTAGCCGCCGGGGGAGGAGACTAATCGCGTGGCACGCGTAGGTTGCTTTCTCGCACCCGGCCAGGACGCCGAGTGGACGTTTGTGGCGGGCGGAAGCTTTCTCGCCGCGGTGCCGATCGACACCCCGCTGTCCATCGTGGCCACGCTGACCGCGCTCGGCGCCCAGCCGCGGGTGGAGATTGAGGCCCTCGTGGCGCTCCTTCCGCTCTCCGGCGAGCAGGCGGTCAGCAGTTTCGTCGTCGTGGTCCCGGGGGATCCGACCGACGGGGACGGCGTGCCGGTCTCCGCGATCGTGCGCGGCGCCATCGCGGTCGACGTGTTCTCGGTGGGTGGGTCGCGGCGGTTCATCGACCGGGACATCCGTCCGTGGCTCCTGGCCGAGTTCCAGGCCGTCATCGGCGTCGTCATCGGCTCGCCCCGATACGACGTTGTCCCGTCCAACCGGCTCGAGTCGGGCAGCGCGGTCGACCGGGGCGCGGTCGCCGGGAACGCGCTGTTCTGGTCGGTGACGGGGCAGCAACCCGCCGCCCGCGCAGCCGACGTGCCGCAGCCGAAGGCGATCCCCGAACCCCTCCCGAACCCCGAACCCCTCCCGATCCCTGAGCCCCTCCCGATCCCTGAGCCCCTCGCGATCCCGGAGCCTTTCCTCGCTCCGGACGCCTGGGTCCCGGACGCCGACACGATTCTCCGCCCGCGCCAGATGACGCGAGACACCATGATGCAGGACACCGTCATCATCCGAAGCAGGGACCGGCGTCAGGCATCGACGGATGCCGGCCCGGCGCTCGTGCGCCCGGCGCCGGAACCCCTGCCGGAGAGCGCCCGCTACGGCTTCCGGCTCCCGCACGGCGACGAGCGCCGGCTCGACGCCGTCTACCACCTCGGTCGCCGACCGAGCCTCCCGCGCATCGCCGATGGATCGACACCGCGGCTCGTTTCGATCCCATCGAACACGAATGCCGTCTCGGCAACCCACCTCGAGATCCGCCAGGAGGGGGACTCGGTGGTGGTGACAGACCTCGGCTCGACGAACGGAACGATCGTGATTCCGCCCCGCGGAAGGAAGCAGCGCCTGCGGTCCGGGCAGTCGCTCGCGGTGGTGCCCGGTACGACGGTGGACATCGGGGACGGTAATATCATCGAGATCCTCCCCGTCAGCGACCGCTAGCCGGTACACCGTCGCGATGGCCATATTCGGAAGGCACCATCCGTGACCCAGATTGGTCAAGGCTCGACCAGCTATTCGGTTGCCCTGCCCGCGGTGCACAGGACCGTGACGCTGGCCTGGGCCGCGCTCACCGACACCGGGCACCGCCGCGAGGTCAATGAAGACAGCCTGCTCGCGGAGGCGCCGATCTTCGCGGTCGCCGACGGCATGGGCGGGCACTCGGCGGGCGACGTCGCCAGCGCGGCCGTCGTCGCGAGGCTCTCCGAACACGCCGGCAAGGCCGTCATCGACGCCGAGTCCATCGACCGGTCCCTCAGCCTCGCCGTCGAGGACATGGCCACAGCCGTCGGCGTGACGGACCAGGGCACGGGAACCACCGTGACCGGCGCCGCGCTGGCCATCGTGTCGGGCGCGCCGCACTGGATCGTCTTCAACATCGGCGACTCCCGGGTGTACCAGCTCACCTCCGGCGTGCTGGAGCAGGTCACCGTCGACCACTCCGTGGTGCAGGAACTCGTCGACGCCGGCCGCATCACGCGGGAAGAAGCCGACGTGCACCCGCACGGAAACGTCATCACCCGGGCTGTGGGCTTCCACGAACCGCCCGTGCCCGACTACCGGATCCTGCCGGTGCAGGCCGGCATGCGCATCCTCGTCTGCTCCGACGGCCTGACCAAGGAACTCACGGCGTACGGCATCCGCCACTACCTGATGTCGAACCCGAAGGCGGATGACGCCGCGGCCGCCCTCGTCACCGCCGCGCTCGAGAACGGAGGCCGGGACAATGTCACCGTCATCGTGCTCGATGTGCTCGCCGTCGACGACGACACGGCCCCCGAGTTGGGGGTAAACGCGCCCGATTAGGGGAGGCCGGAGGGCCCTGTCGGCTCCGCAGCGCTGCCTAGACTTGGGGAACGCCCGTGGGTCAACCCGTCGCGACCAGGGTCATCGACGACAACACGCACGCAGGTCACGAGCAGGCGGGAGGCAACCATGGCACGACGATTGCCGTCAACGCCGCCGAACCTGCCGGGTTTCTCCTACCTGCGCGTGCTCGGATCCGGCGGGTTCGCGGATGTTTTCCTCTACGAGCAGAACATGCCCCGGCGCCAGGTGGCCGTCAAGGTGCTCCTGGCCGAGGTCGTCAACGACCAGGTTCGCCAGCTCTTCCAGGCCGAGGCCAACCTGATGGCGCAGCTCAGCTCGCACCCCGCTATCCTCACGGTCTTCCAGGCCAGCGTGTCCGCCGACGGGCGCCCGTACCTCGTCATGGAGTACTGCTCCTCGACGCTGAGCCAGCGCTACCGCGCCGAGCCGCTCGCCGTTCCCGACGTGCTGCGGATCGGCATCCGGATCGCGGGCGCCGTCGAGACCGCCCACGGCTCGGCGGTGCTGCACCGGGACATCAAACCGTCGAACATCCTGATCACCGCGTACGGCCATCCGGTGCTGTCCGACTTCGGCATCGCGGCGACGCTCGGCGAAGCGGAGAAGACCGACGCGGTCGGCCTGTCCATCCCCTGGTCGGCGCCCGAGGTTCTGCTCGACGAGGTCTCCGGGTCGATCGCCTCTGAGGTGTGGTCGCTCGGCGCCACCCTCTACTCGCTCCTGGCCGGGCGGTCTCCGTTCGAGCAGCAGGGCACGGAGAACACCTCTGCCCAGCTGATGGCTCGGATCTCCAAGGCGAAGGTGCCGGCGATCAGCCGTGCCGATGTGCCGCCGAGGCTCGAACTCGTGCTGGCCAGGGCCATGTCGAGGCGCCCGGAAAGTCGCCAGCGCAGCGTGCTCGAACTCATCCGCGAGCTGCAGTCGATCGAGGCCGACCTCGGACTCGCGCAGACGCCGCTCGAGGTGTCGATGGACAACTGGGCGGTCACCGCCCTGGCCGACCCCGAAGACAAGACGCGCATTGTCGGCGTCAATTCGATCAACCCGCAGGGAACACGCCGGCGCCGGAAGCCGGGCCAGGCCACCGGGGTCGTCCGCTCGGGCACCCAGCCGCACCACAGCCAGAGTGTCCCCGGCACCTCGCAGACGCGTGTGCGCCGCACGAGCCACCGCGCCCGAACGGCCTGGGCGCTTGTCGCCGCAGCGACGCTCGTCATTGGCCTGGCCGCAGCGGCCGGAAGCTTCCTGATCCGCCAGGCCGGGGCCGACATCCCGACCGTCAGCGACGTGGCCGGCCGGCTCCGGTCCGGCACGGTCGCGTTCACCTGGCCCGACCCGGGGGTGCTGGCCGGCGACAACTACGTGGTGACCCTGCGCACCGGCGAGAGCAGCATCCAGCGAGGGACCGAATTCAGCGTCGACCCGAACGGCCAGCCCAGCGTCTGCGTGACAGTGACTGTGAACCGGGAAGGAAAAAGCGGCGCCCCCAGCAGTGAGAAATGCGTTGAAGTAGCCGGCGGCGGCCAGTGATAGCAGGGTGGTTCGCAGCCCACCGCTCGCTCGTGGCCACCGCGACAAGCGGCACGCTCATCGCGGCCCTCGTCGCAACGGTGGCCGTCGTGTCCGGCGGGTACACCGCGCAGCGACTCGACCTCGGCGACTCGGCGGTCTGGGTGACGAACGAGGCCCGCCAGGTGGTCGGACGCGCCAATACCGCGGTGCGGGAGCTCAACACGGTCGTGCCGGCCGGCAGCTCCAGCCTCGACCTCCTGCAGCAGGGTTCGACCGTGCTCGTGATCGACCACGGCAACAGCTCGCTCGACATCCTCGACCCGGCGACCGCGAAGGTCGCCCAGACCGTGCCGCTTCCGCCGGTGAAACCGGCCGTCTTCCTGGCGGAGGACCGGGCCGTCATCGCCTCGAACGGCGACATGTGGAGCCTTCCCGCCAGCGATCTCGCCGGATTCGACAGCACGACGGAGCCGACCCTGGCCCTCGGCGCCGGTTCCGTCGTGAACATGGATGCCGCCGGCAGGTTCTATTCGTTCACCCCCGCGACCGGCGACCTGTCGCGGGTCGACCCCGTCACGGGCGACGCGGTCGAGTCGACCGTCCACCTCGACGCCGGCGCGCCGGAGGACACCTACCAGCTGACCAGCGTGAACGGCCGCTGGGCGCTCCTCAACGCGTCGAGCAGGCACCTCTTCCTGGCCGGGCAGGACATCGACCTGTCCGCCGACATCCTCGCGGCCGACCGTCCGGTCCTGCAACAGGCCGGCGCCACGGGCGACCGGGTGCTGCTCGCCGACCGCAGGGGCCTCCTCGCGGTGCCGCTGGCCGGCGGCCCCCCCGTCCAGCTGGTGACCGGCCAGGACGGGCAGGCAGCGGCCCCGGCATCCGCCAGGGGCTGCTCGTTCGCCGCCTGGGCCGGTGGGACAACCTGGCGTGCGTGCGCTGGGGACGGGCCGAAGGGCCGCACCACGAAGCTCGACCGGGTCGCCGCCGATGCCAGGCTCGAATTCCGCCTGAACGGCACCGCCCTCGTGCTCAACGACGCGCGCAACGGCTCAGCGTGGGCCGTCCAGCAGGGCAGCGAACTCATCGACAACTGGGACGACCTCATCGACACGGTGCAGGACCTGCAGCGGGTCGAAGAGAACAAGAACGACACCCCGCCCGAGTTCGAGAAGTCCCAGATGCCGCCGGTCGCGATCGACGACACGTTCGGCGCCCGACCGGGCCGCACCGTCACGCTTCCCGTGCTGCTGAACGACTACGACCCCAACGGCGACGTGCTCGTGGTCGCCACGCTCGGCAACCTTCCCGCCGAGCAGGGGCGGCTCGACCTCGTGGCCAACAACCAGCAGGTGCAACTGACCCTCTCACCGACCGCATCCGGACGGCTGAGCTTCGACTACAGCGTCAACGACGGGCGGGGCGGCACGGCGTCGGCGACGGTCACGGTCACCGTTCGGAAGAACGAGGAGAACTCCCCACCGGTGCAGGTCCGGAGCACGCACACGACGGTCCAGACCGGCGGGCGGGTGACGATCCCGGTGCTCGGCGACTGGGTCGACCCCGACGGCGACCCGTTCTACCTCACTTCGGCGACCACCATCGCGCCCGACCTGGCTGGCTTCACACCGGACGGGTCGGTGGTCTACACGGATGCCGGCGCCGGCGGCGAGCGCAAACAGGTCGGCCTCGTCGTCTCCGACGGCCGGGCGGAGGGCACGGGAACCCTCGCCCTGATGGTTCGGCCGGCCGGCTCGGTGCCGATCGTTGCCGAGCCCTTCGTCATGCTGGCCGCCGCTGGGCGCGAGGTCACGGTGTCGCCGCTCGTGCACGTGCGCGGCGGCTCAGGGCAGCTTCGCCTGGGCAGCGTCCCGGCGAAACCCGATGTGACCATCACCCCCGACTTCGACGGCGGCACCTTCCGATTCACGAGCAGCGCGGTGGGCACCCACGAAATCGAGTACGCGGTGACCGACGGCCGGCTCACCGTCACCGGCCGGGTGCGGGTCGACGTCATCGCGGCCCCCGACACGAACACCGCACCCATCACCGTTCCGCACACGGCGTTCATCCGCGGGCGGCAGGCGACCCTCGTCGATGTGCTCTCCACGGACATCGACCCGGCCGGCGGAGTGCTGCTCGTCACGGGCACAATGAACCTGCCGGCGGCGAGCGGGCTGCGGGTCGAGATCCTGGACCAGCGCATCCTGCGGGTCACCCTCACCAGGCCGCTGGATACGGGCTCCGTCACCTTCGGCTACCGCGTCAGCAACGGCCTGGCCGAGGCCGAGGGCACCGTGACCGTCGTCGAAATCCCGGAACCTGCCCGGAAACAGGCTCCCATCGCCATGCCGGACTCGATTTCGGTGCGCGTCGGCGACGCCATCGACATTCCCGTCCTGGCCAACGACGAGCACCCGGACGGCGACACGCTCACCCTCGACCCGACCCTCGCCACCGGGCTCCCGTCCGGCGCCGGCTTGCTCTTCGCCTCCGGTACTGTGCTGCGCTACCTCGCGCCGGAGAAGACCGGAAACTTCACCGCCGTCTACCGGGTCAACGCGCCGGACGGCCAGTTCGCCAACGCCGAGGTGCACATCTCCGTGCGCGAACCGGACGCGGCCTCGAATAACCCGCCGGTGCCCCGCACCGTGATCGCCCGCGTCCTCGCCGGCGACACCGTGCGCATCCCGATCCCGCTGTCCGGCATCGACCCTGACGGTGACTCCGTGCAACTTCTCGGCCAGGAGACGAACCCAGAGAAGGGCGCCGTGACGGCAGTCGCCTCCGACTCGATCGAGTACAAGGCGGGGGCCTACTCGGCCGGTACCGACACGTTCACCTACTCGGTCGTCGACTCGCTCGGCGCCCGGGCAACCGGAATCGTGCGCATCGGGATCAGCCCGCGCCTGGACGGCGCCCGCAACCCGGTCGCGGTCGAGGACGAGGTCGTCGTGCGTCCGGGCAGCACGGTCGCGGTTCGCGTGCTCGTCAACGACTCCGACCCCGACGGCAGCACCCTGCGCATCGTTGACGTCACGCCGACGGGCAAGCTGGGCGCTGCGCGCATCGACGGCGACCTGATCACGGTCACCGCACCGACCGTCGTGGGCCGCTTCGGGTTCATCTACGAGATCCAGAACGACAGGGGAGGCACCAGCTCGAACTTCCTCACGGTCGTCGTGCGCAAGGATGCGCCGCGCTCCCGCCCCGACGCCAGGGACACGGTGCTCAGCCTCTCCGACGTGCTCGGCCGCACCACGGTCGACGTCGACGTGCTCGCCCATGTCTTCTTCGCCGACGGTTCGGCGCGCTCGCTGGGCCTGACGATCCTTCCCGGCTTCGATCGCGTCGCCCAGGTGACCGGCACCAAACGCATCCGGGTGACGGTCGGTGACACCAGCCAGATCATCCCGTTCGCCGTCACCCACCCGGCCGACCCCGGCATCGTCTCGTACGCGTTCATCTGGGTTCCCGGTTACAACGATGCGCTGCCTCAGCTGCGCAAGGGTGCGCCGGCCCTCACCATCGCCAGCGAGTCCAGGCTCGCGATCGACATCAACAAGTACGTCGTCGCGGTCGGCGGGAAGAAGGTTCGGCTCACCGACCACAGCACGGTGCGGGCCACCCATTCCGACGGTGCGGGGCTCGTGACCGATGCCTCCACGCTCGCGTTCACCAGCGCCGACAAGTACTACGGTCCGGCATCCATCTCCTTCGAGGTGACGGACGGGTCGAGCGCCACCGACCCGGACGGCCGCACGGCGACCATCGTGCTCCCCATCACGGTCACCCCGCGCAAGAACCAGGCGCCGGCCTTCGACGGTGCCGTCATCGACGTCGAGCCCGACCAGACGAAGGTCATCGACCTGCGGAAGCTCACCGCGTATCCCTACCCCGACGACCAGGCGGAGCTCGCCTACACGGTGCTCGAGCCGAAGCCGACCGGGTTCATCTACTCGATCGACGGCCAGAAGCTCACCCTCCGGGCCGCCGAGACGACACCGAGGGGCAGTCGGAGCGCGATCACGATCGGCGTTCGGGACGACCTCAACGACGGCCGGGCAGGCCGGATCGAAATGCGCGTCGTCGCGTCGACCAGGCCGCTCGCGATCCCCGCGGCCGACACGGCCATCGCGCCGCGCGGCCTCACGACGGTCGTCGACGTGCTCGCCAACGACGGCGCGACCAACCCGTTCCCCGCCGTTCCGCTCCGGGTGGTCGCGGTGCGCGGCCTCGGCAGCGCCGCGCTGCCGCAGGGGGTCACGATCACGCGCAGCGCCGACAACGCTCGACTGTCGGTCAGCGTGTCCGGCGCCGCAGCGCCCGCCGACACGAACCTGCAGTACCAGGTCGCGGATGCCACGGGAGACCCTGACCGGTACGCGTGGGGCACGGTGCGCATCTCGGTGCAGGACAAACCAGACCCGGTGACCAACCTGCGAGTCACCGGCTACGGCGACAAGAAGCTGTCCGTGTCATTCAATGCGGGCGCCGCCAACAACGCACCCATCTCCGGCTACCGGATTTCGCTCCTCGACGCCGGGTCCGGCAAACCGATTCGCACCGCGGAGTGCAGGGCGACCGCGTGCGACGTCGCGACGCCCGGCAACGGGCAGGCCAACGGCGTGCGGGCATCCGTCACCGCTCGGAACGCCATCGGGGTCTCGGCGGCGACGGTGCTGGCCGATCCGGTCTGGTCTGACGTCGTGCCGCCCGCCCCGACCGGCCTGGCCGCCGCGCCCCTGGACGGTGGGCTCCGGCTCAGCTGGAACGCCGTCGCTCCGGTCGGCGGCGGCACGCCGATGCGCGGCTACGTCGTGACCGTCGGCGGCACGGCCCAGGGCGAAACGAGTGCGACCGGGCCGCAGTGCACCCCCAAGTCCTGCAGCATCGAGGTGTCCGGGCTGTCCAACGGGGAGGACACGGCGTTCACGGTGAGCGCGCGGAACGACGCCTACCCTGCCCTGTCGACGTGGAACACGTCCGCCGGCACCGGTCGGCCGTTCGGCCCGGCCAGGGCCGGCGGGATCAGCGCCACCGGAACGGACTCCAGCGGCACCGTCGCCGTGGCCTGGGACGCGTTCGACGGCAAGGGCGACCCCATCCTCGGCTACTACGTGCAGCGGCTCAGCGGCAGCACCGTGCCCACCGGCGCGCAGGCCTGCACGGTGAGCTCGCCTGCGCCAGGGCAGGTGGTTCCGCCGCGGCCCGGCGGTATCGTCGACGAACAGAAGGACGTGTCCGGCGGGACCCACTCCGTGGTGTTCGACAACCTGCTCTCCGACAACGGCGACTACTCCTTCGTCGTCTGGGGCTACAACCGGGCCGGCTGCGCGGCCACCCCGGTGGAGACCGTGCGGGTGCGCCCGGCGCCGGGCCCCGTCAGCGGCGTGGATGTTGACAGCGGCATGGAGCAGCGCGGGGACGCCTGGGACTACCACCTCACCGGTGTGAACCCCCGCAGCGGCATCGACCACTACACAATTCGTGCCGGCGGCGGAACGGGATCCGGAGTCGACTTCGACCGCACGGCCTGGCCGCGCGAGCTCCTGAACGGCCCGTTCGGCGAGAAGGTCGGCTTCGAACTGAGGGCCTGCTCGGCGTGGGGCTCCTGCGGACCATGGTCCGACCCGGAGACGGCCAAGGAGGAATCCCTCACCTTCACGGTGGCCGGCCTCGCCTACGACCCGATGGGCGGCCAGTTCTCCTGGACCGGCGACCCGTCGAACGGGCCATCCTTCCCCGCGACCTACCGGTGCTCGGTGCCGGACGACCCGTCGGTTCAGCCAACGGATGCCGACTCGCCGAATACCTGCACGCTGCCGGGCCCGCCGCCGCCGGCCGGAACGGTGCGCCTCACGGTGACCGTCAACGCTCACAGCTTCGACTACGACAAATAACCGAGAACGGAAGAGACCTACGCAATGACGATGACCCTGGAGCAGGCCACCCACTTCGCCGACGTCTTCGACCGACTGGTGCTCGGGGTTGAGCAGGTCCTGCTCGGCAAGCACCACGTCATCCGGCTGTCGTTCACGGCGCTGCTCAGTGAGGGGCACCTGCTGCTCGAGGACGTGCCGGGAACGGGCAAGACCTCCCTCGCCCGCGCGATCGCGCAGAGCGTGCGCGGCACAAGCAACCGGGTGCAGTTCACGCCCGACCTGCTGCCCAGCGACATCACCGGCGTGAGCATCTACGACCAGCGGAGCGGCTCGTTCGAGTTCCACCGCGGGCCGATCTTCGCCAACATCGTGCTCGCGGACGAGATCAACCG
>DHJB01000061.1:18393-22823 GCA_002404115.1 Microbacteriaceae bacterium UBA4731
GTGATCGCCACCCAGAACCCGATCGAGCAGGCCGGCACCTACCGGCTGCCGGAGGCGCAGCTCGACCGTTTCATCATGAAATCCTCGATCGGCTACCCCGACCACGCATCCACGATCCGCATCCTCGAGGGCGCTGACCAGCGGGCGCACGACGTCGTTGTGCCGCCGGTCGTCTCGGCAGAGACCGTCGTGGAACTCGCAGCCCTCGCCCGCACGGTGTTCGTCGACGCGAGCATCAACGATTATGTCTCCCGGCTGGTCGACGCCACCCGAAACGCGACCGAGGTGCGCCTGGGCGCCAGCGTCCGCGGCGCGCTCGCCCTGATCCGCACCGCGAAGACGCTCGCGGCGGCCAACGGCCGGCACTTCGTGATCCCCGACGATGTGAAGTCGCTCGCCGGCCCCGTGCTCGCCCACCGTCTGCTGCTCGACCCGGAGGCCGAATTCGACGGCGTCACCCCGCCGAGCGTGATCGCCCAGATCCTGATCGAAACCCAGCCGCCGAGCGACAGGCTGGCCGTGTGAGCCAGGGGAGTGTGAGCCAGGCCGTTCCCTTCGGCGGGGAGGGGCGGATGACGGACGCCGTCGTGTGGTCCCTGCGCACCGGGCGTGCCGTCGGCCGGCGCATCCGCCTCGGCGCCCGCGCCGTCGGGGCGGTCGTCACCCCGCTCGGCTGGAGCATCCTGGTCGCCGTCATCGCCTCGTTCCTAGTGGGCTACTCGCTGGGCTGGACCGAGCTGATCGCGGTCGGCTGGGCCGGGCTCGTGCTCGTCGGGGCGGCAGCGGCCCACCTGATCGGCCGCGTCGCATACGAGATCCGGCTGGCCATGCCCGTGGATCGGGTCGTCGTCGGCGACCGCGTACCCGGCCAGGTCGTCGTGCACAACCCCACCAGGCGTCGCCTGCCCGGTGTGAGCGTCGAGGTGCCGGTCGGCGCGGGGCTGGCCGAATTCGCGATGCCCAGCCTGGCGCGCGACTCGAGCTTCGACGACGTGTTCATCGTGCCGACGACGCGTCGCGGGATCATCCCGATCGGCCCGGTCCGCACGGTGCGGGCTGACCCGATCGGCCTGGTCCGCAAGGAATTCGTCTGGGCCGAACGGATCGATCTGCACGTGCACCCGCGCACGATCTCGATCCCCAGCATGAGCACCGGATTCATCCGCGACCTCGAAGGCAACCCCACCAGGGAGCTGACCAACAGCGACGTGTCTTTCCATGCCCTGCGCGAATATGTGCCGGGCGACGAACGCCGCACCATCCACTGGAAGAGCACCGCGAAGACCGGCCGGTACATGGTGCGCCAGTACGAGGAATCCCGCCGCAGCCATCTGATGGTGGCGCTCAGCCTCGCCGAGTCCGACTTCGCGACCGATGACGAGTTCGAGATGGCCGTCAGCGTTGCGGGCTCCCTGGGGGTTCGAGCCATCCGCGACGGACGCACCGTCTCGGTCGTCGCCAGCGGGATCACGCCGGAGTTCGCCAGGCGCCGCACCCTCTCCGTGCGCACGCTGAGCACGCTCACTCGCACCAGGCTGCTCGACGATCTCTGCACCGTCGACCCGTCGGCAGGCGCCCTTCCCCTGACCGAACTCGCCAGGGTGGCCGCCGAGAACACCGCCGGCATCTCGGTGGCGTTCCTCGTCTGTGGTTCCTCCACGCCCCTGACCGAACTGCGCGCAGCCTCCACCCGGTTCCCCGCCGGAGTCGAAGTCGTGGCCGTTGTCTGCGATCCAGACGCCGTGCCGAGCCTGCGGCGCGTTGCCGAGCTGAGCGTGCTCACGATCGGGTACCTCGACGACCTGCAGAAGAGCCTCGCCCGGACGGCCGCCGGATGAGCGGGCGCGCGCCCAGGCAGCGCCCCGGCTGGGGCAACGCGTCCGGCAACACCCTCGCCATGGCGGCGGCGACCGCCGTGGCATCCTCTGCACTCTGGCCCGTCTATCACAGCAATGGATTCATCCTGCTCGTGGCCGTCACTTTCGCTCTCGGGGCGGGCATCGCCATCCTCGGCGCGCTGTTTCGCTGGCCCTCGTGGATCGTCCTCGTCGTCACCGTCGCCGTGTACCTGCTGGCCGGCGTGCCGCTCGCGATACCCGGCCGCGCGATCAGCACGTTCCTTCCCTCCGTCGACGGCGTGCTCGAACTCGTCGCAGCGACCGCGCTGAGCTGGAAGCAGCTGGTCACGATAGTTCTCCCCGTCGGCACCTACCAGTCGCTGCTCGTGCCGGCGTTCATCCTCTTGCTGCTGTCCACGGTGATCGGGCTGTCGACGGCGTTGCGATCGCGGTTCGGGGAGCTCGCGGTGCTCTCCCCGATCGGACTGCTCATCGCCGGCATCGCGCTGGGGTCCTCCACGGAATCGTCGCCCATCGAGCACGGCCTCGGGCTCCTGGTCGTGCTCCTGTTCTGGCTGCTGTGGTTCCGCTGGCAGCGGAGACGCAGCGCCGTGCGGCTCGTCGCGCAGCAGTCGCGTCGCACCATCGAGTCGTCGGTCGACCGGCGTCTGGCGGCCGCCCGCGGGCTCCTCAGCGCCGCCGTGATCATCGCCGTCGCCATTGCCGCCGGAGCCGCCGCCGCGATCGCGGTACCGGCGTCGGCGCCGCGGGACGTGCTGCGGGCCCGCGTGCAGCAGCCGTTCGACCCGCGTGCCTACCCGAGCCCCCTCAGCGGATTCCGCGGCTACCTGCAGCCGGAACGCTCGGATAAGGCGCTGCTCGAGGTGCGCGGCCTGCCCACGGGCGGCCGCCTCCGCATCGCCACCCTCGACAGCTATGACGGGATCGTCTACTCGGTCGGCGGCGGCACCGTCGCCGGCCCCTCCGGCACGTTCAGCCGCCTGCCCTATCGGCTCGACCAGTCCGCAGTCGACGGTAAGCAGGTCACCCTGACGGTGACCGTCGACGGATACCGCGGCGTTTGGGTGCCCGGCGACGGCCAACTCGAACGCATCGAATTCACCGGCCGCTCCGCAACGGCCCGCGCCGACAGCTTCTTCTACAACGACAACAGCGGAACGGCCGCCGTGATCGGCGGGTTGCAGCGAGGCGACCGGTACGTCAGCGAGGCCGTCGTGCCCAGCCCGCTCGGCGGGCTCGCCGCGCTGCGCCCGGGCACTGCGGTGCTGCCGCCCGTCGGCGTGGTACCCGACGGGCTTGCCCAGGCGCTCGAGGGCTACACGCGAGCAAGCGACCCGCCCGGCGTTCGACTCCAGGCGATGATCGACGGCCTGAAAGCGGACGGCTACATCAGCCACGGGGTCGGGCAGGGCGAACCCGTCAGCCGCTCCGGCCACGGCGCTGATCGGATCACCCAACTGTTCGCGGACCAGCCCATGCTCGGAGACCAGGAGCAGTACGCCGTTGCCGCCGCCCTGATGGCCAGGCAGCTGGGATTCCCGGCCCGCGTCATTGTCGGCTTCGCGCCGACAGTTGGCAGCACGGGCACCGTGACGCTCACGGGCGCCGACATTTCGGCCTGGATCGAGGTTCAGGTGGCAGGGAAGGGCTGGGTGAGCATCGACCCGACTCCCGCCGTGCGGGACGTCCCGCCGAAAACACCCGATGAGCCGACCGTCGTGTCACGCCCGCAGTCCGTGGTGCCGCCGCCCGCCCCCGACGCGGCGGAGCCGCGGGATCTCAGCCCGCCGGATGCGAAGGTCGAGGACCCGCCTGCGCCGCCGAACCCCTGGCTCGCCTTCCTTGCCACCGCGCTCACGGTCGCCGGCTGGACCCTCCTCGGCCTGTCCATCGTGCTCGCCCCCTTCCTCGCCGTCATCGCGGCGAAACTGCGCCGCCGGCGCCTTCGTCGCACCGCGCCGACCACCGATGCCCGGATCAGCGGCGGCTGGCGCGAGTTCGCGGACACGGCCGTCGACTTCGACATCCCGGTGCCACCGGCGGCGACACGTTCCGAGCTGGCCGAGACCGTCGGCGGGGCGCCGCCGCTGGTGCTCGCATCCGTCGTCGACCGGGCGATCTTCTCCCCGGATGAGGCGCACTCCACGGACGCCGACGCGGTGTGGCGCGCCGTCCGCGAACTGCGCAAATCGCTCTCGGCGGGGAAGAACCGCAGGGAGCGCCTGAAGGCGCTTATCTCGCTGCGCTCCTTCGGTAGGTACGCTGGACGTGCGTCCGTGCGCGGCAAGGGAGGAGCGGGTTCGTGAACTGCCAGATCTGCGGGGAACAGTTGCCCCCCGGCGCGATGTTCTGCGGCGAATGCGGCAGCTCGACGACGGCGACTCCGAAGACGCGGAAACGGCCCGATCCCCGGCCCAGCGACACGACCATCATCCAGCGGCTGCCGCCCCAGCCGACGGTCATTTCGGTGGCCATCGCCGCCGATGGCCGGGTCGCAGAACGGCCGGTCCCGGTCGCGACGCCTCCGGCCGTCCCCGTGCAGGCGCCTGTCGCCCCGGCCGTGCCTGTGCC
>DHJB01000061.1:22926-32104 GCA_002404115.1 Microbacteriaceae bacterium UBA4731
CCTGTGCCTGTCACTGCGACGCTGGCGGCGACTCCGTTCCAGCTGCAGTTCAGTACGGGGGAGAGCGTCACCGTAGAGGGTTCGGGGTTGATCGGTCGCAGGCCGCTGCCGCAGCCGTCCGAGTACTTCGACCACCTCGTCCAGATCGCCGACGTCGGCATGTCGGTCTCGAAGACCCACCTCGAATTCGGTCAGCACGATGGCGAGTTCTGGGTGAATGACCGATTCTCGGGCAACGGCACCGTCATCTGTCGCCCGGATGAGGCCGCGGTGCGCTGCGAGCCGGGCCGCCGCTACCTGGTGCCGCGCGGCTCGCGCGTCGAAATCGCCGATCAGTTCTTCGTACTCCGCTAGCTAGCTAGCGCCGCAGCTCGAGAGCTCCTCGCCACCGTCGCGGGAGAGGCTTTCCTCCACGGATGACCGCGCCGGGCGCCGCGGGCCGGGCACGTTCTGGTTTCGTAGGCTGGGTGACTCGAACGACCGATCCGCTCAGCCTGCCGCCACGCCCCACGGATCCGGCTCCCACCGGGTTCCCCGTGATCGCCAGCGTTGCGCCGCTCGCTGTCGCCGCGGTGATCTGGCAAGTCACCGGCTCGGCGTTCGCCCTCGTCTTCGCAATCCTGGGCCCGGTGATCGCCGTGGCCGGCCTGCTCGATGGGCGCCGAACGAACCGGCGCCGGCGCCGGACGGATGCCGCGTCCTACGCCGACGCCCTCTCTTCCCTGCGCGCGGCAGTCGCGGAGCGCCACGAGCTGCTGCGACGCTCGGCCTGGCAGCGGACGCCGTCTGCGGCCGGGATCCTGTCCGGGCAGGACGACGCCGGGCGCTGGCGCCCATCGCTGGCCCCGCTCGTCACCCTCGGCACCGGCTCGGTCGAGAGCGGGCTTCGCCTCGACGGGTCGGACCCTGCCGAGCAGCGCGAGCTGAGGGACTGGGCCGCGACACTGACGGGAGCGCCGATCACGGCTGACCCTCGCGGTGGAATCGGCATCGTCGGGCCGCCGGCGCTGTCGATGGCGGTCGCCCGCGGCGTGCTGGTGCAGGTGTGCTTCGCCCTTCCGCCCGGAACCGCCGGCCTGCAGCCGCCCTCTGCCGGGTGGAAATGGACCGCCGCGCTGCCGCACACAGACGCCCGCGCGCCTGCCGAGACCATCGTGGTGATCGAGCCGGGGGCGCCGATCGAGGAAGGGCAGGAACCCGCGGCGGGGCCGGATGCCTCCCGCCTCGTCATCGCCCTGGCCGCGACGGCCGACGGACTGCCACCGGGCTGCGAGACCATCGTCGCCGTGCACGGCCCGGGCCGTGCGGAGATCGTGCGGTCGCCTACGCACGCCTGGGCGTCGGAATTCCATCCGGAGCTGATCACCACCGAGCAGGCCGGCTTCTTCGCATCCCGGCTGCGCGAGCAGGCCAGGACGGCCGGACTGGCCGCCGCCCGCACCGCGCTGCCCGTCGCGGTGACGTTGGGCGACCTCCGGGGCAGGGCGGGCGAGGCGGCCGGGGAGCCGCCAGGGCTGACCTGCTGTATCGGCGTTGGCGAGCAGGGCGACGTGTCGCTCGACCTCGTCGCGGCCGGTCCGCACGCGGTGGTCGGCGGCACGACCGGCAGCGGAAAGAGCGAATTCCTCGTGACCTGGGTGGCGGCCATCGCCGCCCGGTTCGCTCCGGAGCGGGTGACCTTTCTCCTTGTCGATTTCAAGGGCGGCGCCGCTTTCCGCCCGCTCCGCGGCCTGCCCCACTGCGTCGGCCTGATCACCGACCTGGACGAGCGGGAAGCCGAACGGGCGCTCCGGAGCCTGGCCGCCGAGGTGCGCTTCCGCGAACAGGCCCTCCGCGAGGCCGGCGTGCGTGACGTGGGGGAGATCCGGGAGGCCGGCGCGCTCCCGAGGCTCGTGATCGTCGTCGACGAATTTGCCACCATGCTTGACGCGTTCCCCGACCTGCACGCGCTCTTCGTCGATATCGCGGCCCGCGGACGATCCCTCGGCGTCCACCTCATCCTCTGCACCCAGCGCCCCGCCGGGGTCGTGCGGGACGCGCTCCTCGCGAACTGCAGCCTGCGCGTCTCGCTCCGGGTCAACAACCGCGCGGACAGCCAGGCCGTGATCGGCACGGATGCCGCTGCCGCCCTGTCGCCGGCCGCCCCCGGGCGCTGCCTGGTGCGCACGCCATCCGGCGGCACGCTGCTCTGCCAGGTCGCCACGACGACGGAGCGGGACATCCGTGTGATTGCCGCCGCCACGCGCTCCGGACCGAGCCCACGACGCCCGTGGCTCGACCCGCTGCCGGCCGTCGTCACGGAAGGCGACCTCCGGCGCGTCGACGACACCGCCGAACGGCGGGCGGGAGCTGCAGGGACGGACGCTGCGCGAGGCTACCGGCTGGGCCTGCTCGACGAACCCGACCGGCAACGCCACCGCGTCGCATGCTACGACCCCCGCAGCGACGGACACCTCCTCGTCGTCGGCTCCGCCCGGTCGGGGAAGAGTTCGCTGCTCGCCGTGCTCGCGGCGCAGGAGGCGGTCGGCTCCGCCCGAATCGAGTTCATCGCCCCCGATGTGGAACTCACCTGGGATGCCCTTGAACGTGCGGGCCGCTCGGTCGCCGCTGGGCCCGTTGGGGGTGACCCCGCTCGACTCCTTCTGCTCGATGATTTCGATTCCGTCTGTGCCCGCTGGGATCCGGACCACCGGCTCGCCGCGATCGACCTGCTTGCCGGGGCCCTCCGCGACGGCCCGGTCTGTGGCCTGTACCTCGTCGTCGCCGTCCAGCGCCTCGCCGGGGCGCTGCAGCCGCTGCCGACTTTGTGCCGGAGCAGCCTGCTGCTGCGCCTGCCGAACCGGCAGGAGCACAGCGCCGCCGGGGGAGTCGCGTGGCTGTTCGACGATGCGCTGCCGCCCGGCGGCGGAAGCTGGCAGGGCGCCCGAATCCAGCTGCTCCGCCCCGACCCGGCGACGGCGAGCATGGCGCCGGCCGCCGCCACGCCGGGCATCGCCGTCGATCCCAACCACACGCTGGTCGTGGTGTCCGCCGCACCGGCGCGCTCTGCAGCGACTCTGCGTTCGATGCTGGGCGGCCGGGGAACCGTCGTCGACATCGCCGGCGCGGCCGCGCGCGGGGACGGGCGCCTCGACGTGTCGGAGTCCGGCGGCGGCACCGCGTTCGTGGGCGACGCGGACTCCTGGCAGGCCCAATGGGGGCTGCTCGGCGCGCTGCGCGCGCGCGCGAACGTCGTGTTCGACGGCTGCAGCCTCTCCGACTACCGGATGATCAGCCGCCGGCGAGACCTGCCGCCACCGCTCGCCCCCGGCCGCAACCGAGTCTGGGTGCTCACGCCGGTCGGCGAGGTCCGCCGTGCCTCGCTCGCCCCCTTCCCACCCGACTCGTTCCCGCCTGGCGCCGACCGCGAGTGAGCAGTTTCGACGCCACCGCGGGGCCGGGAACCGCAGAAACTGCTCACTCGCGGGATTGGGCGGGAGCGGGAGCGGAGGGGAGAGGAGAGGGGAGGAGAGGGGAAGGAGAGAGGAAGGAGAGAGCGAGTTAGGCGAGGACCTCGGCGAGCTCGCGGTGGGTGAGGCCGTGCGCGGCGGCGACCGGGGCGCTGGTGACGGAGCCGCCGAAAGTGTTCAGGCCCAGGGCAAGCGAAGCATCCGCGCGCAGGGCATCCTTCCAGCCACGGTTCGCGACGGCGCGCACGTAGGGGAGGGTCGCATTCGTGAGCGCGTAGGTGGAGGTGCTCGGCACGGCTCCCGGCATGTTCGCGACACAGTAAAACAGGGACTGGTGCACCGTGAAGGTGGGGTCGGCGTGCGTTGTCGGCCGGGAGTCGGCGAAGCAGCCGCCCTGGTCGACGGCGATGTCGACGAGCACGCTGCCCGGTTTCATCCGGGAAACGAGCTCATTGCTGACCAGCTTGGGAGCCTTGGCGCCGGGGATGAGCACCGAACCGATGACCATGTCCGATTCGACGACGGCCTTGTCGATTTCGAAGCTGTTCGAGGTGATCGTCTTCACGCGCCCGAAGTACAGGTCGTCGAGCTCGCGCAGGCGGAACAGGTTCGTGTCGAGCACGGTGACCTCGGCGCCCAGGCCGAGCGCAATCTGCATGGCAGCGGTCCCGGCGACACCCCCGCCGAGCACGGTGATCTTCGCGGGGTGGGTTCCGGGAACGCCGGGAACGAGCAGGCCAGGGCCGCCGTTGGGCTTGAGCATCGCGTTGGCGCCGACGATGGGCGCAAGGCGACCCGCGACCTCGCTCATCGGGGCGAGCAGGGGCAGCGCACGCGAGGGCAGCTGCACGGTTTCGTACGCGATCGCGGTGACGCCCGCCTCAAGCAGGGCGTGGGTCAGTTCGGGCTCCGCGGCCAGGTGCAGGTAGGTGAAGAGCACGAGGTCGGCGCGGAAGTAGCCGTATTCGCTTTCGACCGGCTCCTTCACTTTGAGCAGCAGTTCGGCGGCGGCCCAGGTGGATGCCGCATCCGGCATGATCGTCGCGCCGGCAGCCGCGTAGCTGTCATCGGTGATCGACGAGCCTACGCCCGCGCCGGCCTCGACGAGCACCTCGTGTCCATGAGAAACAAGCTCGTGCACGCCCGCGGGGGTGATCGCAACCCGGAACTCGTTGTTCTTGATTTCTTTGGGGACGGCGACCTTCATGACGCTCCTTCTGCTGAAGAGGGACAGCTCTGTCTCTGCCGGCAAGCCTACCGCCGCCGGACTGCCGGTTTCGAACGCGGATTCCACATACGAGTGCTGATTTCGTGAGAAACAAGGCAAAAAATTAACGATTTGGTCACTCCGGTGTGTGCCGGACGTTCGATTGTGCGAGTATCAATCCACTCGCAAGGTTGCGACGTGTTGAGAGTGTGCCCGCTGAAAACGCAAGGAGACCCGACCATGAAGCCCAAGGAATTGCCAGCCGATCCCATGATCCGGCAGCTCATTCGTCAGGCCCAGCGGGCTCAGATCGGCCGCCGCGGCCTTCTGACCGGCGCTGGTGCCGGCGCAGCGGCTCTCGCCCTCGCCGCCTGCTCCACCGGCGGAGGCGGCAGCACCAAGCCCGCGCCGGCCAAGGACAAGTCCGACACGGACAAGACCCTGAACTGGGCGAACTGGGCGGCCTACATCGACGAGGACGATGCGGGTAACTACCCGACCGTCCAGGCCCTCACCAAGGAGACCGGCATAAAGGTCAACTACGACGTGGCCGTCGATGACAACAACACGTATTACGGAAAGGTCAAGGATCAGCTCGCGCTGGGCCAGGACATCGGCGCGGACACTGTGTGCCTCACCGACTGGATGGTCGCGCGCTGGATCCGGTTGGGATACACGCAGAAGCTCGACCACAAGAACATCCCCAACCTCAAGAACCTCACCCCCAGCCTGGTGAACGTCGACTTCGACAAGGGCCGCAACCAGTCGGTTCCGTGGCAGGGTGGTTTCGCCGGCATCTGCTGGAACAAGGACAAGCTTCCGAATGGTCTGAAATCGGTCGACGATCTCTGGGATCCGAAGCTCAAGGGCCGCGTTGGCGTGCTGTCCGAGATGCGAGACACGATCGGCCTGATCATGCTGCAGAACGGCGTCGACATCTCCGGCAAGTGGGGCGACGACGAGTTCAACGCCGCGAGCGACATCTTCGCGAAGCAGGTCAACGACGGCCAGATCCGCAACATCAAGGGCAACGCCTACCTCGAGGACCTCAAGAGCGGGGACACGCTCGCGGCGATCTGCTGGTCCGGCGACATCACCGTGATCAACGCCGAGGCCGGCGACCACTGGGAGTTCGCGATCCCGACCGGCGGCGGCACCCTCTGGAACGACAACTTCCTCGTCCCCGTCGGGTCAGCGCACAAGGCCAACGCCGAGAAGCTGATCAACTACTACTACGAGCCCGAAGTCGCCGCGGAGGTCGCTGCCTGGGTGAACTACATCACCCCGGTGGTCGGCGCCAAAGAAGCGGCGATGAAGATCGACCCCGAGCTCGCGCAGAACCAACTCATCTTCCCGAGCGAGGAGACCCTCGCGAAGTCGCGCGTGTTCCGCGGTCTCAGTGCGGTCGAAGAGCAGAAGTACGACGCTGCGTTCCAGAAGGTCCTCCTCGGCGCATGAGCTTGACTACGGGCGCATTCGCCGAACGCGGCGCGGACCTCGAACTGGTCGGCATTTCCAAGACGTTCCCTGGCTTCACAGCCATCGAGCACCTCGACCTGACCATCCCGGCCGGTTCGTTCTTCGCGCTCCTCGGCCCCTCTGGGTGCGGCAAGACCACGACCCTGCGTCTCGTCGCCGGGCTCGAGGCGCCGACGACCGGTCGCATCCTGATCGGCGGGAAAGACGTCACGAACCAGAAGCCGTACCAGCGGCCGGTGAACACCGTGTTCCAGAGCTACGCACTCTTCCCGCACATGACCGTGCTCGAGAACGTCGCCTTCGGTCTTCGCCGTCGCAAGCTCGAAAACCCGGTCGGCAAGGCGCATGAGGCGCTGCGGCTCGTCGAACTGGACCATCTGGCCGCTCGCAAACCGCAGCAGCTCTCCGGTGGACAGCAGCAGCGCGTTGCCCTCGCGAGGGCGCTCGTCAACCGGCCGGCCCTGCTTCTGCTCGATGAGCCGCTCGGCGCGCTCGACCTCAAGCTCCGCCGGCAGATGCAGCTCGAGCTGAAGACGATCCAGCAGGAGGTCGGCCTCACCTTCCTGCATGTCACCCATGACCAGGAAGAGGCCATGACCATGGCCGACACCGTCGCGGTCATGAACAAAGGCCGGATCGAGCAGATGGGTGCCCCCCAACAGCTCTACGAACTGCCGAAGACTGCGTTCGTGGCCAACTTCCTCGGACAGTCGAACCTGTTCACCGGCGCCGTGGTAGGCGCCACGAGCGAGGCCATCTCGATGGACATCGCCGGGCAGCGGATCGTCGTTCCGAAGGCCCGGGCGCACCGGCACTCCGGGGAGGTCACCATCGGCGTCCGACCCGAAAAACTGACCCTGCACCGTGTCGCGCCGGCCGACGACCCCCGACGCAATGCGATCGGCCCCGTTCGTGTCATCGACGTGTCATTCAGTGGCGTGAGCACGCAATATCTCCTCTCCCATCCCGCGCTCGGCACTCTGGTCGTTTTTGCCCAGAACATGGCCTTCGGGCCGATCGCCCAAGTGGGAGATGAGGCCTGGGTGAGCTGGGACATCGAACATGGCTTCGGGCTCGAGGACGAACCCGGCGCCGCTCCTAAAATCGTCGCGGATACCAGCACGAAGTCCTTGGCGGCGCAGAAGCATGCCGCCCTCGTCACGGAGCTCGAGGGGGCCTAAGCATGGCCTTCGCGGCATTCGCCACCACAACAGGTGCGCCAGAGGACGTGCAGCGACGCCGGAGCCCGGTCGCGCTGTTACTGCTTCTGCCCGGCATCCTCTACCTCGTCCTGTTCTTCCTGACTCCGCTGGTGTCGCTCGTGCTTACCTCGCTCCAGGCGCCGTCGGCGCTCGGCGACGTCGGTACGTTCGACCCTGCGTTCAGGTGGGAGAACTACGTTCAGGTCGTCCAGGACTACTGGCCGCACATCCTGCGCTCCTTCGGATTCGCGCTCGTCGCGACGATCCTGGCGCTGGTGTTCAGCTACCCGCTCGCGTACTTCATCGGGGTGAAGGCGAGGCAATGGCCGCTCCTGCAGAGCCTGATGCTCGTGCTCGTCATCGCACCATTCTTCATCAGCTTCCTGCTGCGGACGCTGGCGTGGAAGCAGATCCTCTCGGACGAGTCGTTCATCATCACGTCCCTCAAGGCGCTGTCCCTGATGGGGCCGGACGCTCACTTCACCGGCACCCCGGTGGCGGTCATCTTCGGTCTGACGTACAACTTCATCCCGTTCATGACGCTGCCGTTGTACACGACGCTGGAACGGCTCGACGTGCGCTACCTCGAGGCCGGAAGCGACCTGTACGCAAACCCGTTCCACGTGTTCCGCACGGTCACCATCCCTCTCTCGATGCCCGGGATCGTCGCCGGAACCCTGTTGACCTTCATCCCGGCCGCCGGTGACTACGTGAACGCGAGCAGGTCATTCCTGGGTGGCTCGGACAGCCAGATGATCGGAAACGTGATCGAGGCGAACTTCCTCGTGCTGCAGAACTACCCGGCCGCCGCCGCGCTGTCGATCATCCTCATGTCCGTGATCCTGATCATCGTGACGGTTTACATCAGGCGTGCCGGCACGGAGGAACTGCTGTGAAAATCTCGCTCGGGAAGTGGCTGCTTCCCCTCTATTCGGCGCTGGCCCTCGTATTCCTGATGGTGCCGATCGTGTACACCTTCGTGTTCTCATTCAACGACAGCCTCAAGTCGAACATCACCTGGCGCGGGTTCACCTTCGACAAGTGGCTCAAGGTCTGCGAGGTACAGAACGGCGCGGTGTGCGAGGCGTTCACGAACAGCCTGATCATCGGGGCCGTCGCGACGGTCGCGGCGACCGTGATGGGAACCATGATCGCGATCGCCGTCGTGCGGTACCGGTTCAGGTTCCGTTCGGCGACCAGCCTGCTGCTGTTCCTGCCGATGGCGACACCGGAGGTCGTGCTCGGCGCCGGGCTGGCCGCGCAGTTCCTGCAGGTCGGCGTTCCCAAAGACATGGTCACGATCATCCTGGCGCACACGATGTTCTGCATCAGCTTCGTCGTGGTGACGGTCAAGGCACGCGTTGCGAGCCTCGACCCGGCACTGGAGGAAGCGGGGCAGGACCTCTATGGGGCGCCCGGCCAGGTGTTCATGCGGATCACGTTCCCGCTGCTGCTGCCCGGCATCCTCGCCGCCGCGCTGCTGTCGTTCGCGCTGAGCTTCGACGACTTCATCATCACGAACTTCAACTCCGGTTCGGTGACGACGTTCCCGAAGTACATCTACATCTCGGCGTCACGCGGCATCCCGGCCGAGGCAAACGTGATCGCATCCGCCGTGTTCATCCTCGCGCTCGTGATCGTGGTCACGACGCAGGTGTCGACCGCCGCGCGGGCCAAGCGGCTCGCCAAGCTCAGCTAGCGTCGGCTCCCACACCCACCCACCGCGAAACATTCATCGAGATTGACCGTTCCGGTCGAGATTGTCAGGCACAACGGGCAATGTCGACCGGAACTGTCAATCTCGGCATGAAGTCGGTGGGGGGAGAGCAGGCCAGACGGAG
>DHJB01000044.1:0-12864 GCA_002404115.1 Microbacteriaceae bacterium UBA4731
ACTTATTCAGCACCGTCCTAGAGGACGTTGATGGCGCTGGCCCGCCAGCGGTGGTCGAGGCCCTCGAGACGAAGCGCGACCGCGCGCACGCGTACTTTGCTGTGCACGATGACGACGGCCTCGATGACGCCGTCCCGCGGCTCGCAGACGGTGATGTTGCCGATGGTGATGGTCGGCCGCTGCGCGCGCTGCCCCTTGACGGCGCGCGCCCGCGACGACAGCACCACGCGTTTGAGCAGGTGCTTGTAGACATCGTCACTGACCCAGCGGGCGAGCTGGTCGAGTTCCCGCGCGCCGGCGAGCACCTCGATGACGCACCGGGTGAGGTTGATCAGCAGCGGTTCGGGGTCGGGGAGTTCGCTGCGGGGGCTCGGCTGCTGCCCGAAGAAGTCGTCCTCCTGGAATTTCTCGCCGCGCGCGTGTCCTGCGCTTGCGGCCGCGGCGTGGGGCAGGGGGTCGCTCATTGCTCCTCCGATGTCCGTGGATCCGATGCGTCTTCGACGGTGGTCTGGCATTTCGGTGGATCAGGAAGCCATCCCCTGTACGGGGGGTGCGTCCGTGGAGAGACTCAACCAGTCGGAGGGTCACGGTGTCTAGCGCTTATATGGCCTGTGGATAACCCGAGCACCGCCGGGCACCGGGCGGCTACCGTCGGGATGTGCGCTGGGACGACCTGTTTGACGATCTCGAGGGGCAGCTCGAACACGAGCTGAACGCCGAAGAGACCGACCTCCGCGCCGAGGAGGAACGGCTGCGCCTGGGCCGGCTGTCGCTGCGGAACCGCCTGGCCAGCCTGGCGCAGGCCCGAGGTTCCAGGGCGGCCGTTCTCCGGGTCGTCCTGTCGTCGGGGGAGACCATCACCGTGCGCCCGACCACCTTTGGCAGGGACTGGCTCGCCGCCGACCTCGCCGCCGACCTCCTCGACGGCGCATCGGCCGGTGCCCAGTGCGTGCTCCCGCTGGCGGCCATCGCGGGTGTCGTGCTGCACCCGGACCAGGTGGCAGGTTCACTCGGCGCCGAATCGGAGTCGGCGGCGAGGCTCGTGGACCGGATCGGCCTTCCCTTCGTGTTGCGCGACCTGTGCCGCCGCCGCAGGAGCGTCGTGCTGCGCACCCCGGCAGGCCTGCTGACGGGCACCATCGACCGGGTCGGCCGCGACCACCTCGACCTTGCCATGCACGCGCCGGGGACGCCGCGCCGCGCGCCGGAGGTGCAGCAGTACCGGATCGTTCCGCTCGCGCAGATCCAGCTCGTGCAGCTGGGCTGACCTGCGGTCAGTCTTCGGGACGGATGATCGTGCCACCGGAGAGTTCGGGAATGTTGGCGAAGTCGGATTGCTGCCACAGTGACATCCGTCTCGCCTCTTCGTATTTGGACTCGATGTACGACTCGAGCACCACGCGCTCGACCCGCCACGCACCGCGGGCGCCGATATTGATGGCGGGCAGTTCGCCCGTACGGACCAGGTCGAGCGCTGCGGCAGCCGAGATGCTCAGGATCTCTGCGGTGTCGGCGAGGGTCAGGAATCGACCAACGGAATCGGAGGGCGCGGAATCGGTCATGAGTCGATTATCCGTCCGGAGTGCCCGCGGCCACCGAATCTCGGACGCGGCTGTGGATAACTTGCCCGCGACTTCCGGCGGACGACAACGATGGGACCAGGAAGCCGTGAAGACGAGCGAGGTGGACGGATGAAGCGCGAAGCGGCGAAGACCAGGCGCACGCGATTCTGGTTCGATCCACGCTTCGCCATCGGGCTGGCATTGGTGGTCGGCTCCGTGGTCGGCGTCTACGCGATCGTGGCCGGCAGCGACCGGACCACGCCCGTCTATGCCGCGCGCGCGTCACTGGCGGTGGGTGACCGCATCGATGCCTCCGACCTCGTCGTCGCCCGCGTGCGCCTCGACGGTTCGGCCGGCCTGTACGTGACCCCGGATCGCCTCCCCGGGGACGGGCTCGTCGTCACGCGCACGGTCACGGCCGGCGAACTGCTCCCTCTCTCAGCGGTCGGTACGACAGCCGGCGCGCTCGTCACCAGCGTCGTAGTCGACCTGCAGGGCAAGCTGGCCGCGGCGATCCAGGCCGGATCCGTCGTCGACGTCTGGTCGGCCAGGCAGGGCGAAAACCAGAGATTCGGGCCGCCGTCCGTGCTCGTCGGGCGGGCATCCATCGTGCGAATCGTCGAATCGACCGGGCTCATCACGGCCGACAACGGTCAGAGCGTGGAGATCCTGGTTCCCAAGGACAAGGTTGCCGCCGTGCTCGAGTCGATCGCGAACGGCGACGCGATTGCCGTCGTGCCCGTGAACACCGCCCTGGGGAAGTAGCGGTGGCTACCCTCGCGCTCGCCCTCGACCGGCACACCGAAGACCGACTGCTCGCCGACATCGTCGAGCAGGGCCACTCGATCCTCGCGCGGCTGTCCACCGCCCGCGAACTCGTCGCCGCGATCCAGCAACGCCGACCGGAGGTCGTGATCGTGGGGGCCGACAGCGCGACGCTCACAGCGGAACTCCTCGCCGCCTGCGACGCGAGCGGGGTCAGGGTCATCGCGCTCGCCGCATCCGACCACGACCGCCGCCACGCCGCATCGCTCGGCCTGCACGAGGTCGTGGATGCCGCAGCCGACTGGGCGGACATCGACGCGCTGCTGGGCGCCGGCATCGCCGTTCCGCTGCGGGTCGGCGACCGGGCGCGCGGGGTCGGCGCGCTGGCGGCCGGTTCGGTGATCGCCGTCTGGGGGCCGGCCGGCGCGCCTGGGCGCACGACTCTGGCGATCAACATCGCGGCGGAGATCGCGGCGGCGGGGCACACCGTCGTCCTCGCCGACGTCGACACCTACAGCGGGTCGGTCGCGCCGAGCCTCGGCATGCTCGACGAGGCCCCGGGGTTCGCGGCGGCGTGCCGGCTGGCCGGCTCTGACAGCCTCAGCCAGGCCGAGCTCGAACGCATCGCGCAGCGCTACAACTCGCCGCAGGGCGCGTTTTGGGTGCTCACCGGCATCGGCCGTCCGTCGCGCTGGCCCGAGCTCTCCGGCGACCGGGTCGCCCGCACGATCGACGCGCTGCGGCTATGGGTCGACTACGTCGTGCTCGACACCGGGTTCAACCTCGAAAGCGACGAGGAGATCTCCAGCGATCTGTTCGCCCCCAGGCGCAACGCCGCCACGCTCACGGCGCTGCGGGCAGCCGACCGGGTGGTCGCCTGCGGCCTCGCTGATCCGGTCGGCCTGGCGCGGTTCCTGCACGCCTGGGTCGAACTGGCCGAAGTGCTCACCACCACCCAGGTGAGCGTCGTGATGAACCGGGTGCGGGCGAGCGCGGTCGGGTTCGACCCGAGCGGCCAGGTCGTCGGGGCGCTGCGCCGGTTCGGCGGCATTGAGTCGCCCATCCTGGTCCCGCACGACCAGCAGGGGGCGGACGCCGCCGTGCTCACCGGGCGCACGCTTCGCGACGCAGCGCCGAAGTCGCCGGCGCGGGCGAGCATCCGCCGCTTCGTCCGCACGGAAATCCTGCCGGAGCCCGCGGCGGCCAGGCTCAATCGGCGAGGGGAACCACGTCGACCCTGGCCCCGGGGCCGATGACGACGAGCACGCGTCTGCCGGTCACGCCCTCGAGCGCCCGGGTGAGCTTCTCGGCGTCCGGGCCGGCGGCCCCGATCCCTTCCGCGTCGGAGCGCGCCCACACCGTGACGTTCGCGCCGGTGGCATCCTCAATGACCTGCTTCTGCGCGTCTGCATCGCCACCCGTCACGAGGACCACCTGGGCAATCGTAATTTCCCGCGCCGGGGCGACCGCAGCGATGGCCTCACGGTCATGCCGCCACACAGCGAAGTGATACCCGGAAACGAGCCCCGTCGCCACCAGGAGCCCGAGCGGGGCGCGGATGCGCTCGACCAGGCTGCCGGCCGTCGCCGAGTCGAGGAGATACTCGAAGACCCGGTACCCGACCACCAGCAGGGCGATGAGCGCCACCACGGCGCTCAGGCCGAACACCGCGATCAGGTACACCCGGCGTCCGGTGGAGCCGACATCGGACGGCGCGGCCGGGGTGACCGGCTTCCACACCAGCCACCACACCGGACCGCCGACCACCAGGGCGCTGATCCCGCCGAGGAGCAGGGTACGGGTGTCCGCACCGGCGAGCGGGGCGCTCACGGTCGCGAGGAGCGAGTTCACGACGATGCCGATGCCCGTCGCCGCGGCGACCAGGCCGACCCCGGAGGTCACCAGCGTCGTCGCCTGCCGGGTGTCGTCGGAGCGCCGGAGCGCGATGCGCCGGTGGTAGAACCACACCAGCGAGCCGATGGCCGCCGCGGCTATCGCCTCGGGCAGCGGGTCGAGGAGCCCGGTCATCGGGTCGGTGCGGTCGAAGGCCAGCCGCAGCAGCACGAACAGGATCGTGCCGGCGCCGCCGAGGGTCAGGATGCTCGTCCCCAGGATTCCCAGGGTGACCAGGGCCACATTGGCGAATCCGGTCTTCGACTGCCGGGTCTCGTCGTGGATCCAGTGCCACCACCAGATCGCTCCGCCCGCGACGGCCCAGAGGAGGGCCTGGAGCGGAAACCGCCACCAGGGCGTGCCCACCATCGTCAGATCCGCTGATCCCCGGATGGCCGTGTCGAACAGGGAGCCGAGGGCCGTGACGGCGCCACCGACGCCGATCACGAGTCCGTATGCCGAGCCGACAACCGCCGGCACGGTGGCGAGTCTGACCGGGCGCTTGTGCGCGTGTTGCCACATCCAGCGGTGCCACACCCAGATACCCGCCCAGACCAGGGCGGCCGAGAAGTCCCGTGGCTGCCAGCGGCCTTCGATGAGCGCGGAGGCCGTGATCAGAAGCGCCGAGGTGACGGTGATGAGCGACACCGCGTACATGCCGGCCAGGTAGAGACCCCACGCCAGCGACGACCGCTCCGTCTCGTCGGCGAGCCTGCGCCACACCACCCACCAGAGCACGGCGGCGAGCGGCCCGCCGATCAGGGTGAAGGCAAGGGACTGGGCGAGAGCGGCGATGTCGCCGGCTGCCAGCTGGGTGCCGGCCTCGAGCAGGCGCGCGAGCNNCCCCCCCGCCCGCGCGGGGGGCCCCCCCCCACCCCCCCCACCAGGGCGGGGGGGCGGGCGCCCCGCCGATCAGGGTGAAGGCAAGGGACTGGGCGAGAGCGGCGATGTCGCCGGCTGCCAGCTGGGTGCCGGCCTCGAGCAGGCGCGCGAGCAGCCCGGCGAGGCCGACGGCTCCGATTGTGACGAGCGCGAACAGCAGCGTGTAGACGATCAGGCGGCGGACGGTGCGCTGGGCCGAGACCACGGTCGGAGCGGATGCTGTGCGGACGGTGGTCATCACTTCACCGCCGTGTTCGAGCAGACAGTGAGCGACCACGGGGTGGTGCTGACGAACCATCTGCCGTCGACCTTCACCAGATCGAACACCTCCTCGGTCGCGTACTCCGACGATGTGCCGAACGGGCCGCCCTGGTCAGAGGAGGTGGCCAGGGAAACCTTCACGTCCGCCGACTCGGTGCGCTCCGTGGTTGAGACCAGGGTGATCCTGACGTTGTCGACGGAAGTGTTCGTGAACTTCTCGCACCGAGCGCGCAGGTCCGGCGCGAGGTAGGTGACCGCGGTGGCCTCGTCGCCGGCGATGACCGCTGCGGCGTAACGCTGCACGACTCCCGCCGGGGTGGACGCGTCGAGCACCTTCGGCTCCCCGCGCGAAAACACAGCGACCAGGGCCACGACGACCAGGACGCCAATGACGGAGAGGATCACGATAAGGGTGCGATCGGGCTGTGGCGCCGCTGCGTTCATGGCCACAGCATGACGTACCGGTATGGCTTCCGCAATCACCGGCCGTAGGCTATTGATCGTGTCGACGCTTAGTGATCTCGTACTTGCCCAGGGCCGTAGCAGCGCAGAGGACGTTGACTGGCTGCACATGCTCGTCGCGGACGGCCAGCTACTCGCCGACCTCGCCTTCGCGGACATCGTCGTGTGGGTGCCGACGACGACGAGCAGCTTCGTGGCCGTGGCGCACGCCAGGCCGTCGAGCGCGGCCACTCTCTTCTACCGCGACTTCGTCGGCCAGGAGATCAAGGGGGAGTGGCGCAAGCAGGTGACGGAGGCCTTCGCAACGGCGAAGATCGTGGACACCACGGCCCCCGATTGGTACGAGGAAACCCCCACGCGCGTGCGGGCGATCCCGGTCATACGCAGGCTCGGCCAGTCCGGCTCCGAGATCGCGGATGCGCCGGTGGCGGTGCTGACCAGGCACACGAACCTCAGCGAGGCGCGCACCCCGAGCCGCCAGGAGCTCACCTTCAACGACTGCGCCAACGACCTGTTCGCGATGATCGCCTCCGGCGACTTCCCCGACCTCGGCGCGCCCACCGGGCCGCGGCGCGGCGCCCCCCGCGCCTCCGACGGCCTGATCAGGCTGGACACCGACGGCGTGACCACGTTCGCCAGCCCCAACGCGCTGTCGGCATTCAACCGGATGGGCTTCGCCGATGAACTCGAGGGCGAATCGCTCGCCGAGGTGACCACCCGCCTGCTCACGGGCAAGGCCGTGGTCGACGAGTCGCTGCCGCTGATCGTGACCGGCCGGGCGCCGTGGCGCACCGACATCGAAGCGCGCGGGGTGACCGTGTCGCTGCGGGCCATTCCGATCCGCAACCGCGGCGAACGGATCGGCGCGATCGTGCTGTGCCGGGATGTCACAGAGCTGCGGCACCAGGAGCGCGAGCTGATCACGAAGGATGCGACCATCCGGGAGATCCACCACCGCGTGAAGAACAACCTGCAGACGGTGGCATCCCTCCTGCGCATCCAGGCCAGGCGCACGCGCTCCGACGAGGCGCGCGAGGCGCTCAGCCAGGCCATGCGCCGGGTGGCGGCCATCGCAGTGGTGCACGACACCCTGTCTGAAGGCCTCAACCAGATCGTCGACTTCGACGCCGTGTTCGACCGGGTACTGCTGCTCATCATGGAGGTCGCGTCCGCGCACAACACGACGGCGCATCCGAAGTCATCCGGCAGCTTCGGCACCCTGCCGAGCGCCTATGCGACGCCGCTCGCGCTCGCGCTCACCGAGCTCGTGACGAACGCCGTCGAGCACGGCCTCGCCGGCCGAGAGGGCGAAGTGTCCATTGAGGCACAGCGCAGCCAGGAAACCCTCACCGTGACCGTGCGCGACAACGGCACCGGCCTGCCGGAGGGCAAGGTCGGATCCGGTCTGGGCACGCAGATTGTGCGCACCCTGATCCAGGGCGAACTCAGCGGGACGATCGACTGGCACACCATGATGGGCAGCGGAACCGAAGTGACAATCGAGATTCCGCTGCGCTACATAGCGGTCAGCTAGCGAGGCGTACGGCTAGCGAGGGCTACGGCCGGCTGACGCCGGCGAGCGGGAAGGCCGGCAACCCGGCGGGCGCCGACTAGGAGGCGCGGCGGGCGCGGGCTGCGCGGCGTTTGAGGGCGCGGCGCTCGTCTTCGCTGAGGCCACCCCAGACGCCGGAGTCCTGACCGGTCTCGAGGGCGTACTGGAGGCACACCTCGGTGACGCTGCAGCGGCCGCATACCGACTTCGCCTTTTCGATCTGGTCCACGGCGGGACCAGTGTTCCCGACCGGGAAGAAAAGCTCGGGGTCGGCGGTGAGGCAGGCTGCTTTGTCGCGCCAGTCCATAGGGGTGCTCCTTTTATTACGTGATTGCATGGCCGATCGGCCGAAGATGCAGAGGATTGGGCCAGATTGCAGGAAAAAGTGTGGATCTACAGTGGAGATCTGCTCACGTCCCTGTGAGCGTCAACCGGGCCTCAATTATGGTCGCATAATGGTGGGATCAAATCAATAGCTTTGTATGGGATATCCCTGTGAACAAACCACCTGATCAACCTCGCGATGTGCTAAACACGGCCCCGGATGCGCGCCCGGCGCGTGCTCTCGTCGCCGTCGCGGCGCTCCTCGCCGCCGAGGCGCTGCTGCTCTGGGCGGCGGCCGTGTGGCTCATTATCGAGCTGCTCAGCGCGACCCCGACCTCGCTCGCCAGCGCCGCCGCGATCCTCGTCCTGGTGATCATCGCCGCGGTCTGGGTGAGCGCCGTCGCGCTGGGCGCGCTGCGCCGCCGGCCCTGGATCCGCGGCGCCGCCGTCACGTGGCAGCTGGTGCAGGTCGCGGTCGCGGTCGGCTGCTTCCAGGGGCTCTACGCCCGCCCCGACGTCGGCTGGGCGCTGCTCCTGCCGTCGATCGCGGTGATCGTGCTGCTGTTCACCCCGCAGGTCGTCGCCGAAACGCGCCGCGGCTAGCCGCCCTGGGCTCCCGCGCAGAAGATAGCTCCCAGCGCAGAAGATAGCTCCCGCGCTTTGGGGCGCCCGCGTGTCCCGGTGCGTCCTTGAACGCCCCAGACGCACCCCGCGCGCCCCAGACGAGCCCCGCGCGCCCCAGACGAGCCCCTGGTGCCCCGCAGCGACGCGTAGGGGCCCGCGGGGCCGGAGCGGATGCCGCGGGGCCTCACGGCATCCGTGCGCGCCGCTTGCCGCTGTGCGCACCGGTGCGGCTCCGAGTGCCCGGACCTGTCCCGGATGCCAGGATCACGCTCCCGGTCTGCCCGGGCGGGTACTGAAATCAGGACGAATCGCCCCGTGTCATCCGCGACCGGACGGAATGCCGTTTTCCGCGTCACTCATCCTGTTTTCGCGACCGGGGGACCCTGCCGCTGGGCGTTTGACCAGGGTCAGGCGTCGAGGCCGAGCTTCTTGCGCAGGCTGGCCACATGGCCGGTGGCCTTCACGTTGTAGAGGGCGAGGGTGATCTTCCCGGACTCGTCGACCACGAAGGTCGACCGCAGCACGCCGGTGACCGTCTTGCCGTACAGGTTCTTCTCGCCCCACGCCCCGTACGCGCGGTGCACCGCCAGGTCCTCGTCGCTCAGCAGCGGGAACGTGAGGTGGTCGTGTTCCTCGAACTGCTTGAGTTTCGCCGGGGCATCCTTCGACACGCCGAGCACCTGGTAGCCGGCCGCGGCGAGGGAACCGAGGTTGTCGCGGAAGTCGCAGGCCTGCGTGGTGCAGCCGGGGGTCATCGCGGCCGGGTAGAAGTAGACGACAACGCTCTGTCCGGCGAAATCGGAGAGCGAGACGGATGCCCCGTTCTGGTCGGTCAGGGTGAACTGGGGGGCCGTGTCGCCGGCCTCGAGGCGCGTGGAATCCGTCATGGCTCCACGCTACCGGCCCGGCGCCCTCACGAATTCGACGGAGATTTTGCCCGTATGGACCGTTTCCAGCGTGGAAACGCTCGAAATTCGGAAAATGTCCGTCGAATTCGACCAGTGCAATCGGTTAGGGCAATTCGGGCAGGGCGGGGGCGACTAGTGGCTGGGGGCGGCGGCGAACGTGGCGAGCAGTCGCTGCAGGGAGTCGAGGCGCGCCTTGCCGGTGTCGCCGAGCTCGCCGGCCTCGACGGCCTCGATGATCGCGCAGTCGGGAGAGTCCGGCAGGTGCGTGCAGCCGCGAGGGCACTTCTCCGCGACCGTGGCGAGGTCGGTGAAGGCCTTGAGGATGTTATCGGTGTTGATGTGGCCGAGGCCGAAGGAGCGCACGCCGGGGGTGTCGATCACCCAGCCGCGGCCGGCATCCGTTTCGAGCCTGAGCGAGATCGTCGACGAGGATGTGTGCCGGCCGCGGCCGGTGACGAGGTTGACGACGCCGACGGCGCGGTGCGCCTCCGGCACCAGAGCGTTGACGAGCGTGGACTTGCCGACGCCGGAGTGCCCGACGAAGACCGTGTCGTGCCCGACCAGGGCTGCGGAGATCTCCTCGAGCGGCATGGCGTCTTCGCGGCTCTTGAACACGGGCAGGTCGAGGCCGGCGAAGTTGCTCAGGAACGCGGTCGGGTCGGCCAGGTCGGTCTTGGTGATGCAGAGGATCGGCGACACGCCGGCGTCGTAGGCGGCGACGAGGTAGCGGTCGACGAGGCGGATGCGGGGCTCCGGGTTGGCCGCGGACACCACGATGAGCATCTGGTCGGCGTTGGCGACAATGACGCGCTCGACGGCATCCGTGTCGTCGGCGCTCCGGCGCAGAAGCGTCGTACGGGGCACGATGCGCACGATGCGGGCGAGGCTTCCCTCGGCGCCGGTCGTGTCGCCGACGATGTCGACGCGGTCGCCGGTGACGACGGCGTGCTTGCGCAGCTCGCTCGCCCTGGCGGCCGTGACCCGGCGCTCGCCCCGCAGCCCCTCGTCGAGCATGACCGTGTAGCGGCCGCGGTCGACCGAGAGGATGCGGCCGGTCAGGGCGTCCTCGTGGCCGGGTCTGGTCTTGGTGCGCGGCTTGTTGCCCTTGCGGTTGGGGCGAATGCGCACGCTGGACTCATCGAATTCAGGCTCGTCGTCTTCTGGGCTCGACCACCAGCTCATCTAGAGCACAGTCCCGGCCGCCACGGCTTGCCACAACTCGGCGAACTGGGGGAGCGTCTTGGCCGTCGTGCCGATGTTCTCGACCTCGACTCCCGGCACGGAGAGGCCGATGATCGCGCCCGCCGTGGCCATCCGGTGGTCCTCGTAGCTCTGCCACTGACCCCCGTGCAGCGGGCGAGGTTCGATCCGCAGCCCGTCCTCGAGTTCGGTGACGGCGCCGCCGAGGCCGTTGATCTCGGCCGCGAGGGCAGCGAGGCGGTCCGTCTCGTGGTGACGGATGTGGCCGATCCCGGTGAACGTGCTCGGCGAATCGGCGAGGGCGGCCAGGGCCACGAGCGCCGGCACGAGTTCGCCGCCGGTGGACAGGTCGAGGTCGACACCGTGGATGCCGGTGCCGCCCGTCACGGTGAGCCGGTCCCCGTCTCGGCTGACGGATGCCCCGAACAACGGCAGCAGCTCGGCCAAGTGCGCGCCGACCTGCGTGGTTGAGGCCGGCCAGCCGGTGATGGTGACGCTGCCGCCGGCCACGAGCGCCGCGCAGAGGAACGGAGCGGCGTTGGAGAGGTCAGGTTCGATGTCGATCTCGGCACCGGCGATCGGCCCGGGGGCGACGACCCATTCCCCGACGGACGGGCTCTCGACGCGCACGCCGCGACGGGCGAGGGTCGCGATGGTCATTTCGATGTGCGGGAGGCTGGGCAGGCGCTCGCCGGAGTGGCGCAGGTGCAGGCCCTGCTCGAAGCGGGCGGCGGCCAGCAGCAGGCCGGACACGAACTGGCTCGACGTCGACGCGTCGATCGTCACTTCGCCGCCGGTCAGCCTGCCCGTGCCGTGCACGGTGAAGGGCAGCGCGAGGCGGCCGTCGTCGTTGATGTCGGCGCCGAGGGCGCGCAGGGACGTGATCGTGGTGGCCATGGGCCGGCGGCGCGCGCCGGCGTCGCCGTCGAAAGTGGTCGGGCCGAGCGCGAGCGCGGCGACCGGAGGGAGGAACCGCATCACGGTGCCGGCCAGGCCGCAGTCGATCGTGGTCGAACCGACCAGCTCGCCGGGGGTGATCCGGAGGTCGGTGCCGTAGTCGCCGTCGCCGTCGACGGCCTCGATCGTGGTGCCCAGCTGGCGGAGGGCGGCGACCATCAGGTCGCTGTCGCGGGAGTGCAGGGGGGAGCGCAGCAGGGAGGGGGAGTCGGCCAGCGCCGACAGCACCAGTTCGCGGTTGGTCAGCGACTTGGAGCCGGGCAGCGAGAGCGTCGCGGAGAGCGGTCCGGTCGCGGTGGGCGCGGGCCACCAGACATCCGCTTCGACCGGCACGTTGTCGCCGTAGGGATCGAACTCCGGCTTGGAATATCTCGAGATCAGCATTGGTTATCAGAATAGTCGGTGATATCAAGTTGAGGGAGGCCCACGTGGCGCGCACCATACTGCTGGAACGCCCGAACGCAGCGGCGCTAGCCGAACTAGTATTGCCGGTGATGACTTCAGACACCACAGCGGGTTCAGACAGCTCGGCGGATTCCGACCAGGCGGCGGCTTCGGCGAAAGCTGCGTCGCGCGACCTGTTCGAAGAGCAGGCGCTCCCGTTCATCGACCAGCTGTATGCGGCGGCGATGAGGATGACGCGCAACCCCTCCGACGCGCAGGACCTGGTGCAGGAAACGTTCGTGAAGGCCTTCGCGGCGTTCAAGCAGTTCGAACAGGGCACCAACCTCAAGGCCTGGCTGTACCGCATCCTGACGAACACGTTCATCAACACGTACCGCAAGAAGCAGCGCGAGCCGTACCAGGGCGCCATCGACGAACTCGAGGACTGGCAGCTCGGCGGCGCCGAATCGACGACGGCGATGTCGAGCCGGTCGGCCGAGGCTGAGGCCATCGACCACCTGCCCGACAGCGCGGTCAAGGATGCGCTGCAGTCCATTCCGGAAGACTTCCGGTTGGCCGTGTACTTCGCCGACGTCGAGGGGTTCTCCTACCAGGAGATCGCCGAGATCATGAAAACACCCATTGGCACCGTGATGAGCCGCCTGCACCGTGGCAGGCGCTTGCTGCGCGAGTTGCTGACCAATTACGCGATCGAGCGAGGGCTCGACGCCGGCCAGGCGGCGCAACGCGCGGCCACAGAGGGCCAGAAGAAATCCGGGAGCGCAACCAAATGACCGACTGTGGATGCGAGAGGGCCAAGGCCGAACTCGAGGAATACCTGCACAACGAACTCCGCGGGGAGGAAGCCTCCGATATCCGGGAGCACCTCGCGACCTGCGACGACTGCAGCTCGGAGCATCTGGTGGGCCGCACGCTCACCGAGGCGGTTCAGCGCGCGTGCAAGGAAACGGCGCCGGAAGACCTCAGGGACCAGGTTCTCCTCCGGTTGCGCGCCATCCAGTCAGCGCACTAGCCAACCAGCCCCGGAGCCAAGCACGCCGGGCCAACTACGCCGGGATATCGACTACGC
>DHJB01000044.1:12928-31648 GCA_002404115.1 Microbacteriaceae bacterium UBA4731
TATCGACTACGCCGGGATATCGACCGAACTGAGCATGAACATCGCCCCGGTCGGGTCGGTGACCTGCGCGAACGTGCCGTATTCGGTGTCCCACGGCTCCCGCAGCACCGTGCCGCCGAGTTCCTTCACCCTCGCGGCGGCCGCCGCGACATCATCAACGCCGAGGTAGAGCTGCCAGTGTGACGGCACCCCCGGCGGCAGCGACGCCTTCGCGTCGAAGATGCCGCCGGCCATGGCGTCGCCCACGCCGAAGGTGCTGTACCGGAACTCGTCCGTGTCGCTGAGCGGCTTCGGCTTCCAGCCGAACACCTGCTCGTAGAACGGGATTGCTGCCTCCCAGTCCCGGGTGTTGAGTTCGTGCCAGACCGGTGTCCCGGCCTCATCGACGGCACCGAAGCCGGCGTGTTCGGCCGACTGCCAGAGCCCGATCGCCGCACCGGAAGGGTCCATCAAGACGGCCATCCGGCCCATCGTCCCGACGGTCATGGGCTCCGCCAGCACCTTCGCGCCCGCGGCGCGGGCGGCCTCGGTCGTGGCATCCACGTCGGCCACGGCGAGGTAGGTGGACCAGCCATCCGGAGTCGTCGAGCCTGGCATCTGCGCCCCCATCCCGGCGACGCTCGCGTCGCCCTTCATGAAGGTCACGTAGTTGCCGTACTCCTCGCCGGATTCGGCTGCGCTCCAGCCGAAAAGCTCGGTGTAGAACCGACGCGCCCTGGCCACGTCGGACGTCAGCAGGTCCGCCCAGCATGGTTCCCCGAGCCGTGTGTGATCGCGTGCGGGCATGATTGTTCTCCTCTTCGTCCGGCTGACGCGGTCAGCCTACGACTCTCCTCCGGCACTGGCAACGGCCCGCGCCCGCCGCGCCCGTTCGCCGAGATTGTCCGTTCCGGTCGAGATTGACCGGCGCACCAGGCAATCTCGACCGCAGGTGTCAATCTCGGCGAAGGGCCCTGCGTGCGCTTGCCCTAGATCGTGAGCGCCTGGCGAAGCAGCTCGGCCTGCTCGGCGGCGTGCCGCTTGGCCGAACCGGCCGCAGGCGACGCGGAGGCCGCGCGCGAGAACAGCCGCACCGGGCGCGGGCCCAGCTTGTTCGTCTCGAGGTAGAAGAACGGCCAGGCACCCTGGTTCTCCGGCTCGTCCTGCACCCAGGCGAGTTCGGCATCCGGGTACTGGTCGGCCACGTGCTTCAGCTCGACGCCGGGCAGCGGGTAGTACTGCTCCATCCGCACGAGTGCGATCTCCGGGTTCGGGTTCTTATCGAGCTCGTTCAGCAGGTCATAGTACAGCTTGCCGGCCATGAACAGCACCCGCTTGACGGCGCTCTTGTCGGTGACCCGCGCGTCGTCGATGACCGGCTCGAACTTGCCGTTCGTGAAGTCGGAGACCTCGCTGGTTGCACCGCGCAAGCGCAGCATGGACTTCGGCGTGAACACGATCAGCGGACGGCGCGGGCGCATGTACGCCTGCCGTCGGAGCAGGTGGAAGTACGACGCCGGCGTTGACGGCCGGGCCACGGTCATGTTGTTCTCCGCGCACAGCTGCAGGAAGCGCTCGATGCGGGCGGAGGAGTGGTCAGGACCCTGGCCCTCGTAACCGTGCGGGAGCAGGAGCACGACAGATGACCGCTGGCCCCACTTCTGCTCGGCCGACGACACGAACTCGTCGATGATCGTTTGGGCACCGTTGGCGAAGTCGCCGAACTGGGCCTCCCAAAGCACGAGGGCGTCGGCGCGTTCCACCGAGTAGCCGTACTCGAAGCCCATGGCCGCGTATTCGCTGAGCAGCGAGTCGTAGATCCAGAATCGGCCCTGCTTCTCGCTCAGGTTCGCCAGCGGCAGCCATTCCTGGCCGTTGACCCGGTCATGCAGCACGGCGTGCCGCTGCACGAAGGTGCCGCGGCGGGCATCCTGGCCGGCGAAGCGCACCGGGGTGCCCTCGAGCAGCAGCGAGCCGAGCGCGAGCAGTTCGCCGAAGCTCCAGTCGATGCTGCCGTTGCGGCTCATGTCGAGGCGCTTCTGCAGCAACTGCTGAAGCTTGTTGTGCACCGTGAAACCGGCCGGCTTGTTGTTGAACGCGTCACCGATGAGGTGCACCACGCCCTCTGCGACGCCGGTCGTCTCCGGCTCGCCGGCCGTCTCGTCCTGCACGAGGCCGAGCATGGCGGCGTCCGATCCGCCGGGGAGGATCGGCGTCGACGAGGTCTGCGCAGCGTGCGTCTCCATGAAGGCGCGCTCGAGGCGGTCCTGGAAGTCGTGGTGGGCGGCTTCGTACTCGTCCTGGGTGATGTCGCCGCGGCCGACGAGAGCCTCCGTGTACAGCTTCCGAACGGAGCGCTTGGCCTCGATCAGGTTGTACATCAGCGGCTGCGTCATCGAGGGGTCGTCGCCCTCGTTGTGGCCGCGTCGGCGGTAGCAGACGAGGTCGATGACGACGTCCCGCTTGAATTCCTGGCGGTAGGCGAACGCGAGCTCTGCCACGCGGACCACGGCCTCCGGGTCATCCCCGTTGACGTGGAAGACGGGCGCCTGGATGGTCTTGGCGACATCCGTCGAGTACACCGAGGAGCGGCCCTCGCCGGGAGGGGTGGTGAACCCGACCTGGTTGTTGACGACGAGGTGGATGGTGCCGCCGGTGCGGTACCCGCGCAGCTGCGACATCTGCAGCGTCTCGAGCACGACGCCCTGGCCGGCCATCGCGGCGTCGCCGTGGATGAGCACGGGCAGCGTCGAGAAGGTCCCGATCGGCTTGCGGTCCTGCTTGGCCCGCACGATGCCCTCGAGCACGCCGTCGACCGCCTCGAGGTGGGAGGGGTTCGCGGCCAGGTAGACCGAGACCTCTTCGCCGTCGTCGCTGCGGAACACGCCTTCGGTGCCGAGGTGGTACTTGACGTCGCCGGAGCCCTGCACGGTGCGCGGGTCCTGAGTGCCCTCGAACTCGCGGAAGATCTCGCCGTAGGTCTTGCCGGCGATGTTGGTCAGCACGTTGAGACGGCCGCGGTGCGCCATTCCGATGGCGACCTCGTCGAGCTTCGAGTCGGCGGCGCCCTGCAGGATCGAGTCGAGCAGCGCGATGGTGGATTCGCCGCCCTCGAGGCTGAACCGCTTCTGGCCGACGTACTTGGTCTGCAGGAAGGTCTCGAAGGCCTCGGCCTCGTTGAGCTTGCCGAGGATGCGCATCTGCTCGTCGTGGGTCGGCTTGACGTACGCCTTCTCCATCTTCTCCTGCACCCATTTGCGCTGGCCCGGGTCCTGGATGTGCATGTACTCGATGCCGGTCGTGCGGCAGTACGAGTCGCGGAGCACGCCGAGGATGTCGCGCAGGAGCATCAGGCGCTTGTCACCGAAACCGCCAGTGACGAACTCGCGGTCCAGGTCCCAGAAGGTGAGCCCGTGGTTGGCGATGTCGAGGTCGGGGTGCCTGCGCTGCGTGTACTCGAGCGGGTCGATGTCGGCCATCAGGTGCCCGCGCACCCGGTAGGCGTTGATGAGCTCCTGAACGCGCGCGGTCTTGTCGACGGCGCTGGCCAGGTCGACACTGATGTCCGGGGCCCAGTGGATCGGGTCGTACGGGATGCGCAGGGCCGAGAAGATGTCCTCGTAGAAGTTGTGCTGGCCGATGAGCAGCTCGTGCACGATCTTGAGGAACTCGCCGGAGCCGGCACCCTGGATGACGCGGTGGTCGTAGGTGCTGGTCAGGGTGATGGTCTTCGAGATGGCCAGGCCGGTGAGCGTTTTGACGCTCGCGCCCTGGAACTCCGCCGGGTAGTCGAGGGCGCCGGCGCCGATGATGCAGCCCTGGCCCTTCATCAGCCGCGGCACGGAGTGCACCGTGCCGATGCCGCCGGGGTTGGTGAGCGACACGGTCGCGCCGGAGAAATCGTCGGCCGTCAGCTTGCCCTTGCGCGCCCGCGAGACGAGGTCTTCATAGGCGGAGAGGTAGTCGCCGAAGCTCATCGTGTCGGCGCGCTTGACCGCGGGAACCATCAGCGAACGGGTGCCGTCGGGCTTCGGGAGGTCAATGGCGATACCGAGGCCCACGTGGGCGGGGGCGACGACCGACGGCTTGCCGTCGACCTCGTCGTAGTAGACGTTCTGGCTGGGGAACATCCCGAGGGCCTTGATCAGGGCCCAGCCGATGAGGTGCGTGAACGACACCTTGCCGCCGCGTGCCCGCTTCATGTGGTTGTTCATCACGATGCGGTTGTCGATGAGGAGCTTCGCCGGGATGGTGCGCACGCTCGTGGCGGTCGGCACGGTGAGGCTCGTCGCCATGTTCGCGGCGAGGCTCTTGGACATGCCGCGCAGCGGCGTGACGACGTCCTTGGCCTCGGGGGCTTCCCCGGTGGAGATGTCGGGGCTCGTGATCGGCGCGTCGGCCGGAACCGGCTCGGGCTTGGCCGCGATCGACGTGGTGCGCGCCGTCGGCTGGCTGCCGATCGCGGTGATCGGCGCGGTGACCGGATGCGCCGGGGCTTCGGCTGCGGGAGCCGGGGCTGCGGGGGCCGCGGGAGCCTCGACCGCGGGGGCCGCGGGGGCCGCATCCGTCGCCTCGCTCGGCGCCTCTACGGTCGACGCCTGTGCGGTCGCGGTCTGGTGGTAGCTCTCGAGCACCGGCCACCACGACTCGTCGACAGAGTCCCTGTCGACGAGATACCTCTCGTACAGCTCGTCCACGAGCCACTCATTCGCTCCGAATTCGCCCGACGTTTTCTCGTCGGACCCACCACCGGTCAACTGGCTAGACAAGCCGATCGCCCACTCTCTTCGTTGATTCTGAATGTCCCGCGCGATCTCAGAATCGCCGGGTCAATCTGCCCGTCCAGCCTAATCCAATCGAGGGAACGCTGCGGTCATCGGCGCGGAGGGCTAGCGTTAATCGCATGCAATTCTATGGAGCGGTTTCCAGCCACGACCTGACGTATTCCGACGTCTTCCTCGTGCCGAGCCAGTCGGCCGTCACCAGCCGACTCGACGTCTCGCTGGCCCCTGGTGACGGTACGGGAGCCACCCTTCCCATCGTCTCCGCGAACATGAACTCGGTCACCGGTCCCCGGCTCGCAGCCACGCTCGCCCGCCGCGGCGGACTCGGCGTGCTGCCGCAGGACATGCACCTCCAGGAACTCGACGCCGCAATCCGCTGGGTGAAGGCGCAGTCCACACAGTTCGACACTCCCTTTTTCTTCGCGCCGGAAGACACCGTGGCGATGGCCCTCACCCAGGTGCCGCCGGTCGATGGCCAGGGGATCGTCATCAACGACGCCCACGGCGTCTACCTGGGCTGCATCGTCGCCTCCCGCCTGGCGACCGCCCTGCCGGATGCCCGGCTCGGTGACCTGCTGCACGGCCAGCTCGCCTCCCTCGACGCCGACGACCTCGACGGCCCGCGCAGCGCGTTCGACGTGATGACGGCGGCCGACCTCGATTTCGCGCCGGTGCTGCATCACGGCGCGATCGTCGGCACGCTGAGCCGCAAGAGCGCGCTGCGGGCCACCCTCTACCAGCCCGCGCTCGACGCCCAGGGTCGACTCCGGGTGGCCGCCGCGATCGGCATCAACGGTGACGTGGCAGCCAAGGCGAAGGCGCTCGCCGCCGCCGGGGTCGACGTGCTCGTGGTCGACACGGCCCACGGTCACCAGGACGGCATGCTGCGTGCGATCCGGATCGTCGCCGACCTGGACCTCGGCATCCCGATCGTGGCCGGGAACGTCGTGACCGCGGATGCCGTCGCCGACCTGGTCAAGGCGGGTGCCAACATCGTCAAGGTCGGCGTCGGCCCCGGAGCGATGTGCACGACCCGCATGATGACGGCGGTCGGTCGTCCGCAGTTCTCCGCGGTGATCGAAACCTCGGCCGCCGCACGGGAGCTCGGCGCCCACGTCTGGGCCGACGGCGGGGTGCGCTACCCGCGCGACGTCGCGCTCGCGCTGGCCGCCGGCGCGGCCTCCGTGATGATCGGGTCGTGGTTCGCCGGCACGATCGAGGCACCGGGCACGCTGGCCGCGGATGCCTCCGGCGCCCTCTACAAGGAAAGCTGGGGGATGGCGTCGACGAAGGCGGTCAAGCAGCGGTTCGACCGCCTCGACGCCTACGAGCTGGCCCGCAAGACGCTGTTCGCCGAAGGAATCTCGAGTTCGAAGATCTACCTGAACCCGCTGCGCCCGTCGGTCGAGGATCTGCTCGACATGATCACCTCGGGCGTGCGCAGCTCGTTCACCTACGCGGGGGCGACGACGGTGGAGGAGTTCCACCAGCGCGCGCTCGTCGGCATCCAGTCCGCCGCCGGTTACGAGGAGGGCAAGGCGCTGCCCGTCTCCTGGTAGTCGGTGTCCCAGCCCCGGGGGATCGGTATAGTTGATGGATAATGGACGACCCCCCTTCTGCCGAATCGCCCAGCCATAAACCTTCGCCCGTGAACCGCGGCGGTGACCGCCATGTCTGAGTGGATCATGCTCGGCGTCGGTCTCATCCTGACCGTCGGCACCGGCCTCTTCGTCGCCAGTGAGTTCGCGCTGGTCAATCTCGACCGCGCCGACCTCGAGGCGCGCCGCGAGCGCGGTGAGACGCGCCTCGGCCTGACGATCGCGGCGCTCCGGATCACCTCGACGCACCTCTCCAGCGCCCAGCTCGGCATCACCCTCACCACCCTGCTCACCGGTTACACCATGGAGCCGGCCCTCGGTTCGCTCCTGTCGCCGCTGCTCACCGTCGTCGGGCTGCCTTCTGCGGCGGTCCCGGCGATCGCGACGACCATCGCCATCATCGTCGCCACCCTGATCTCGATGATCGTCGGCGAACTCGTGCCCAAGAACTTCGCCCTCGCGTTGCCCAGCCAGACCGCGAAACTCGTCATCCCGTTCCAGACCGTGTTCACGACCGTGTTCAAACCGGCCGTCCTCGTGCTCAACGGGAGCGCCAACGGCATCCTGCGCGCCGTCGGGATCGAGCCGAAGGAGGAGCTCTCCGGGGCGCGCACCGCTGAGGAACTGTCCTCTCTCGTGCGCCGCTCGGCCAGCGCCGGCCTGCTCAAGGAAGACACGGCGACCCTCCTGCACCGCACCCTGCTCTTTTCAGGCCACACCGCGGCTGACGTGATGACGCCGCGCCCCCGGGTCGCCAGCATCCAGCGCACGGCGTCGGCCCAGGCCGTCATCGACCTCACCAAGCAGACCGGCTACTCCCGCTTCCCGGTCATCGACGAGAGCGTGGATGACGTGGTCGGCATCGTGCACGTCAAGCAGGCGGTCGCCGTGCCGCGCCGTCGCCGGGCGGATGTCCCGGTGTCAGCCCTGCAATCGGAGGCACTGCGCGTGCCGGAGACGATGAAGCTCGACGGGCTGCTCGGCGAGCTGCGCGGCCGCGGCTACCAGATGGCGGTGGTCGTCGACGAATACGGCGGAACCGCCGGCGTCGCGACCCTCGAGGACCTGGTCGAGGAACTCGTCGGCGAGGTGTCGGACGAGCACGACCGCACGCGGGCCGGTGTGGTGCGCTCTCGCGACTCGCTCACCTTCCCCGGCATGCTCCGTCCGGACGAGCTGCTCGAACGCACGGGCATCGTCGTGCCGGAGGAGGGGCCGTACGAGACCGTCGCCGGTTTCGTGATGAGCGAACTCGGTCGGCTTCCCGTCGTCGGCGACGCCGTACCGATCGACGGCGGCGTGCTCACGGTCGATCGCCTCGACGGCCGCCGCATCGACCGCCTCCAATTCACGCCCGAACCGGAGTCCGACCAGGAGGAGGTGAGCGAGCGATGAGCGACTGGGCAGGTATCGTCTGGCTGGTCGTGTTGCTCGCGGCCAACGCGTTCTTCGTCGCGGCGGAGTTCGCGGTCATCTCCGCGCGCCGATCCCAGATCGAACCACGCGCCGAAGCCGGCAAGCTCAGCGCGAAGACGGCGCTCTGGGCGATGGAACACGCGACGCTCATGCTGGCCACCACGCAGCTGGGCATCACGGTGTGCTCGCTGCTCATCCTGAACGTGTCGGAGCCGGCGATCCATCACCTGCTCGAGGGTCCGCTCGGCCTCACCGGCCTGCCGGGGGAGGTGACCGGCACGATCGCCTTCGTGGTGACCCTGCTCCTGGTCTCCTACCTGCACGTGGTCTTCGGCGAGATGGTGCCGAAGAACCTCTCCTTCTCGGTGCCCGACCGCGCCGTGCTCGTGCTCGCCCCGCCGCTCGTGTTCTTCGGCCGAATGGTCAAGCCCGTCATCATCGCGCTCAACGCCAGCGCGAATGCGGTCCTGAGGCTTTTCGGGGTGCAGCCGAAGGCCGAGGCGACGAGCACGTTCACGCTCGACGAGGTTGCCACGATCGTCACCCAGTCCAAGCGGGAAGGCGTGCTGCGCGACCGGAGCGGCGCTCTGACCGCTGCGTTCGAATTCACCAACCGCTCCGTCAAGGATGTCGCGGTGCCCCTCGCGAAGCTGATCACCCTGTCCGAGCCGGCCAGCCCGGCCGACGTGGAGCGAGCCGTGTCCAAGCACGGGTTCTCCCGCTACGTCCTCGTCGACGCCGAGGGCACCCTGACCGGGTACATCCACCTCAAGGACGTCATCGACCTGGACGGGGACGCGTCCACCGTCGCCGGGCAGGGCAGCTACGCCGAGCTGATCCCCGGCAATCGCATCCGTCAACTTGCGTCCATCTTCGAAAACATCGAGCTCGAGGACGCCCTCGCGACCATGCGCCGCTCCGGTGCGCACCTGGCCCGGTCGTTCACCGAGACGGGCGAGACGACCGGTGTGCTCTTCCTCGAGGACATCATCGAGGAACTCGTCGGCGAGGTCCAGGACGCGACCCGGCGCGCCCCGCATCACCCGCAGCGGCCGCGCTAACCTGCCCGCCGGGAGTCGTCTTCCTCGTCCGCGAGGGCGCTTGCACGCTTGCACGCTTGCGCGCTTGCGGGCGCGGCGTACTCTGGTCGCTGGACACGAAAGAGAGGAAAACTCATGTTGAATAAACTGGAATTCACGGCGGTCCTGCCGGCCAGCGACCTGAAGCGGGCCCAGGCGTTCTGGTCGGAGAAGCTCGGGATGGAGCCGGCCGAGGAACGAGGCGAGGGGCTGTTGTACCGCTCGCCGAGCGGCGGCGGCCTCCTGATCTACGAAACGCAGTTCGCGGGGACGGCGCAGAACACCCAGTTTTGCTGGATCACGGCGGACGTCGAGGGTGAGGTCGCCGAGTTGCGCGGGCGGGGCGTCGTGTTCGAGGAATACGACCTCCCCGGCATCAAGACCGAGAACGGCATTGCGACCATCGAGGGGGAGAAGGGCGCCTGGTTCAAGGACTCCGAGGGCAACACCGTCTGCATCTCCCAGCTGGTGGAGTGACGCGAGGCCGCGCGGGCGCTACGCCTCCGGCCACCGGCCCCGGAGATACTGCGGCGGCCAGTAGTCGATCGTGGCACCCAGTTCGTGCGCGGCCCGCAGCGGGAAGTGCGGGTCGCGCAGCATTTCGCGTCCCAGCATGACCGCGTCTGCCTCCCCGGATGCCACGATCCGCTCGGCCTGCGCCGGAGTCGTGATCAGCCCGACGGCGCTGACCGAGACATCCGCCTCGGTCTTGACGAACCGGGCGAACGGCACCTGGTAGCCCGGGCCGAGCGGGATCGTCACGCCCGTCACGTTTCCGCCGGTAGAGATGTCGAAGAAATCGGCGCCGGCCCCGGCCGCCCAGCCGGCGACGATGGCGGTCTGGTGCTCGTCCCAGCCTCCCGGCGCGTAGTCGGTGGCGGAGAAGCGCACGAACAGGGAAACCTGGTCGCCGATCGCGTCACGCACGGATGCGATCACCGCGAGCAGCAGGCGGGCGCGGTTCTCCAGCGACCCGCCGAACTCGTCGGTGCGGTCATTGCTGAGCGGGGAGAGGAACTGGTGCACCAGGTAGCCGTGCGCTGCGTGGATCTCGACGACGTCGAAACCCGCCCGGACGGCCCGCCCGGCGGCGGCGCCGAAGTCCGCGATGACCTGGCCGATGCCGGCGGCGTCGAGGGCGACGGGCGGGGCGTAGCCGGCGAAGGGCAGGGTGGAGGCCGACGCGGTCTGCCAGCCGCCGTCCTCCGGCACCATGGTGCCGCGGCGGCCGTGGCCCCACTCCGGCCAGACGGATGCCTTGCGGCCGGCGTGCGCGAGCTGGATTCCGGCCTTCGCGCCCTGCGAGTGGATGAACGTCGTGATGCGGGACCAGGCCGCGGCCTGCTCGGCGTTCCAGATGCCGGTGTCCTCGTCGGAGATGCGTCCCTCCGGGCTGACGGCGCTGGCCTCGGCGACGACCAGGCCGGCGCCGCCGGTGGCCAGCGAGCCGAGGTGCACGAGGTGCCAGTCCCGGGGAACGCCGTCCTTCTCCTCGATCGAGTACTGGCACATGGGGGCGACCCAGATGCGGTTGCGGAAGGTGACGCCGCGCACGGTGAGAGGTTCGAAGAGGGCGACGGGGGCCACGGTGTTCCCTTGTGTGCGGGCGGCTGGGTGGAGCGGGCGGCTGCGGCCCGGAATTCGTACTCGAAACAACCTATCGTGGGTGCATGGCAAAACAGCGGGGCTGGCTGGAATGGGAAGCCGAACAGGCGCGCGAGTGGATCGCCGTGCCCGGCGCGGCCGACGACAAGTATTCGCGGGGAGTGCTCGGCGTGCGCACGGGCTCTGCGGAGTACCCAGGCGCCGCGGTGCTCGGCGTCGAGGCCGCCATGCGTGCCGGCGTCGGCATGGTGCGCTACCTCGGCCCGCGGCGCGCCTCGTCGCTTGTGCTGCAGCGCCGCCCGGAGGTCGTGACCGTGGCCGGACGGGTGCAGGCTTGGTTGCTGGGCTCCGGCATGGCCGCATCGGCGCGCGACTCCGTGACCGCCGCCGCGCTCCAGGACGCCCTCGCCGAGGGGCTCCCGACGGTCTGTGACGCCGGGGCGCTCGACCTTGTCGGCCTCGCCACCGGGCCGACCGTGATCACCCCGCACTACCGCGAACTGGCCGGGCTGCTGGCCGGGGAGGCGAAGCCGCCGACCGCCGCCGAAATCGCCGCCGGCCCGGGGGAGTGGGCCATCCGCGCCGCGCGACTGCTCGGGGTGACCGTGCTGCTCAAGGGAGCTGTCACGCACGTGGCGTCACCGTCCGGTGCGCGGCTGACCGTGTCGGCGGCGCCGGCCTGGCTGGCGACGGCCGGGTCCGGCGACGTACTCAGCGGCATCCTCGGCGCGCTGGTCGCCACGCACTCCGCGCGGATCGACACGGATGCCGACGCTCTCGCGGCCCTCGCGGCGACAGCCGCCTTGATCCAGGCCCAGGCCGCGCGCCGGGCGTCAGCCGGCGGGCCGATCACGGCCCTCGATGTCGCAGAGGCGGTTCCGGCGACCATCGCGCGGCTGCTCGCGAGCAAGCCCAACGAGCCGACCGAATGAGCCGGCCGAGTGAGCCGGGTGCCGAAACGAACCTGGGTGCAGAAACGAACGAGGACGGCCGCGTGAATCGCGTGCCGGCCGCCCTGCGCCCGGCAGTGCTCTGGGCCGGCTTCGCGCTCGTCCACGGCCTCGTGATCTGGCTGTGCCTGGTTGCCCCCGGCTGGCCCCTCGGGGACGTGGAGATGGTCTATCGGGGCTGGGCGGAGGCTGCGGCATCCGGCCACTATGTGGTGGGAATCGACACCGATTTCGTTTACCCGATCCTCGCCTTCCTGCCGATCATCGCGGCGCTCGCTGCCGGCCCGGCCCTGTACACGGTCAGCTGGCTCGGCATCGTGACGCTGCTCGACGCCGCGGCCTTCGCGCTGCTGATCGACTCCGGCAATCGCCGGGCGTTGCGCGCCGCCTGGTGGTGGATCGCCTTCCTGGCCCTGCTCGGGCCCATCGCGCTCGCGCGCATCGACTCCGTCACCGTGCCGCTGGTGATCATCGCCCTGCTCTGGCTCGGTCGGCGCCCGCTCTGGGGCGCGGCGCTGCTGACCGTCGCCACCTGGGTGAAGGTGTGGCCGGTCGCCGCGATCGCTGCCCTGTTCGTGGTTTCCAAGGCCAGGTGGCGGGTGCTGGCCGCCGCGGCCGGAACGAGTGCGGTGATCGTCGTCGTCGCCCTCGTCCTCGGCAGCGGCCTGCACGTGTTCAGTTTCATCAGCCAGCAGGCGGCGCGGGGCATCCAGATCGAATCCCCGGTGAGCATCATCTGGCTGTGGCAGGCCGCGTTCAAGGTGCCGGGCAGCTACCTGTACTACGACCATCAGATCCTGACCTTCCAGGTCACCGGCAACGGCATCCACGTGGCCATCGCGCTGATGACGCCGCTGCTGGCGCTCGCCGTGGCGGCCGTGCTGATGCTCGGCTGGCTCGCGATGCGCGGCCACGCCGACCACCTTCGGCTCTTCCCGCCGCTGGTGCTCGCCCTCGTCGTCACGTTGATCGCGTTCAACAAGGTCGGCTCGCCGCAGTTCATGGGCTGGCTCGCCGCCCCCGTGATCCTCGGCCTCGTACTGCGGGGCGCGGCCTGGCGCACGCCGGCCATCCTGGTCGCCGTGATGGCCGCGCTGACCCAGCTCGTCTACCCGTACCTCTACGACTACCTGCTCGCGGCCCACCCGCTCATGGTGCTCGTGCTCACGCTGCGCAACCTGCTCGAGTTCGTGCTGCTCGGCTGGGCGCTCCGGGAAATCTGGATGCTCGGGGCGCGGGCCGGCTTGCCGGCCGTCGTCGGGATCCGTCGTACCGCTTCGCGCGCAACCGAACCGCGCACCGTGCTGAACACCGATCTGAAGGAGTAACCCATGCTGGTCGCATTTTCCGTCGCACCCTCCGGCGCCGACGACGCGGAAGGCTCCGTGCACAACGCCGTCGCCGCAGCGGTGCGCATCGTGCGCGAATCGGGCCTGCCGAACCACACCGACTCGATGTTCACCACGATCGAGGGCGACTGGGACGAGGTGTTCGCCGTCATCAAGGCGGCCACCGACGCCGTTGGCGCCTTCGGACCGCGGGTGTCGCTCGTGCTCAAGGCGGACATCCGCCCCGGCCACACGGGCGAGCTGACCGGAAAAGTGGAGCGCCTCGAGGCCGCGATCGACCGCTCCACCCCCGCGAAACCGCACTAGTGGTCGTTATGCGGGGGTCTTAACGACCACAACTGCTGTTTCGCGGAGGTGAACTTCGCGGGGAGTCGCCCGTAGCATGGAGGTATGCCCCCTTTCCCCAACGGGCCGACGCAGTTGTCGCCGGCCCGCATTCGTCTTGCCCTCCTGGCCCTCGCACTCGGCGGGTTCGGCATTGGCGCGACCGAATTCGTCGCGATGGGGCTGCTGCCCAACCTGGCCCAGGATCTCCTCCCCGGCCTCTACGCGCATTCGCCCAATGCCGCAAACGCCCAGGCCGGCTGGCTCATCTCCGCCTACGCGCTCGGCGTCGTCGTCGGCGCCCCGACCATTGCGGCCTCGGCGGCCCGCTGGCCGCGGAAACAGTTGTTGCTGGCTCTGCTGGTCGCGTTCATGCTCGCCACCGTCGCGTCGGCGCTCCTGCCGAGCTTCGGGCTGGTGCTCGCGGCGCGTTTCGTCGCCGGCCTCCCGCACGGCGCCTACTTCGCGATTGCCTCCCTCGTCGCGGGCGACCTGATGGGGCCGGGCAAGCGAGCCCGCGGCGTCGCGCTCGTGCTCTCCGGACTGACGATCGCGAATGTCATCGGCGTCCCGGCGATCACCTGGCTCGGGCAGCAGGCCGGCTGGCGGGTGGCCTACCTGGTCGTCGCCGCCATCTTCGCCGCAACCTTCCTGGCCGTGGCCCTCGTGATCCCGCTCCAGGCCGGCAACCCGCACGCCACCCTGCGCAGGGAACTGCGAGCGTTCGGCCGGCTGCAGGTGTGGTTCGCCCTCCTGATCGGCGCCATCGGGTTCGGCGGCCTGTTCGCCGTGTACACCTACGTGGCCCCGCTGGTGGTGGAGGTGACCGGTCTCTCCGCCGCATCCGTGCCGCTCGTGCTCGTCGTCATCGGAATCGGCATGACCGCGGGCAACCTCATCGGCGGGGTGCTGGCTGACCGCAGCGTGCGTCGCACTCTGTACGGGTCCTTCCTGCTGCTGATGGTGGCGCTCGCCGGGCTCGCCCTCACCGCCCAGTTCGTCGCCGGGCTGCTCATCGGAGTGTTCCTGATCGGTTTGGCGTCTTCCGCCATGGCGCCGGCGGTGCAGAGCAGGCTGATGGATGTCGCGCACGACAGCCAGTCGATTGCCGCAGCTCTCAACCACTCGGCCCTCAACATCGGGAACGCCTTCGGCGCATACCTCGGCGGCGTCGCCATTGCGTCGGGGTTCGGCTACGTTGCCCCGGTGTGGATCGGCCTGGTGCTGACCGCGCTCGGCGTGCTGCTCGCGGTGGTGACATTCGCCATCGACCGGTCGCGCCGCAACAATGGCGTGCACGTGCCGTACGGCACCGCCGCGATCGGAATCGTCGGCGCCGACTAGCTGCCGGCGAGCGGGCCGGCGGGTCCGTTCTGCTGCGCGGGATTAACGCCGCTTCGCGGGTGGGGCGCGCCCTCCGCGAAGCGGCGCAGCTCCCGCGCAAAGCGCGGGGCCGGCCGGCCTTAGTCGGTCTGCAGCAGGATGCCGTCGCGGATGGCGCGCTTACGCAGCGCGACCTTGGTGCCCACGTCGTAGCCGGCCAGGCGGTACTTCTCGCGAATGCGCTTGAGGTACGACTTGGCGGTCTCCTCGGAGATGCCCAGCTGGTAGGCGACCGCCTTCACGGGCTCGCCGGCGCCGTAGAGCGCCATGACGCGGCGCTCCTGCGCGCTGAGGCGGGGGGAATCACCGTCGACGCCGGCGTTGAGCGCGAGGTCGAGTTCCGCGGAGATGTAGGACTCGCCGTTGTAGGCCGCACGGATCGCCTCGACGATCATGCTTGCTTCCTCGCTCTTCACGAGGTAGCCGAGCGCGCCGGCCGCGAGTGCTTCGCGCACGAGTGCCGGCTCGGAGTAGGTGCTCATCAGCACGGTCTTCACGCCGGTCGTCCGGAGCGTCGAGATCTTCAGCGACACCGGGATGTTGTCTTTGAGGTCCAGGTCGAGCAGCACGACGTCGACCGGGAACTCGGGATGCGTGAGCAGCTCCGGCCACGTGGTGACGGCAGCCACCATGTCGATGTCGTCGGCAGCGCCGCGGATCCATTCGGTGAGCGCCCCGAGCAGCATGCGATGGTCGTCGACCAAAGCCAAGCGGATGGGACTACCTGTGTTCGTCACTGTTGCCTCCTACTGCCTCTGCACCCCGTTGGACGCCTGTGTCGCCCCTACGCATCCGCGGGATTGTCGACACTGCACTCGATGTCCACGCGAAGACTTCCTTCGCGTATCGAATCGACGTGCGGGCCGACTACTCGGATAGCTTGCCACGTCTCGGGGTCGACCCTTCGACGTGGCACACCGGTCGTTACCAATTCGATCGGAAATCGCACCTTTCGGCGCACTGCGACGCCGTGCTCGGGTGAAATCGGGCCGAGGGTCAGCGCAACCGTCGCCCCAGTGCGCGTGGTGTCACTGATCAGGAGCCAGATCGTGAGCAGCAGCGCGTCGCGCTGGGTGGGCGCGAGCAGGCCGGCCAGACCGGACGGGTCGTGCACGGTCACTGACGGCCCGAGGAATTCGGACTCGGTCACGGCATGGTGCAGCCAGGTTTCGGTGCGCCCGTTGATGAGGTGCAGGCGCAGCTGGGTGGCGAGGGATGCCGCGGTGTTCGACGTCTCCGGAGCGAGCGGCAGCGCCGTGCGTCCCTCGGCGACGTCGTCGAGCAGCGTCTCCGCGTCGAGGTCGAGGCGGGCGAGTTTCTCCGAGGCGAGCATGCCGACCGCGAACCGCGGCTGCGAGACGGTGCTCTGCACGAGCACCAGGTCCAGCTCCAGCTCCACCATCCGGCGGAACGAGCGCACGATCGAGACGCCGAGCAGCGGGGGGATGACCCCAAGGGCGATACTGAGCACGTCGGGCGCCAGGGTGAGCAGGTCGGTGCGCTGCTGCGCGAGTGCCCCAGCCGCCATGACCACGCCGAGCACTCCGGTCGCCGAGAGGATGTCCCGGCCTCCCCGGAGCGTGGCGATCGACGTGAGCATGGCGCCGACGGCCGGCGCGGCGGTCGGGAACACGCCGGCAGCAGTCAGCCCCCGGCATCCGGCCAGGTCGAGGATGACGACGACCGTGCCGGTGGCGAGTGCGGCGGCGAACAGCCATTGCGGCATCTCCGCCGAGAGCCGGTGCACGGTCATCAGGATCAGGGTCGTCGCGATGATCAGGATGACCCACGCGAGGAGGCTCGGCAGGGGACTGGGGTTGTCCGCCGCCTGCGCGGCGAATCGCCAGAGCAGGAACACCGCGATGAACCCGCCGCTGAACGTCAGTCCGATGCCCAGGTGCCGGCCGCCGAGACCGTTCTGGTGCGCGCGCGCCGTTCTCGCGGTGCGCTCCGGACGGCGGAAGGTGCGCTGGCGCTCGGCGCGCTGCGCGTGGCGTGCATGCGCTCCGGAGGGGTCGGCGGTGACGCCCGGCTGGGCCTGGGCGACGGCAGATGGGGTCACTTGGGTACCTCCAGGACGACGGTTGTGCCGGATCCGGGCGAGGAGAACAGCCGCGCGTTGCCTCCGACATCGCGCAGGCGCGCGACCACCGACTCGGCGAACCCGAGCCGTTCGGTGCCGACGCCGCCGAGGTCGAAGCCGACCCCGGCGTCGGTGACCATCGCCCTGACGGTCGTGTCGTCATCCGTGATGGTCACGTCGGCGCGCTTGACGCCGGAGTGGCGGCGCACGTTCTCGAGGCATTCGCCGAGGGCGAGCAGGAACGAATCGAGAACGTCGCTGGGCAGCAGGACCTGCCCGCTGCCATGCCAATCAACGTCGAGGCCCATCCGGCCGAAGCGCTGCTTGACCGATTCCAGAGTGTTGCCCAGGGTGGATTCGGTTGCCGGTTCCAGCGTGTAGACGCCGGAACGGCGCGGCGTCGGCAGGCCGCCGAGGCGCAGTTGCCGGAGCAGTCGGGCGTCGTCGCCGGCCTGCTGGCGCAGCGCGTCGGGGCTCACGCCCACGCCGGAATGCGCGAGGAGTGTGAGCGTGGCGAGCACGGTGTCGTGCAGCAGCCGGGCGTCCTGGCGGCGCTGCGCTTCGAGTTCGCTGGCGTCGCGCTCGGCGCGGTGGGCGCGGCCGATCGCGGCGATGCGCAGCATGGCGCGGGGAATGCTCTGGGCCGTCCACCAGCCGCCGAGGGCGGTTGCGAACCACCCGCAGATGGTGAGGGCGAGCGGGATGACGGAGCCGCCGGCGCTCACCGTGACGGCGACGATGCTGGCAACGGTGAAGCCGAGCGCTGCGCCGAGGGCCACGAGCCGGGAGAGGCTCACGACGAGCACAATCGCGACGCAACTCAGTGCTCCTGCCCCGACGGCGCCGATCACAGCTTCCTCGACGAGGTTCAACCCGCCCGTCCGCGGGCCGCCGAACCCGATGAGCAGGATGAGCGCGACTCCGCTGAGCACGGTCAGCACGGCCCAGCGGATGGCCCCGGTGCGGCCGAGCAGGTACTGCCAGCCGGCCATCAGCACCACGAGGGCGACGCAGCCCGCGTACGCACCGGGGGCGACGCCGCCGGGAACGAGGAGGCAGAGCAGGGCGGTTGCCGACCCGGCCAGGCCCGTCAGGCGGGCCGCTCGGCGCAGCAAACGGTCGCGCTCCTTCAGCACTCGGTCGCGCTCGGTGAAGATGCGTTGCATGTCTGCCCGTCGTTTTCCGCGCCACTCTTGTTACTGCGTTACACAGCACCATATCGGGCCGGAGGGACAGACGGGGTGCGGAGCACGCGCGCGATGACGAGTCCGGTGACGACGGCCAGGTCACGGCCATCAGGATGCCGGCGAGTATTCCAATCAGGATGACCAGCGGGAGCGGCTATCCCGGCTCCCAGAGCGGCGACGCGACGCCGAGGAACACTGCCAGCCCGGCGCACCAGGCGGCCGCGCTGCCGGGCACCCACCAGAGGGCCGACGAGCAATGGCGGCGCAGCTCGAGCCACTGGCCGCAGCCGATGGAGCAGAGCAGCACTGCGGCGCCGGCCGCGCCGAGGATGACCTGCCTGGGCGCCGACCAGGCCTGCCACACCTCGGGCCAGGTGCTGGGCGCCAGCAGTCCAGGTTCGGCGGAAGCCGGCATCCGTGCCCGTCCGTGCCTGGCGGCTGATCACCGATCGGGCGGCGGTTCGACGGGCACCGCGGCCGGCAGCGCGAGGGCGACGTCGGCGGGGCCCTGGTCGAGGCGGAACGGTGGGTATTCGTCGCGCATCAGGGCGGTGTAGACGATCACCCGGTAGATCCACCGGTTGATCCCCATGATCAGGTCGAACAGCGCCCGGCGGTAGCGTCCGGTGAAGAGCAGGATGACAGCCGCGATGAGCACCAGCAGCCCGAGCAGGGAGGGACCGGTGCTGTGGGTGTAGTTGGTCGTGGCGGCCTCGCCGGCCCGGCGGAAGCCCTCGTTGGCCGAGCCCATCCGCCAGCTCCAGGCGGCGCCGGTGAACGCGGCGACGATCAGGAGGTGGGGGATCGCGAGCAGCCACCATTTGACCAGGACCAGCCCGTGCGAGAGGCGCTCCGGGTAGTCGACCTCGAAGTCGGCCGGGTAGTCGGTCTGGGCCAGGGTGAACGGCGGGTACCGGTCGGTGCCGAGTGCCGAATAGGCGTAGAACGACACCCGCCAGTTCCAGCGCAGCACGCCCACGTTG
>DHJB01000009.1:0-825 GCA_002404115.1 Microbacteriaceae bacterium UBA4731
CCGCATCTCCGCATCTCCGTCGAGATTGCCCGTTGCGGTCGAGCTGACCCGGTACGCGGGGCAATCTCGACCGGAACTGTCCATCTCGACGCACCGACGTGTGGTTAGGCGGCGCCTTCGAACATCGACGTGACGGAGCCCTCGTCGAAGACCTCGTGGATGGCGCGGGCCAGCAGCGGGGCGATGGGCAGCACCGTGAGGGTCGGGAAGCGCTTCTCCTCCGGCACCGGCAGGGTGTCGGTGACGACGACGGCCGAGATCGCGGCGTTCTGCAGCATCTCGATCGCCGGGTGGCTGAACACGGCGTGCGTGGCAGCGACGACGACGCCGATCGCTCCGGCCTCGCGCAGCGCCTCTGCGGCCAGGGCGATGGTGCGGCCGGTGTCGATCATGTCGTCGACGATCAGGCACACCCGGCCGGCGACCTCGCCGACGATTTCGTGCACGGTGACCCGGTTGGGCACGAGCGGGTCGCGGCGCTTGTGGATGATGGCCAGCGGCGCCCCGAGCTTGTCGCTCCAGATGTCGGCCACGCGAACGCGGCCCATGTCGGGCGAGACGACGGTGAGGGTGGACGGGTCGAGCTTCTCTGTGAAGTGCTCGAGCAGCACCGGCATGGCGAAGAGGTGGTCGACGGGGCCGTCGAAGAAGCCCTGGATCTGCGCGGCGTGCAGGTCGACCGACATGATCCGGTCGGCGCCGGCCACCTTGAACAGGTCGGCGACGAGGCGAGCCGAGATCGGTTCGCGGCCGCGGCCCTTCTTGTCCTGCCGGGAGTAGGGATAGAACGGGGCGACAACGGTGATCCGCTTGGCCGAGGCACGC
>DHJB01000009.1:935-18758 GCA_002404115.1 Microbacteriaceae bacterium UBA4731
CCGCTTGGCCGAGGCACGCTTGAGGGCGTCGACCATGATCAGCTGTTCCATCAGCCATTCGTTGATCGGGGCGGTGTGCGACTGGATCACGAAGGCGTCGCTTCCGCGCACGCTCTCGTCGAAGCGCGCGTAGATCTCACCGTTCGCGAAGGTGCGCGCATCCGTGTGGACAAGCTCCGAACCCAGCTCAGTGGCGATGTCCAGTGCGAGCTGCGGGTGTGCGCGCCCCGAAACCAGTACCAGTTTCTTCTCGCCTTTGGCTGTGATTCCGGGCACTTAGTCTCCGCTCGTTTCCGCAGCCTGCGCCGCGTCGGTTCCCGGACGGTTGGCCTGAACCCAGCCGTCCATGTTGCGCTGCGGAGCCACGTTGATGGCCAGGGATCCGGCCGCGACATCCTTGCGGACGACCGTTCCGGCTCCCGTGTACGCTCCGTCACCAATCCTAATCGGCGCGACGAACACGTTGTGCGACCCGGTGCGCACATGCGACCCGATCACGGAGCTGTGCTTCTTCACGCCGTCGTAGTTGGCGAAGATCGTGCCGGCGCCGATGTTCGAGCCCACGCCAATCGTGGCGTCGCCGACGTAGCTGAGGTGCGGCACCTTGCTGCCGGCGCCGATCTTTGCGTTCTTCGTCTCGACGAAGGTGCCGATCTTCCCGTCGGCGCCCAGCACGGTTCCGGGACGCAGGTAGGAGAACGGGCCAACGGATGCTCCGGCGCCGATCACCGCGAGCGTCGCGTCGGTGCGCTTCACGACCGCGTTCTCGCCGACCTCGCAGTCGCGGAGGGTGGTGTCCGGGCCGATCACGGCGCCGGTGGCGATCACCGTCGCGCCCTGGATCTGCGTGCCGGGGAGGATCGTGACGTCGGGGGCCAGCGTGGCGGTGACGTCGATCCAGGTGGTCGCCGGGTCCTGCACGGTCACGCCGGCCAGCTGCCAGCCGCGCACGATGAGCGCGTTCAGCTTCTGCGCGGTGTCGCTGAGCTGGGCCCGGTCGTTGACCCCGGCAACGAGCCAGGGCTCCGCGACCGCGACAGCGGTGACCTCGGAGCCCGCCTGGCGAAGCAGCCCGATCACATCGGTGAGGTACTTCTCGCCCTGCACGTTGTCGGTGGTGAGCCGCGCGAGTTGGTCGCGGAGCTCCGACAGGCCGAACACGTACACGCCGGCGTTGATCTCGTCGACGGCAAGCTCGAGGGCGTCGGCATCCTTCTGCTCGACGATGCGGTCGAACGCGCCGTGCTCAGAACGGATGATGCGGCCGTAGCCGGTGGAGTCATCCGGGATCGCGGACAGCACGGTGGCGGCGGCGGCGCTCGCGCGGTGCGCGGCGAGGAAGGCGGTGAGGGTGTCTGCGTCGAGCAGCGGGACGTCGCCGTTGATGACGAGCACGTCGCCCTCGAAATCGGCGGGCAGCGCGGCGATGGCCTGCTCGACGGCCCGGCCGGTGCCCGGCACGTCGTCCTGGTCGACGATGAGGCTCTCCGGCACCACCGCGGCGACGACCTCGGCGAGCCGGTCGCGTTCGTGGCGCACGACCGTGACGAGGTGCGCGGCGTCGAGCGCGCGCGCCGTGGCGAGCACGTGGCTGATCATTGGCATCCCGGCGAGCGGATGCAGCAGCTTGGGAAGGCTGGAGCGCATGCGGGTGCCCTGGCCGGCGGCCAGCACGACGATAGCGAGTCGATTGTCGGTCATACGGTGCCCCTGGTCGTCTCGAGGTGGACGTCGATCGGTGAATCGAACGGCTCCGCCGCCAGGACTCGAACCTGGACCTAACAGCTCCAAAGGCTGTCGTGCTGCCATTACACCACGGCGGAATGCGTCGACCTGGGGCCGGGCATCGCAGTCAAGTCTGCCAGATGTCCGGGCCCGACTCGTGTCACCGGTTCCGTGCGGTGCCGTACGAGGCCGGATAATGGAGGGATGCCTGCGAATGACGAAGTCGACCGGATCGTTGACGCGTGGCTGCGCGAACGACCGGACCTCGATTTTTCGCCGCTGCAGGTGCTCTCCAGGGTCGCGCGTCTGTCCAAACACCTCGACCGGGCCCGCCGCACCGCGTTCTCCCGCTCAGAGCTGGAGTCGTGGGAGTTCGACGTGCTCTCCGCCCTCCGCCGAGCCGGCGCCCCCTACGAGCTGAGCCCGAAGTCGCTCCTCCAGCAGACCCTCGTCTCCAGCGGCACGATGACCAACCGCATCGACCGGCTCGTCGACCGTGCCCTGGTCACGCGCCGTACCGACCCCAACGACGGCCGCGGCATCCTGGTCGGGATGACCGCTGCCGGGCTGATCCGTGTGGACGCCGCGATCACCCGCCTCGTCGACGCCGAGGCCGACATGCTCGACACGCTCTCCGCGGGCGACCAGGAGCGCCTCGCCGGCCTGCTCCGCAAGCTCTCGCTCGACTTCGACTAGCCTGCCGGGCGGCCGAGCGGGTCTACCGGCGGAGCGCCGCGCGGGCCAGCCGGTTGCCGAGGAACTGCACCAGCTGCACCAGCACGATGATCAGCAGCACGGCGGCCCACGTGACGACCGGGTTGAACTGGCGGTAGCCGTAGAGCAGCGCGAAGTTTCCGAGGCCGCCGCCGCCGACGTAGCCGGCGACCGCCGACATGTCCACGAGCGCAACGAAGATGAACGTGTAGCCGAGAATGAGCGGGCCGAGCGCCTCCGGCAGCAGGACCGTGAAGACGATGCGCACCGGGCCGGCTCCCACCGACCTGGCCGCCTCGATCACCCCCGGCGTCACGGTGAGCAGGTTCTGTTCGACGATGCGGCCCACGGCGAAGGATGCGGCGAGCGAGATCGTGAAGATGATCGCGGCATTCCCGATCCCGGTTCCGACCACGAGCCGGGCCAGCGGCTGGGCCGCGGCCAGGAAGATGATGAACGGGATCGGCCGGATGATGTTGACGAGCACGTTCAGGACGAGGAACACCGGGCGGTTCTCCAGGATGCTGCCGGCCCGGGTCAGGTACAGGCCGAGCCCGACGATGAGCCCGCCGAGTCCGCCGAAGAAGAGGGTCAGCGCGACGATGTACAGGGTTTCGACGGTCGCCGTCCCGAGCTCGGGCAGCAGGTCAATCAGTGAATCCATCAGCGCACCTCCGTCACAGTGGTCAGTCGTCGAACCCGGTCGAGCGCGGCGTCGATCACCGCGTCATCCGCCGCCAGGGACAGCGTCAGGTGCCCGAACGGCCGGCCCTGGATTTCGTTGATGCCGCCGTAAATGACCTCGAAGGACACCCCGGCGCGGGCGAACTCGCCAAACACCGCGGCCTGGTCGACGTCGGCGTCGCGGAACGCCAGCGTCACGATCCGGCCGGTGTGCCGCTCGCGCAGCACCTGGAGTTCGGCGGCGGACGGCACGCCCTTGACGACCGTGCCGACGAAGCCGGCGGATGCCGGATGCTGCGGGTTCGAGAACACATCGAACACGGGGCCGCGCTCGATGACCCGGCCCTGGTCCATGACGGCCACCTTCGTTGCGATGGTCTGGATGACGTCCATCTCGTGGGTGATCACGATGATCGTGACCCCGAATTCCCGGTTGACCCGTTTGAGGAGGGCGAGCACCTCGTGCGTGGTTTCCGGGTCGAGCGCGCTGGTCGCCTCGTCGGCCAGCAGGATGCTGGGTTGGGTCGCCAGCGCCCTGGCGATCCCGACGCGCTGCTTCTGACCGCCGGAGAGCTGGTCTGGATAGGCGCGCGCCTTGTCGGAGAGCCCGACGAACTCGAGCAGTTTGGCGACCCTGGCCGCCCGTTCGGCCTTCGGCATGCCGGCCACCTCGAGCGGATAGGCCACGTTCCGGGCGACGGTGCGGGAGTTCAGCAGGTTGAACTGCTGGAAGATCATCCCGATGCCGAGCCGCACCCTGCGAAGCTCCCGCTCGGGAAGCCTCGCGATGTCCTGGCCGTTGACCACGATCGCGCCACTCGTCGAGCGCTCGAGCGCGTTGACCAGGCGAACGAGCGTGCTTTTGCCGGCCCCGGAGTAGCCGATGATGCCGTACACGTCGCCGGCTTCGACATCCAGGCTGACGTTGTCGATGGCCACGACGGGCTCGCCCGCCTTCGTGGTGGCCGGGTACACCTTGGACACGTCACGCAAACTCACGACGGGCATACGGGATCCTCACTGAAAGAGTCCGCGAGTGAGCAGTTTCGGCTGCATAACCCTGGTGGGAGCAGCCGAAACTGCTCACTCGCGGGAAGGGGAAGGGCTGCGCGGGCGCCGCCCACGGGTTTACTTCTGGGCTGCGGTGTCCTTCTCGACGGTCTCGAGCGACTTCTCGAGGTCGGAGACCGGGGTCTTCAGGAGCACCGCGTTGCCTCCGGAAACTGCGAGGACACCATCCCGCACCTTCTTGCTGTCCTGGTAGATCTGGACGAGCTTCAGGTAGGTGGCGTTGTTCTTGTCCTTGGCGCGGGCCGCGAAGACGTTCACGTACGGCAGGGCCTTGGGGTCGGTGGGGTCATCCTGGGCGATGGCATCCTTGAGCTTGAGGCCGGCCTTCGCCACGAAGTCGTTGTTGATGACCGCGGCGGCGACGTCCGGGAGCGACGTCGCGGTGAGGGCAGCCTCGAGCGCCTTCACGTGGACCTTCGACTTGCGGGTGTCGATGTCGTTGAGCCCGGAGAAGATGCTGCCGCCGTCCTTGAGCACGACCAGCTTGGCCGACTGCAGCACGAGCAGGGCGCGGGCCAGGTTGCTGGCATCGTTCGGCACGGCGACGGTGTCGCCCTTCTTGATGGCGGCGACGCTCTTCACCTTGCTCGAGTACAGGGCCAGTGGGTAGATCGCCGTTGCGCCGATCGGCACGAGGTTCTGCTTGCTCGACACGTTGTAGTCGGCGAGGTAGACGATGTGCTGGAACTGGTTGAGGTCGATCTCGCCCTCGGCCAGCGCCGGGTTCGGCTGCGCGTAGTCGGAGAAGTCGACGATGTCGACCTTGATCCCGGCGTCGGCCGCGGCCTGCTTGTAGTCCGCCCAGTACGGGTCGCTGGCGCCGACGACGCCGATCTTGACCACCTTGTCCGCGCTGGCCCCGGAGCCGGCCGCGCCGGCGCATCCGGCCAGCAACGCCACGAGCGGTACGACCGCGAGAACGGCCAGAATCGTCTTCTTCACTGTGTTTCCCTTTCGCTGTGTGCGCCTGGCGAGGTTCGCCCGAAAGGGCGAGGCGGGCACAGCAAACCCACGGGACTGTCGAGTGGGGGTCTGTGCCGCAACTCTGCGAGGCACAACTCCACGCTAACGACCGATGCTGCGACGCAGGGCCCCCAGGGGTAACACTGCGTCACAGCACCTGCGAGATCAGCTTCCGATCAGCTCGGAGAGTTCGAGCCAGCGGGTTTCCAGGCCGACGACGGATGACTCGAGCTCCTGCATCTCCGTGGACAGCGCGCCGAGGCCGGTGTAGTCCGACTGGTCGTGCGCGGCGAGCGTCTCGTGCAGCCCGGCGATGCGGTCCTGCATCTTGACGACCTTGCGGCCGGTGGATGCGAGTTCCTTCTGCGCGTTGCGGAGGTCTGCGCCGCCGATGGCGAGCTTCCGGGGGCCGGAGGTGGCGCTCCCGGAGGCTTCGGTCGGGGAGCCGTTGGAACCGTTGGATCCGCCGGAGACCTGCTTCTTGCGCAGCTCGAGGTACTGGTCGACCCCGCCGGGCAGGTGGCGGAAGGCGCCGTCCGTCACGGCGTACTGGTTGTCGGTGACGCGCTCGATCAGGTACCGGTCGTGCGAGACGACGAGGAGGGTGCCGGGGAACGAGTCGAGCAGGTCCTCCATCGCGGCGAGCATGTCGGTGTCGAGGTCGTTTGTGGGCTCGTCGAGGATGAGCACGTTCGGCTCGTCGAGCACGATGAGCAGCAGCTGCAGGCGGCGCTTCTGGCCACCGGAGAGGTCCTTGACCTGGGTGGTCAGCTGCGCGCTCATGAAGCCCATCCGCTCGAGCATCTGCCCGGGGGTGATCTCCTTGCCGCCGGCGATGTACGACGTCTTCTGGCGGCCGATGACCTCGCTGACGCGGTCGTTCTGGATGTCCTCCAGCTCGAAGAGCTGCTGGGTGAGCACGGCGACCTTGATGGTCTTGCCGCGCTTGACCTTGCCGCTGGTGGGCAGGAGGGTGCCGGCGACCAGGTTGAGCAGTGTCGACTTGCCGGCGCCGTTGACGCCCATGATGCCGGTGCGCTCGCCCGGCGCGATGCGCCAGGTGATGTCGTTGAGCACGGTCTTCTCGCCGAAGGTGACGGTGACGTCGAGCAGGTCGACGACGTCCTTGCCCAGGCGCTGCATGGCCATCGACTGCATCGAGACCGTGTCGCGGGGCGGCGGCTCATTCTCGATCAGCACGTTGGCCGCGTCGATGCGGAACTTGGGCTTGGCGGTGCGGGCGGGAGCACCGCGGCGCAGCCAGGCGAGTTCCTTCTTCATCAGGTTCTGGCGCTTCGATTCGGAGGCGGCCGACATCCGGTCGCGTTCGACGCGCTGCAGGATGTACGCCGCGTAGCCGCCCTCGAAGGGTTCGATGATGCGGTCGTGCACCTCCCAGGTCTGGTTGCAGACCTCGTCGAGGAACCACCGGTCGTGAGTGACGACCACAAGGCCGCCGGAATTCGTGGCCCAGCGGGTCTTCAGGTGCCCGGCGAGCCAGGAGATGCCTTCGACGTCGAGGTGGTTAGTGGGCTCATCGAGGAAGATGACGTCGTGGTCGCCGATCAGCACGGCGGCGAGGGCGATCCGTCGGCGCTGGCCTCCGGAGAGGTCGTCGACGAGGGCGTCCCACGGGATGTCGCGCACGAGTCCGCCGATGACGTCGCGCACCTTGGAGTCGCCGGCCCAGACGTGCTCCTCGATGCCGCCGACGATGGTGTGACCGACCGTCTGTCCGGAGACGAGCTCGTCTGACTGGTCGAGAATGCCGATGGTGACGCCGCGCCGGCGGGTCACGCGCCCGGAGTCGGGCTCCATGCGCCCGGCCAGCAGGTTGAGCAAGGTGGACTTGCCGTCGCCGTTTCGGCCGACGACGCCGATACGGTCGCCTTCGTTGAGTCCGGCGGTGACGCTGTCAAAGATGACGCGAGTGGGAAATTCGAGGTGCAGGGCTTCAGCCCCGAGCAAATGTGCCATAGGCTGCCCAGCTTACCGGCCGCGCCTGAGAGCCTGCCCCGCGCTTTCCGCTCGCGAAACTGCAGTTGTGGTCACTAAAACGCACTCATAACGACCACAACTGCTTGTTCGCGGGAAGGCGGCGCGAGAAGGCGGCGCGGGAAGGCGGCGCGGCTAGTCGTGGACGAGGCGGGCGCCGTGCACGGGGCCGACGGCGCGCACCACGTGCAGGCGGGACGCGCTGAGCGCGACCTGCAGCTCGAGGGCGCTGTCGGCATCCGCGACCAGGAACGCGACCGTCGGGCCGGAGCCGGAGAGGATGCCGGCGAGGGCGCCGTTCGCCTCGCCGAGTTCGAGCACCCGCCCGAGTCCGGGCGCGAGGTGCAGCGCCGGGGCCTGGAGGTCGTTGTGCAGCGATTCGGCGAGCATGCGCGGGTCGCCGGCGCGGAGCGCCTGGAGCACGTTCGGGTCGACGGTCGGCTGTTCCTCGGCCGGGAAGATGTCCTGCGCGTGGCGGTCGCGGTGGCGGTCGAGCTCGCGGTAGACATCGGGCGTCGACATGCCGAATTCGGCGAGGGCGAGCACCCACTGGAACTGCCCCTTGGCCAGGGCTGGACTCAGCTGGTCGCCGCGGCCGGTGCCGATGGCGGTGCCGCCGGTGACGGCGAACGGGACGTCGGCGCCCAGCTTCGCGGCGAGGCCGAGCAGCTCGTCCTTGGTTGCCTCGGTTCCCCAGAGGGCGTCGCAGGCCAGCAGGGTGGCCGCGGCATCCGCCGACCCGCCGCCCATGCCGCCGGAGATCGGGACGTGCTTTTCGATTTCGAGGCGCACTCCCCCGCGGAACCCGGACTTGCGGGCCAGGGCGCGCGCGGCCTTGATGGCGAGGTTGCTGCCGTCGGTGGGGAGTCCGGAGGTGTCGATCGGGCCGCTGAACTCGACCGAGAAGTCGTCGGCCGGGTAGGCCCGAACGTCCTCGCAGAGCGACACGGCCTGGAAGGCGGTGGCGAGGTCGTGGTAGCCGTCGGGCATGACCTTGCCGACCTTGAGGAAGACGTTGATCTTGCCCGGCGCTCTCGCATGTACAACCTGAGAGATCCCCGCGTTACCCATGCTCCTAACCTAGCCCAGCCCGCTCGGGGCTCCCGACGAGACCGCCGCCAGCCACTCCCGCATGGCCTCTTTCGCCGGGCCGACCGCCTGGGCGCCTTCGAGCCGCTGGTGGGTGAGGGAAACGGATGTCCGACCGGCTTTCGTCGGGTTCGCGGTGGCCAGGAGCGACCCGCGCCCCTCGAGCGTCCAGCGCGCGGTGGCGTAGGTGGCGGCACGGCTCTCGCTCGTGGGCGCCGTGCCGAGGCCGGCGTTCACCGGGGAGTCGGACATGAATCGACGCTAGCCGATCGTGCGGGCGATGGCGAGGAAGTCGTCCACGGTGAGCTGCTCGCCGCGTTTGGTCGGGTCGACGCCGGCCGCCGCGATGCGCGCGGAGGCCGTGGCGGAGTCGCCGAGCACGGTCGACAGCGACTGGCGCAGCATCTTGCGGCGCTGCTGGAACGCGGCGTCCACGAGGGAGAACGTGGCCAGGCGCAGCTCCTCCGACTCCAGCGGTTCGGGACGGCGTTCGAAGGCGACGAGGATCGAGTCGACGCCGGGCACCGGCCAGAACACCTGCCGGCTCACCTTGCCGGCGGTGCGGAAGGCCCCGTACCAGGCGGCCTTGACGCTCGGGCTGCCGTACACCTTGGAGCCGGGCGGGGCCGCGAGGCGCTCGCCGACCTCGGCCTGCACCATGACGACGCCGGCGCGGATCGATGGAAAGTGCTCGAGCAGGTGCAGCAGCACGGGCACTGACACGTTGTAGGGCAGGTTGGCGACCAGGCGCGACGGGTCGCCCGGCAGGGCCATGATCTTCAGCGCGTCGTCACGGATGACGGTGAGCGGGGCGCCCGGCTGCGAGAGTTCGACCGTGATGGGCAGTTGTTCGGCCAGTCGGGCGTCGATCTCGACGGCAACGACACGGGCGCCGACCTCGAGGAGGCCGAGGGTGAGCGAGCCGAGGCCGGGGCCAACCTCGAGCACGGTGTCGCCGGAGGCAACCCGGGCGACCTTGACGATGCGCCTGACCGTGTTGGCGTCGATGACGAAGTTCTGGCCGAGCTTCTTCGTGGGGTTGACGCCGAGCATCTCGGCCAGGTCGCGGATCTCGGCCGGTCCGAGCAGGGTGCGCTGCACCCTGGTCTCGGGTGCTTCTGCTTCTGCTTCTGCGGGCGCCGAGTGGCGACCGGGTTCGCGCGCCGAGGTCTCGGCTCCCGTGCCGGGCTCGGCACCGCTGGCCCCGGCGGGCTCGGCCTCGAGGCCGTTGCTGTGCCTGCCCGGCTGACGGGGCTCACTCATGCGATGCCTCCGCGGGGGCCGGAATCCGAGCGGAGCGCGTCGTGCGCGGCGGTCACCGGTTCGGCGTCCCAGCGGCCGTAGACGAGCTCGGTGTTGGAGGCGATCTGCGCAGAGAGCAGGGAGACATCCGTTTCGAGGTGCTCGGCCATCGCGCGCAGCGTATGGGGCAACAGGTAGGGCGCGTTCGGGCGACCGCGGTAGGGCTCAGGCGTGAGGAAGGGGGCGTCCGTCTCGGCCAGCAGCAGCTGGCGGGGGGCGACGGAGAGCGCCTCGCGCAGTGTCTTCGCGTTCTTGAACGTGACGGTGCCGGAGAAGGACATGTACCAGCCGTTTGCGGCGCAGAGCTCCGCCATCTCGGCGTCGCCGGAGAAGCAGTGGAAGACCGTGCGTTCTGGGGCGCCGACCCGGAGCAGAGTCGCGATGACCTCGGCGTGGGCGTCCCGGTCGTGGATCTGCAGCGCGAGGTTGTTCTCTTTGGCGATCTGGATGTGCGCCTCGAACGACCGATACTGGCTCGCGCGGCCGTCGGTGCCGGTGCGGAAGAAGTCGAGCCCGGTCTCCCCCACGGCGACGACGCGGGGGCGACCGGCGAGTTCGGCGATCTCGGCGAGGGCGTCGTCGAGGGTGCCCGCCGCCTCGTAGGCCGGCGCCTCATTGGGGTGGATGGCGACGGCCGCGAGCATGCGCGGCTCGGAGAGGGCCATTTCGGCCGACCAGCGCGAGGTTTCCAGGTCGCCGCCGACCTGCACGACGCCGCGCACGCCGACGCTCGACGCGCGGTCGAGGTGCTCGGCGAAACCGATCGCATCCCTGCCGTCGGCGATCTCCAGGTGCGTGTGGTTGTCGTACACCGGCACGGTGAGCGGCTCGGGCAGCGGCGGGTAATTCAGGTCGCGCCCGGCCGTCTCTTCGCGCTTGCGCACGTGGCTGGCGTGGTCGCTAACCAACCGTGGCCTCGATGCGCGGGAACAGCGCCTCCAGCGGCAGCACGTGCGAGCCGCCGGTCCACTCCCAGGCAAGGTCGATGCGCTGGTCGGTGACCTCGCCGTCTCCGCCGAGGGCCGCCCAGAGCCTGACGGTGGCCCGGGGCACGACCGGCGACAGCAGCACGGCGAGCGTGCCGAGTCCGCGGACGGCGGTGTGGAGCACGGTTTCGAGCCGGTCCCGGTTCGCGGGATCCTTGGCGAGGGCCCATGGTTCCTGGCTGGTGATGTACCCATTGAGCTCGTCGACGAGCTCCCAGACGGCGGCGATGGCTTCGTGGATGGCGAGGCGTCCGATGGCCTCGGACGCGGCATTCGTCGCTCGCCGTTCGGTGCCGCGGATCAACTCGTCGGCCTGGGTGAACGCACTGCCGGCGGGGATCTCCCCGTCGCAGTACCGCACAACCATGGCGATCACGCGGGAGGCAAGGTTTCCGAAGCCGTTCGCGAGTTCCGACTGGTAGCGCGCGGAGAGGTCTTCCCACGAGAACGAGCCGTCCTGGCCGAAGCTGATGGCGCGCATGAAGTAGTAGCGGAACGCGTCGGAGCCGAACGTGTCGGTGATCTGGCTCGGCGCGATGCCGGTGAGCTTGGACTTGCTCATCTTCTCGCCGCCGACGAGCAGCCAGCCGTGGCCGAAGACCTGCCTGGGCACCGGGATCCCGGCGGCCATCAGCATGGCGGGCCAGATGACGGCGTGGAAGCGGAGGATGTCCTTGCCGACGACGTGGGTGGCCGGCCAGCGGCGGGCGAAATTCTCGTCGTCCTGCCCGTAGCCGACGGCGGTGATGTAGTTGAGCAGGGCGTCGAACCACACGTACACGACGTGGGTGTCGTCCCACGGGACCTTGATGCCCCAGTCGAAGCTGGAGCGGGAGATCGACAGGTCGCTCAGGCCCTGCTTGACGAAGGAGATGACCTCGTTGCGCGCCGATTCCGGCTGCACGAAGTGCGGGTTGCTTTCGTAGAGGTCGAGGAGCTGCTCGGTGAAGGTGCTCATTCGGAAGAAGTAGTTCTTCTCGTGCAGCAGCTCGACCGGCTTGGAGTGGATGGCGCAGACGGGCTGCCCCTCGAACTCGCCCGTGCCGTCGACGAGGTCGCTGGGCTGCTTGTACTCCTCGCAGCCGACGCAGTAGTAGCCCTCGTACTCGCCGGTGTAGATGTGTCCGGCGTCGAAGAGGTGCTGCAGGAACTTCTGCGCGTTGACCTCGTGGCGCTCGTCGGTCGTGCGGATGAAGTCGTCGTTTTCGATGTCGACGGTGTGCAGCAGCGGCTTCCACGCGGTCTCGACGAGCCGGTCGGCCCACGCCTTGGGCGTGGTGCCGTTGGCGGTCGCGGTGCGCAGGATCTTCTGGCCGTGTTCGTCGGTGCCGGTGAGCAGCCAGGTGTCGTCGCCGGACTGGCGGTGCCAGCGGGCGAGCACGTCGGCGGCCACCTCGGTGTATGCGTGCCCGATGTGGGGGACATCATTCACGTAGAAAATGGGCGTGGTGATGTAGAAGGAAGAGCCGTCGGACATGCTGACATCCTACGGGGAGCAGCGGATGTTGCCGGGCCTGTTACTCTGCGCTGTCCTGTTCGGCTGGCGGCGCGGCGTGGTGATGCACGTGGCCGAAGACCGGCGGGAGCACTTCGTGCGCGGCCGGCGCGGGCTTGCGGTCCGGCTTGTCCTTGAGCGCATCGCTCTCCCGGATGTCGACGCCGTGCACCTTCTGGTGCGGGTACTCGACGGGATCCATGCCCAGCACGATCTTGCCGTGGGCGTGGCCGGTCTCGAGTTCCCGGTAGGCCTCCCGCACCTTCGCCAGTGGGTAGATCGCCGCGACCGGCACCACGATCTGCCGGTCGGCGACCATCCCGGCGACCTTCTGGAGCACGGTCGTGTCGGTCGTGTCCGTTGATGGGACGTTGGCGAGGGAATCGTCGCCCAGGTGGTTGAGTTCGGCATCGATGCCGTGGGGGGCAACGCGGGCGAGGCGTTCCTCGAGGCCTGGGCCGTAGGCGACCGGGATGACGCCGATCTGGCGCAGGTGGTCGAAGTGCTCTGGGCTGGCCGTTCCGATCACGGTGGCACCACGAAGCTTCGCGAGTTGGGCGGCGATCCCGCCCACCCCTCCGGCTGCGGCGTGCACGAGCACGGTCATGCCCGGCTTCGGGTTCGCATTCTGAACGGCGGCCCAGGCGTTCGCGGCGGCAATGTACAGGCTGCCGGCGACCTCCCAGGAGAGACGTTCGGGTTTGCGGATGATGTGCTCGGCCGGGACAACGACGTACTCGGCCTGGGATCCGCGCACGGTGTGACCCATGACCTCGTCACCGGGGCTCCAGTCGGTGACGCCGCCGCCGACGGTATGAACGAAGCCGGCGAAATCGCTGCCCTGCCCCGCAGGGAAGCGAGCAGGCCACTCGTTTTCGAAGCGGCCTTCCCGAATGCTGGTCTCGACCGGGTTCAGCCCCGCGGCCACAACTCGGACGACCACTTCGCCGGCGCCCGGAGCGGGGATGGAGGTCTCGACAACGTCGAGCACGTCCGGACCCCCGTAGCTGGAGAACATCACCGCGTGTGCCACCACACACCTCCGTCTTTACTGGAGTTAATCCTGAGGATCCGTCTTTATTGGAGTTTACCCTGAGGAGGCTTCGGATATTCCTTTTTCAGCAGCAGCGCGGCCTCGTAAAGGTCGCGTTTGCCGAGGCCGGAGGCGGCGGACACGTCGGCCGCGGCATCCTTCAACCGGATGCCGCCGGCCACGAGCGCGAGCACCTCCGCGACCCCGGTGTCCAGGTCGAGGACGCGGCGCTCTGCGCCGGCAACGACGATGCAGATCTCCCCCTTGACCCCGGCCTTCGCCCACTCGGCCAGCTCGGTGGCGGTCCCCCGTCTGACCTCTTCGTAGTACTTCGTGAGTTCGCGGCAGACGACGACGCGACGGTCGGCGCCGAGGGTGGCGGCGACATCCGTCAGGGATGCGGCCAGGCGCTTGGCCGATTCGAAGAAGACCATCGTGCGCCGCTCGGCGGCGAGTTCGCGCAGCGCGGCCGTGCGTTCGCCGTGCTTGCGCGGCAGGAATCCCTCGAAGGTGAACCGGTCGGTCGGCAACCCGGACACGGCGAGCGCGGTGAGCACTGCGGAGGGGCCGGGCAGAGCGGACACGACGACGCCGGCCGCGACCGCTGCATCGACGAGGTGGAAGCCCGGGTCGGACACCGTGGGCATCCCCGCGTCGCTGAGCACGAGGATGTCGCTGTCCCTGGCAAGTTCGACGAGTTCGGCCGCTTTGACGCGCTCGTTGTGGTCGTGCAGGCTGATCAGCTTCGGGCGGTTTTCGATCCCGAGGGCCTTGAGCAGGTGCACGGTGACCCTGGTGTCCTCGGCGGCGACGACGGTGGCGGTGCTCAGAGCCTCGACCAGACGCTTCGACGCATCCCCCAGGTTTCCGATCGGCGTGGCAGCGAGGATGATCATGGTCCCAGTCTCGCAGCCGCGGCTCGGTGTTGCAGACGGTGCGGCGGAGCCGGATCACTACGATGGTCAGGTGCTCCTCACCAGCCGCTGGTTCCGACTGCTTGGCCCCCTCGCCGTAACCGTGCTGGCCGCGGCGCTTCGCCTGTGGAACCTCGGCAGCCCGCACTCGCTCGTCTTCGACGAGACCTTCTATGTGAAGGATGCCTGGACCCTCTTCACCAACGGCTATGAGTCCGCCTGGCCGGACAACGCCGACGCACTCTTCGCCGCCGGCCACACCAACATCTTCACGACGGATCCGTCGTTCGTGGTGCATCCGCCGCTCGGGAAATGGCTGATCGCCCTCGGCATGGCGGCCGTGGGCCCGGCAAGCAGCTGGGGCTGGCGCATCGCGACGGCGCTGATCGGCATCCTCGCCGTCGTGCTGCTCATGCTGATCGCGAAGAAACTGTTCGGGTCGACGCTGCTGGCGACCATCGCCGGGTTCCTGTTCGCGATCGACGGGAACGCGATCGTGATGAGCCGGGTAGCCCTGCTCGACAACTCGGTCATGTTCTTCGCGCTGCTGGGCTTCGGGGCGGTGCTGCTCGACCGGGACTGGCATGCGACCCGGCTCGCCGCGCGGCTGGCCGAGAGCCGCTCGGCCGGGAACGACCCCGGCTGGGGACCGGTGCTCTGGTGGCGCCCGTGGCTGCTCGCGGCAGGCCTGGCCTTCGGCCTGACCAGCTCCGTCAAGTGGTCGGGCCTCTACTTCCTCGCCGCCTTCGGCGTCTACGTCGTTGTCGTCGACGCGCTGGCCCGGCGCCGCGCCGGGGTGTCGTTCTGGGTGAGCGCCGCCCTGCTCAAGCAGGCACCCGCGACGTTCCTGCTGATGGTGCCCGTCGCGCTCGCCACGTTCCTCGCATCCTGGACCGGGTGGTTCGTCACCCGCGGGGGGTTCTACCGGGAGTGGGCCGAGTCGCCGGGGGCAGCCTGGACCGGCGCATTCGCCTGGCTGCCGCACTCCCTGCAGAGCTTCTGGCACTATCAGGTGGCCGCCTACACGTACCACGTGAACCTCGACACGCCGCACCCGTACCAGGCCAACCCGCTCACCTGGCTGTTGATGATCCGCCCAACGAGCATGTACTACCGCGGCACGAGCCTGGGCGAGGACGGCTGCGGCGTCGCCAGTTGCGCCGAAGCGATCACGGGGATCGCCAACCCGCTCATCTGGTGGGCGGCGACCGCGGCCATCCTCTACCTGGTCTATCGCCTGGTGCGGTACCGCGAGTGGCGGGTGGGGCTCATCCTGATGGGCATGGTCGCCGGATACGTGCCCTGGCTGATGTACCTGAACCGGACGGTTTTCCAGTTCTACACGATCGCTTTCGAGCCGTACATGCTGCTCGGGCTGACGTTCGTGGTCGGGTTGATCATGCGCCGGCCGCATCCGGTCGAGGCGACGGATGCCGAGGACGAGCCGACGGATGCTCATGGGTGGCGGCCGGGAGGCATCCGCCTCGTCGTGGTCTTCCTCGTCGTGGCGGCTCTCGTCAGCGCATATTTCTACCCACTGTGGACCGGAATGCAGACCCCGTTCCTGTTCTGGCAGCTGCACATTTGGCTGCCGACCTGGCGGTGACATATGCCGCTTGAGACATATGGCGACTGGGAAACACGTGTGAATTCCCCCCGTTCGCCCGGCCCTCGCCCGTAGAATGATCGGTATCTGTTCGGCGAGTAACTGCTCAATCCGCGGCTGAGAAGTCAAGAAACAAACAAAGGCCATATGTCGGAAGCAACTGCCGCACCCACGGTCCGGATCATCAAGACCCGCCAGGGTGGCGATTCGAAGAACCCCACCACCGAGTACTCAGCGCTGTTGCACACCGTGCGCAACCTGGGCCTGCTGAAGCGCACGACCGGCTTCTACTGGATGGTCTTCTCGATCCTTGTCGTCGCGCTGTCCGGCGCCGCGACCGGTTTCATCCTGCTCGGCGACAGCTGGTTCCAGCTGATCATCGCCGGCACCCTCGGCATCATCCTCACCCAGTTCGCGTTCCTGGCGCATGAGGCCTCGCACCGTCAGGTGTTCGAATCAGGCCCCGCCAACGACCGCGCCGGCCGCATCCTCGCGAACCTGTTCGTGGGCATCAGCTACGCCTGGTGGATGACCAAGCACAGCCGCCACCACGCGAACCCGAACGTCATCGGCAAGGACCCGGACATCGATCCGGACGTCATCGTCTTCCTCGAGGAGGACGCCGCCAAGGTCAACTGGATCACCTCGTTCCTCACCCGCAAGCAGGGCTACCTGTTCTTCCCGCTGCTGATGCTCGAGGGTTTCAACCTGCACATGCACGGCTTCAAGACGGTCTTCGGCCGCCAGAAGGTCGACAAGCGCTGGCTCGAAATTTCGATGCTGACCACCCGCATCGTGCTCTACGTCGCCGTGATCTTCTACTTCCTGCCCGTCGGCATGGCGTTCGCCTTCATCGGCGTGCAGCTGGCCGTCTTCGGCGTGTACATGGGTGCCTCCTTCGCCCCCAACCACAAGGGCATGCCGATGCTGCCGCACGACAGCAAGGTCGACTTCCTCCGTCGCCAGGTACTCACCTCGCGCAACATCCGCGGCGGCACCGCGATGGACACGTTCATGGGCGGGCTCAACTACCAGGTAGAGCACCACCTGTTCCCGAACATGGCCAGGCCGCACCTTCGCAAGGCGCAGGAAATCACCAAGGAATACTGCGAATCGCACAACATCCTGTACACGGAGACCTCGATCCTCGAGTCCTACGGCATCGTCATCGCCTACCTCAACAAGGTCGGCCTGGCGGCGCGCGACCCGTTCGACTGCCCCATGATCGCCCGTTTCCACCACCGGTAACATCTAGCAACACCCGAAGGAGAGCCGCTTCCCCGCGTTGGGGAGGCGGCTCTTTTTGTGCGCCCGGGTGGATTGCGCGCTGTTGCGCCCGGGCGGTTCGACCGGCTCATTCGCCCCGCTCGCTCGTCGCGCCCGTCCGGTTCGTCGGCCCCGGCCCCGCGGGCGGATTCCCGCTCGCGGCAGAGCCCGTAGGCTGAAACCCATGTGGCTGCCGGGTGTGCTCGTCGCGGCGGCCGCTGCGTTCGCCGCCTGGGGAATCCACACGCTCGCGCCGGCTCTGCCGCTCCTGACGATCGCGGTCGGTCTCGGCATCATCGTCGCCCAGCTTCCACTCGCGCGCCCCGCGCTCATTGGCCCCCTTGCCCCGGGTATCGCGGTGGCGGCGAGCAGCATGATGCGCATCGGCATTGTGCTGCTCGGACTCAAACTCAGCCTCGTCGACATCGTCGCGCTCGGCTGGGCCGCCATCGCGACCACCGTCGCCGTGGTGCTGCTGAGCTTCATCGGCACGTTCTGGCTCGGCCGGTGGTTTCGCTTACCCGGGCATCAGCCGCTGCTCATCGCCACCGGATTCTCCATCTGCGGCGCCTCCGCAATCGGCGCCATGAGCGGCGTGGTCAGGGCCAAGGACGAGGACAGTGCCACGCCGATCGCGCTCGTCACCCTCTGCGGCACCCTGGCGATCGCGGTTCTGCCGGCCCTGTGGCATCCGCTGGGCCTGACCAACCTGCAATTCGGCCACTGGGTGGGCGCCGGCGTGCACGACGTCGGCCAGGTCGTGGCGACCGCCCAGATCGCGGGACCGACCGCCCTCGCCCTGGCCGTCGTCGTCAAGCTCACCCGGGTGCTCATGCTCGCGCCGATCGTGGCCGTCGTGTCGGTCGCGGAGCGCCGCACGCAAGCCGCCGGCTCCGGCCGCGGCCCTGCCACCCGCACCAGCCCCGTCGCCGCCCCCCCCCCCGCCACTGCCACCGGCCCCGCCACCGCCACCGCCACCG
>DHJB01000019.1 GCA_002404115.1 Microbacteriaceae bacterium UBA4731
CTGCACCGCCACCTTGCGCTGGTTGGCCTTTCCGTACGGGATCTCAGCGCCCCAGAAACGACCGAAATTTGCGCCGACCGTGCTCGCGGTCAGGCTGACGGCCGGTTGTCCGAGGACGTCGATGCCCGCGCCTGAACCGTCGATCTGCGCGCGGTCGTTGGGTTGTTGGTTTGCGCAGATGGATTGGTATGCGCTGCGGGAACAACTAGCCGATTCAAGATGTGGGTCACTTGGCTGACTCGTGCGGTTAGGGTCGGTTGGGTGGCCAGACCCTCGCTGTCGAGTGGCCCGGCCGCGTGGTGCTGGTACCGGTTAGAGGCAGCCTCGCCGTTTACGTCGACGCCGACTGGAACCTCGGCACGTTGCGCGAGCCTGTGCTCGAAACCGCCGTGACGACTAGCTCGACCAGTTGCCTTCGCCGAGAATTTTCTCGGCCATGACATCGAAGATGTAGCCGGCCGGGGCGTCCGGGCCCGGGAACACCGCGTCCGGGCCTAGGTAAATTCGGGCGAGCTGCTGCAATAGCTCCGGAGCGCCGCCCTCGGTGACCCGCGCGGTCCCGTGTACGACGAGATATTCGTCCAGCCCCCGCACGCTCTTGGTCGGCGACTGGACGACGAGCGCGACCCGTGGATCACGCTCGACGTTACGAACCTTGATCCGCTTGGGCAGCGACGCGATGACCAACTCGTCGCCGTCCAGCCCGACCCAGACGCCACTGACCTGCGGGCTGCCGTCGACGTTGATCGTGATCAGCTGGGCGATCGCGTTGGACTCGAGCAGTGCGCGGGCAGCAGCATTGAGCACCCACCAACACCAACTGTCCCATCGACCGGTCACCGAGCACGAACGGTGATTGCTGAACAGGCACGCGTGTGCCCAGATGACACTCGAACAATTCCGCCGTGCGCTGGTGTACACCCGCGGCTCACTGTGTCCGTGCGCCAACTGGGCTCGCGTGCACCGCCGGTGACACGGGTCCCTTGACCTGGCGCGTGACGTAGGTTCGAGGGTATGGAATTTCGCACTCTGGGTCGTAGCGGTTGCGCCGTATCGAACTTCTGTCTGGGCACCATGACGTTCGGCGCCGAAGCGGACGAGACGGTGTCGCATGCCCAGCTCGATCGGTTCGTCGAGGCCGGCGGCACCTTGGTCGACACCGCTGACGTGTACGCACAGGGCCGGTCCGAAGAGATCATCGGTCGTTGGTTCTCGTCCCGCCCGTCCCACGTCACCGAGCCGATCGTGCTGGCGACCAAAGGCCGCTTCCCGCTCGACGATGTCCCTAACGGCTCCGGCCTGTCGGCCCGCCATCTCACCCGGGCGCTCGACGCATCGCTTCGGCGGCTGAACCTCGACTGCGTCGATCTGTACCAGCTGCACGCCTTCGATCACTGGACACCGCTGGACGAGACTCTGCGTGCGCTGGACGGGTTCGTGCGGGCCGGGAAGATCCGCTACTACGGCTTGTCGAACTTCACCGGCTGGCAGCTGACCAAGGCCGCGCATCTGGCCCGCGAACTCGGCGTGCCAGGCCCGGTGACGCTGCAGCCGCAGTACAGCCTGCTGGTGCGCGAGATCGAATGGGAGATCGTGCCCGCGGCGCTCGACGCCGGGTTGGGCCTGCTGCCGTGGAGCCCGCTGGGTGGCGGCTGGTTGTCAGGCAAGTACCACCGTGACCAACGGCCGTCCGGCGCGACTCGCCTCGGTGACGATCCTGGCCGGGGCATGGAGGCGTGGGATCGCCGCGGCACCGACCGCACGTGGGACGTGATCGAGGCCGTCCAGCGTGTCGCCGAGGCGCGCGGGATCTCGATGGCCGAGGTCGCGCTCGCGTGGGTCACCGACCGTCCCGCCGTAACATCGACGATCCTCGGTGCACGCACCCTCGAACAGCTCGAGACGAACCTGCGGGCGGCCGACCTGCACCTCGACGCCCACGAGATCGCCGCCCTCGACGCGGCCAGCGACCCAGCCGCCGCCGACTACCCGTACGGCGAGCTGGGCGTCGATCAGCGCGACCGCAAGCTCGCCGGTGGGTGGTAGTACCCGATGACCTGCAGTCTGGTGACGGGCGCGACCCGCGGCATCGGCGCCGCCGTCGCGCATGCCCTTGCCGAGGTCGGACATCGCGTAGCCGTGCACGCCGGGCGCGACGTCGAGGCCGCGACCCGCGTGATGACCGCACTCCCCGGCAGCGGGCACACCGTGGTCAGCGGCGACGTGAGCTCGCCCGAGGCCTGCATGCAGATCGTCGCCCAGGTGGTCGACGAGCTCGGCGATCTCGACGTGTTGGTCAACAACGCCGGCGTGTTCGAGGCGCACCCCATCGACGCCACGACCTACTCCGAGTGGCAGCAGGCGTGGCGCCGCACGCTCGCCGTCAACCTGGTCGGGCCGGCGAATCTGGCCTGGCTCGCCGTCGACCATCTTCTGCATCGACCCCGCGGCCCGCACGGCGGTCGGTTGATCAGCGTCGGATCGCGCGGCGCGTACCGCGGCGAGCCGCTGACTCCCGCCTACGGCGCAAGCAAGGCCGCGCTGCACGCGATGACACAGTCGCTCGCCGTGGCGCTGGCACCCCACCACATCATCGCAACCGCCGTCGCACCGGGCTTCGTCAACACGAAGATGGCCAGCTCCGTGCTGGACGGGCCAGCCGGCGACGCCACCCGCGCCCAGAGCCCCTTTCACCGGGTTGCCGAGCCGCGCGAAGTCGCCGCGACCGTCGCCTGGCTGGCGACCGATGCGCCGGAGTGGGTCAGCGGCACGGTCATCGACGTCAATGGAGCGTCCCACCTGCGCTGAACGCGAGCAGACCGACCGGAGATCGGAGTCCGACAGCTCGGACCAGCGGCAGTCCGATCGCTGGCGTTGTGACCAGTCCGTTCGTAACGACGCCGATACTGACTGGGCTGCTGTTCGACACTGTCGTCGGGCCGCACGGCCACCGAGTGACGGATAAGGCGCGCGGATCACAAAACCCCGTTTCATACTGGCCCCGCCGCCGCATCGCGGGATACCCGCCTCCGGAGAAGACTGGACACGACGTCCACGCAGCGACCAGTCGCGCTTGAACCGTCGATCTGCGCGTCGCGTCGCATACGCGCCGGGCGCGCATATGGATCCGATCCGTCGGGGCGCACTCACGTGGGCCGCGCCGGGCCGCGACGGGTCAGCCGCAGCGAGGCGCGCTGACCGGGCAACGATCATGTTGCTGCGGTGCGCCGCGGGGTGCCTGCCGTGCTGGGGCTCGATGAGAGCCACCCGGGCGACGGCGTGTCCGCGGACCGCGTCGATGTCGACGACAGCTTGGAGTGCCCGTGGCATCGATCGACCTCCGAGGTGGGCACCGCGGGCTGGTGTCGCTGCGTCGTGCCTGGTCGTCGCGTGGGCGTTGACCGTTGGGGCCGCCTGCGGAAGGACGACTTCGTAGTCGGCACCGGGCGAGCGAACAAGCCATCGTGACCCTCTAGCTTGCTGGCGGGTGCTCGGCCGGCGCCGATCGCAGTTGCGGCTGTTGGTGGCCCTGGCGGGCGAGGCTATCGGGCCGTCGCCGAGGCGAGCGGATGTTGGCGCCGATCACCGCCGCCACGAGTGTCGTCATCGCGACGCCGCACAGCAGCAACGCCAAAGCGGTGTCACGATGAAGCAGCGCTGCCACGGTGAAGCTCGCGACGAAGATGACCGCCATGACCGCGTACCGCCTTTGACGGCGGTCCAACTCCTGCGTGAGGCTCTCCGGCGCACTCGTTATCACCGCCGGCCGATTCGAGCGAACGTGGCGCATCATGTGTCCATCATCGCCCTGCGACTTGCCGACTCGGCATATTGACCCAACCGATCAGCGGCGGTCTCTTACCGGAGCCGAATTTAACGTCTCGCGTCTCCTGCCTTCATCGCGAGCGCTGCGCTCGCGCATGTCGCGCGCCGAGCCGGTCGGCCTAGGGTCGGCGTTCATTGGTTGCTGGGGCTGCGTTCCCCGGGTAGCGCGGCTCCGGATTCGATCCTGGAGGCAACGCCATGACCACCATGTCAACTCCCCATGCTTCGGTCGATCACGACGGGGCCGGCATGATCGTTCGTGCAGAGCCGCTGTTCACCGTCGGGGAGCGGGCCGCGAAGGTACGCGTTCCGAGGAAGCACCGCAGGCGCGCTAGATCCGTCGTTATGCGCGCGTCCGCTATCGGCTGTGCCTCGCCCAAATGAATCCGTAGGGCGTCGGCGCCTGGGTAATCCAGTCCGCCGGGCCGATCACTGGACGACTTCCGTCCGTTGACTCAGTACCGTTTCCCGCATGGTCGGCTCGAAGCGAGTGGTTCCAATATTTCCTGTCCGCGACCTCAAGGTTGCAATGGATCACTACCAACGACTCGGCTTCGCGACCCGCGCTTACAAGGGCGGCGGCTACGGCTACGCCACGCTCGCTGGGTGCGAGATCCACCTGGGGTTGTCACCGTCGACCAGGTCGCTACACCGTCGTCTGCCTACCTATTCGTCGAAGACGCCGACGAGTTGGCTCGTGCGTGGACCGCGACCGGCGCAGACGTCAGGACGCCTGAGGACACCGAGTGGGGACAACATGAGGGCGTCGTGATCGACCCCGATGGCAACAGCATTCGCTTCGGCTCCCCGATGCGAAGTCCCCACCGCAACCAATAGCTTCGCCCCAGCCGAAATCTGATGAAGGGTTCCCTCAAGTGGCCAGAACCTCTGACCTGCCCGGTGGCTCGCCGGCCGGGAACACCGACCCCCGGCTGGCGGCTGGGGCCGCCGAGCCGCAACGCGGTGAGGCGAGCGCAGGCGCTGAGCCGAGCAAGTGGCTGACGCTGACGGCCGTTTGCCTCGGCACGTTCATGCTTCTGCTCGACATCACGATCGTGAACGTGGCGCTCCCGGACATCCAGCATTCGCTCAAGGCGTCGTTCTCGGACCTACAGTGGGTGGTCGACGCCTACGCCCTCACCCTCGCCGCGTTGCTGCTGACCGCGGGGGCGTTGGCGGACATGTACGGGCGTCGGCTGCTCTACATCGTCGGGCTGGTCGTGTTCACCGTGGCATCGATGATGTGCGGATTCGCTCCCACCCATCTGTTCCTCGAGCTCTCCCGGGCGCTGCAGGGTGTCGGCGGGGCGATCATGTTTTCGGTGTCGCTGGCGCTTCTGGCGCACGCGTTTCGCGGCAAGGACCGCGCTGTCGCGTTCGCGATCTGGGGCGCTATCACCGGCATCGCGGTCGCGATCGGGCCGCTGCTCGGCGGCGCGCTGACCAGTGGCCTGTCCTGGCGGTGGATCTTCTTCGTGAACCTGCCGGTCGGCGCCGTGGCGTTGTGGATCACGGTTACCCGGGTGCCCGAGTCGAAGACCCCCGATGCCCGCCGCCCCGACTGGGTGGGCGCAGCGACGTTCACGACCGCCTTGGCGTCGCTGGTCTACGCGCTGATCGAGTCCAGCACCGTCGGATTCGGCGCGTCCCGCGTGGTCGCCTGCTTCGCCGCCGCCGGGGTGCTGCTGATCGCATTCCTCGTCGCGGAGCGGTTGGGCAAGTACCCGATGTTCGACCTCGGCCTGTTCCGGCTGCCGACGTTTTCGGGCGGGTTGATCGCGGCGTTCGGTCTGAGCGCCTCGATCTTCTCGATGTTCCTCTACCTGGTGCTCTACATCCAGGACACGCTGGGGTTCAGCCCGTTCCAGACCGGGCTACGACTGCTGATCATCTCCGGCGGGATCCTGGTGACCTCGACAGTGGCCGGCAGGCTAACCCAGCACGTACCACTGCGCTGGCTAATCGGTCCGGGCCTGCTGATCGTCACCGTCGGGCTACTGCTCATGCGTGGTCTGACCGCCTCCAGCTCGTGGACGCATCTCATCGCCGGGTTCATCGTTGCCGGCGCCGGCGTCGGCCTGGTGAACCCACCACTCGCCTCGACAGCGGTCGGCGTCGTTCATCCCCAGCGGGCAGGCATGGCGTCGGGCATCAACACGACCTTCCGCCAGGTCGGCATCGCCACCGGCATCGCCCTGCTCGGCACCCTGTTCTCCCACAGGCTGCACGACCAGATCGTGGCTAACCTGGCCCGCGTCCCCGGCGCGGCCGGCCACACCGCCACGATCGCGTCGGCCCTCAAGTCGGGCCAGATCGGTCAGGCCCTGTCCACGCTGCCGGCCGGTCTGCGGGCACCCGTCGCGGGCGCGGCCCGCGGCGCGTTCACTGATGGCCTCAACCTGATCCTGCTCGTGGGAGCGATCATCGCCCTCGTCAGCGGGCTGATAGCGCTGCTGTCGATCCGCTCGAAGGACTTCGCCCCACATGCCCCCGTCCCAGCGGGCAGCGGGGCCTAGACCTAGCCGTCG
>DHJB01000001.1:0-30169 GCA_002404115.1 Microbacteriaceae bacterium UBA4731
GACATCTTCTACTCGCACCGCCCCGACCCGGAAACGCCGATCGAGGAGACAATGGGCGCCCTCGCGACGGCCGTCACCTCCGGCAAGGCGCTCTACGTGGGGATCTCGAACTACGACCCGGAGCAGACCCGCGCAGCCGCGGCCGCCCTGGCCGAGCACAAGATTCCGCTGCTCATCCACCAGCCGCGATACTCCATGTTCGACCGCCACATCGAAGACGGATTGTTCCCGGTGCTCGACGAGCTGGGCATCGGCAGCATCGTCTTCTCCCCACTCGCGCAGGGACTCCTGACCGACCGCTACCTCGGCGGAACCGTCCCGGTCGGCTCACGCGCGGCGACCAGCAATTTCCTGTCAGAATCCGCGCTCACCGACACGTACCTCGACCGCGCGCGTGCCCTCAACGCCATCGCAGTCGAACGGGAACAGACCCTCGCCCAGCTCGCCGTGACGTGGATCCTGCGTCAGAGCGCGGTGACATCCGTCCTGGTCGGTGCGAGCAGTGTCGCCCAGCTGGAACAGAACGTCGCCGCGCTCGAGGCACCTGCCCTGACCAGCGAGGAGATTGCGTCGATCGAGCCCTACGCGGTGCACGGCACCGGGCTGGGCTAGGAGGGATTGGGCTACCTCTACGCGCTGCTGGCCTCGCTGCTGTTCGGCCTGAACGGCAGCACCACCAAGGTCATCGTCGAAGCCGGGCTCTCGCCCGCGCAGCTGACGTTCATCCGTGTCACCGTGATCGCCGTGCTCGCCGGCGGACTGCTGCTGATCACGAACCGGGCGGCGTTTCGCATTGATCGCAGGCAGGTCGCCGTGATGGCCCTGCTCGGCGTGGCCGGGGTCGCACTCATCCAGTGGTTCTACGCCGTCGCCATCAGCCTGCTTCCGGTGGGCATCGCGCTCATGCTCGAGTATTCGGGGGTGCTCGTGATCGCCCTCGTGGCCCGGTTCATCTTCAAGGAAAAGGTGAAGTCCCGAATCTGGCTGGCCATCGTTTGCGTGCTCATCGGCATGGCCGTCGTTTCCGAGGTCTGGGCGAGCACGCTGTCACCGCTCGGCGTGCTGGCCGGAGTGCTGGCGGCGATCTGCCTGGCCGTTTACTTCCTGGTCGGTGAGCGTCAGGTTGCCTCCAGTTCACCGCTCGCCGTGTCGTTTTGGTCGATGGTCTTCGCGAGCGGGTTCTGGCTGCTGTTCAGCGCGTGGTGGCAGATCGACCCTGCGCTGCTGCTGCGGCCGACGGAGCTGACCGGCAATCTCGTGCCCGTGTCGGTTCCCTTGTGGGGCATTCTGCTCTGGAACGGTGTCGTCGGTTCCTTCGCGCCGTACCTGTTGTCCTACATGGCGCTGGGTCGGTTGACCGCGACGGCGGCCGGGGTCGTATCGGCCTCCGAGGTGGTTTTCGCTTTCGGCTTCGCCTTCCTCTGGCTCGGCGAGTCCCTCTCGAGCGTGCAACTGATCGGGGCGGCGCTCGTGCTCGTCGGCATCGTCGTGGCCCAGACGGCCAGGGCCAACAAGGCCGTCGACCTGGACCTGGCGAGCCTGGATCTCGGCCTCGCGGAGAGCCTGCCCAGCTAACCGCCCCTCCGAATGTCGGCGGCCGCCTCTAGCCTGAAATTCCATTACCCGCGGCCGGCTGATTTTCGGAGGACCTCATGACCGTACTGCCTTCCCCGGTCCGCACGACCGCATTCCGTGGCCTCAACCTCGTCCCCGTCAAAGACGGGCTCTGGCGCGTGACGCACCGTACTGGAACCGTTCTCGGCCACATCGAGCGCCGCACCGGGAGCGATGGCGACCGCTTCGCGGCGCGCCGGCTGATCGCCGCCACCCGCACCATGGACCTCGGCGTGTTCTGGCGCATGGATGACGCGGCGGACTGCTTTCGCTGACCGGCCGGCGCGGCGCATCCGCAGATCAGGGTTGAGGCACGCCGTCGCTGCTCCCCGCGAACGACGACGCAGCCCGGTAAAGTCCGGCACATGCAGTGGTGGAATAACTTCGTAGCCTGGCTCACAGCCGTCAGCAACCAGCCCGTCGTCTTCGGTGCCGTGGTGCTCATAATCTCGATCATCGTCGCCAGCGTGCTGGCCGCGTGGATCTCCCGCGGAGCAGTCGGCCGCCTCCTTGACCAGCGCGACCGCGAACTCAAGGCCGCCATCATTGGCGCCCTCGTGGATGCGGCCACAGAGGCATCCGTCTGGAACTCGCTGACCCCGCAGGAGCAGGTGATGGCGGACCGCGCCGTCGGCCAGGCCGACATCGGGCTGCGCCTGCTGCCGATCAAGGGCGCCGGCACCGCCGCGAACTGGGCTGCGCACCAGATCGCCGACCTCAAGCGCACGTCGGCAACGTTCGGCTACCAGCTCGAACCGTCGGTGCTCGAGTTCCGTGACCGCCTGGTCGAGTGGCAGAACCGGCCGGCCCGCACCCGCAAGATCTTCCAGGGTGACCTCGACCGGTGGAAGCTCCAGAACACCACCTCGGAGAAGAGCCTCCTCGCCGAGCAGGACGCCTGGGTCGCTCAGCAGCACCACGACGACTTCACCCGCCTCGAAGCGACCGCAACCGCGGCCGCCGCTGCGACGGCGGCCACCGCGGCCCCGCGCGAGTCGTTCGGCTACACGTCGGCTCCTCCGGCATCGCTCGAACACCCGCAGAATGGCTTCGCGCCGGCCGACTACGCTCCGGCCGACTACGCGCCCGGCGCCTACGATGAGACCGATTTCGTGCCGGTCGACTATTCAAACCATGACGAACCGACCGCCCAGGAGACCGACCCTGCGGCCGACCCGGCGTCGCCCTCGACGGAGACCCAGCGCCTCCTCGATGACGTGCAGGCACTTGACGTTCGCCCGGTCGATCCCCAGACGGAGCCGGTCTCGACCTCCTAGCGAGCTTCTCCCGCAGGCCGGCCCGTTCGCGGTTCGAGCCTCGCGGGAAATACGCCGATACAAAGAGGGCGCGCCCTCCGCGTAACGGCGTATTCCCGCTTATCGCGAGTGAACTCCTCGCGCGTGAGCCAGCAGCGTCCTAGCGCCACCACTCGTCGAAGGGCGCCACCGGCACGCGCCGCTTGTGCTCTGTGGCCTCGTAACGCTTCTCGAGTGCCTCGGCGACCGCGTCGTCGACCGGCATCCCCTCGAGGTAGTCGTCGATGTCGTCGTAGCGCAAGCCCAGGTTGGCCTCGTCGGCCTGGCCGGGGTCGTGGTCGAGGAGGTCCGCGGTCGGCGGCTTCAGGTGCAGGCGCCCCGGGGCGCCCAGCTCGATCAGCAGTGAGCGTCCCTGCCGCTTCGTGAGCCCGGTGAGCGGCAGGATGTCGGCGCCGCCGTCGCCGTACTTGGTGAAGAAGCCGGTGACCGCCTCCGCGGCGTGATCGGTGCCGACCACGAGCAGCCCGCACGCGCCGGCCACGGCGTACTGGGCGATCATGCGCGAACGCGCCTTGACGTTGCCCTTGTTGAAGTCGGTCAGCGGCGTTCCGGTGCTCTCGGCGTACTCCGCCACGAAGCCGTTGACGGCGCGCTCGATGTTGAACGTCAGGGTCTCCTGCGGCTGGATGAACTCGAGCGCCAGCTGGGCATCCACCTCATCGTGCTGCACGGAGTGCGGCAGGCGCACGGCGACGAAGGTCGCGGCGTGGCCGGCGGCTTTCAGTTCATCGACCGCGAGTCGGCACAGCCGTCCGGCGAGCGAGGAGTCCTGTCCCCCGCTGATCCCGAGCACCAGCCCGTGAGCACCCGTTTTCAGCAGGTAGTCCGTGAGGAAGTCGATGCGGCGGCGCACTTCGGCGGCCGGATCGATCGTGGCTGACACGTTCAGTTCCGCGATGATTCGCGCCTGGGTTTCTCGCATGGATCGAATCTACCAATGCGGCCGGGCACATCCGTGGCAATGCGACGATTGCAGCGGGCTCCGCATGATTGAGTTCCGGAAAAAACACCTTCGCGAACAAAGGCGAACAAAGGTGAAAACAAAGGTGTTTTGTCCGTAACTCAGTGGGTTCAGGCACCGGTGGGGTCGGCCCACTCCCGCGACAGGAGGGCGAACTCGTCGAGTGTCGTCCATTCGCCCTTGAACCAGTCGGCGTCCACCTGACGGGCCTCGTGGCGCATCCCGAGGCGCCTCAGCAGCGCGGCCACCGGCGTGTTTCGCGCATCGCACTGCGCGTAGACCCGGTGCGCGCCGTGCACTGCGAAGAGTTCATCGAGGACCGCCCGAACGGCTTCGGTGGCGTAACCGCGGCCCTGGTGCTCCCGCGCGAACGTGACGCCCAGCTCGAAGGTGTCCGGTTGCCCGGCGACACGCTGCACGGCGACGTCGCCGAGCATCTCTCCCCCGGCCCACACGGCGAGTTGGATCCACTCGCCGGCGTCGGGCAGATCACCGTGCGGCTGTCCGGCGACGAGCCGGGCGGCATCCGCCTCGCTGTAATCCGTCGACCAGGACTGGTACCGGGCCACGTCAGGGTTCCGTCGGTACCGCGCGAACGCCTGCGCATCCGCCTCGAGCAAGGGCGCGATGCTCAGGCGATCGGTGAGAAGCGGGTAGGGCATGCCCGTCCCTCTGTTCTCGAGTTCCAGGAAATGTACGGCGGTGCCCCCGGTAGGAATCGAACCTACGACAAGCGGATTAGAAGGCCGCTGCTCTATCCACTGAGCTACGGAGGCGGAAAGGCGGTTCCACGATACCGCAGGCGGAGTCGTGCAACGGTTCAGATGGCTTTCGCCACGGCGACGAGCACCTGTGCGAGCGTCGGTTCGCCGACGGCGCGGAACACTTCGGTTCCTTCGTCGTTCTTCACGATCACGGTCGGCGTGGTGCGGATGCCGGCGGTTTCGGCTTCGGCGTCGTCCCTGGCCACATCGAGCTCGCGCACCGCAACCTGCGGCACCAGCCGCACCACCTCGGCCAGTACGGCGCGGGTGTGGGCGCACGGCTCACAGAACGACGAGGAGAAAAAGGTCAGTTCCATCGGGGCTCTTCCAGATCGGGTCAGGCGGTGATGAGGGCGATAATCGCGAAAGCATCAGTGCCAATTGTACGGATACCGGACGGGGCCGGGGCCGGACCCGCGCCGGGGCTGTCAGGCCCCACCGGTAGACTCGCCCCATGACAAACAGCAGTGACCGGTTGGTATGGATCGACTGTGAAATGACCGGCCTGGACCTTGAAACCGACGAATTGGTCGAGATCGCGGTCGTGATCACGGACTACGACCTGAATCTCATCGGTCCGGGGCTCGACATCGTGATCAAGCCCGACGCATCCGCCCTGGAGAACATGGGCGACTTCGTGCGCAACATGCATACCTCGTCCGGCCTGATCGAGGAGCTCCCCAACGGGGTCAACGTCGCCGAGGCCGAATACCAGGTGCTCGAGTACGTTCTCACCTACATTCCCGCCGAGCAGAAGGCCCCGCTCGCCGGAAATTCCATCGGAACCGACCGGGCGTTCCTGGCCAAGTTCATGCCGCGCCTGGACAAGCAGCTGCACTACCGCAACGTCGATGTCTCCTCGATCAAGGAACTTTCCCGTCGCTGGTACCCGCGCGTGTACTTCAACGCCCCCGCGAAAGACGGCGGCCACCGCGCCCTCGCCGACATCCTCGAGTCGATTCGTGAACTCGCTTACTACCGCCAGACGGTGTTCGTGGCCGACCCTGGACCCACCAGCGACCAGGCGAAGACACACTCGGCCGAAGCCGTGCACAACTTTAGTCCGCAGATGTAATAGAATTCTTGAGTTGCCTTCGCCGTTAGGTGAAAGCGGCACTTGGTGGGTATAGCTCAGCTGGTAGAGCGCCTGGTTGTGGTCCAGGAGGTCGCGGGTTCAAGCCCCGTTACTCACCCCAATGATTGACAGTCCGCACGGACAACTCCCCCACGGGAAAGGCGTATGCTGCCTCCCGACGAGGGACTCAGCATGGAATGGATCAACCCGAAGCTGCTCAACTGGGCGTCGATCCTTGACCCGGATTCTCGCGAGCAAGCGGTCAAGACGGCCTCGCTGCCGTTCATCTTCCCGCACCTCGCATTGATGCCCGACGCGCATCCGGGCAAGGGGGCGACGGTCGGTTCCGTGATCCCGACGCTCGGCGCCATCATTCCGGCGGCGGTCGGCGTGGACATCGGATGCGGCATGATCGCGGTGCGCACGCAGCTGGACGCCGATGACCTCCCGCGTGACCGGCGACCGCTGCGCGAGGCGATCGAACGTGCGATTCCCCTATCGGCCGGGCACTACAACGATTTCCTGACTCCTTCTGCCGCGTCGCGCTGCCGGAAGCTCGAGCGTGCGGCCGCCGCGGCTCACTTCAATCCGTCGGCATACTCGCCCAACTGGCAGCTTCAGCTCGGCTCGCTCGGCAGCGGGAACCACTTCATCGAGGTCAGCCTCGACGAACACGACCGGGTGTGGCTGTTCCTGCACTCCGGGTCCCGCGGCGTGGGCAACAAAATCGCTCAGCACCACATCGAGGTCGCCCAGCACTACGCATCCGTGAATCGGATCAAGCTCCCCCACCCGGACCTCGCGTACCTGATCGAAGGCACGCCGGAGTTCGGCCGGTACATCGCGGAAATGCGCTGGGCGCAGCACTTCGCGCTGCTGAACCGCGCGGAGATGATGGACCGCGTCGTGACGCAGTTCGAACGGTGGACGGGCGTGCCCGTGCACGAGCAGGAGCGCATCAACTGCCACCACAACTTCACCGAGCAGGAACGGCACTTCGGCAAGGACGTGTGGCTGACCAGGAAGGGCGCGATCGACGCGAGCACGGGGAAACCCGGGCTGATCCCCGGCTCGATGGGCACGAGGTCATACGTCGTCGTCGGGAAGGGCAACCCGCTCTCGTTGAATTCGTCGCCGCACGGGGCCGGTCGCGAATACTCCCGCACCGCGGCGCGGAAGACGTTCACCTACACGCAGCTGCGCGAAGCCATGGTCGGCATCGAGTACCGCGACACGGCGGCGTTCATCGACGAGATCCCGCAGGCGTACAAGCCGATCGACCAGGTCATGGAGGACTCGGCCGACCTCGTCGAGATCCGACACACGCTCCGCCAGCTCATCAACGTCAAAGGCGACTGACCGTGGGATGCTGAACGGATGCCGCAGCTGACTCCGGAGGAATTCGAGCGTCTCGTCATCGACGAGCTCGACCTGCTGCCCGACGACATGTTCGAAGGGCTCGACAACGTCGCCTTCGTGGTCGAGGCCCGCCCGGAAAACGGGACGCTGGACACCCTCGGACTCTACGACGGCGTGGCGTTGACCGAGCGCGGGCAGTACGGCTTCGGCGAGATGCCCGATCGGATCGTCATCTACCGCGAACCGCTGCTCGACATGTGCGAAGACCTGGACGAACTTCGGGACCAGGTGCACATCACACTCGTGCACGAGATCGCGCACTTCTTCGGCATAGATGACGACAGGCTGCACGAGCTCGGCTGGGGTTGACACGCCCGGGGCTAGCCTGAACGCATGAGTAGATTCCGGCCGGTTCGCTTCATCGGTGTCACGGTGGGGACCCTGGTGATCCTCGCGGTCGGCGTCTACGGCCCGGCGACGCTCCTGGGTCCGCTTCCCGCGGTGACGGCGACGCTCGTCACGCCGAACGCTGCCGCTGCGAATCCGTCGCCGCCCTCGCTCCCCAAACTCGGCGCGAGCGCCGTCATCGCGCAGGCGGATGCGGCATCCCCGACGGGTGCGCCGCTCGCAACCGGCGGCGCGACCGAGGCCCTGCCGATGGCATCCGCTGCGAAGATCGTGACCGCCCTCGTCGTGCTGGACGCCAAACCCCTCACGGTCGGCCAAGCCGGCCCGAAGGTCGCGATCAGCACCGCCGACTACCAGTCCTACATCGACTACGCCAAGTCCCAGGCCCGCACGGTCGTCGTGTTCCCGGCCGAGAAGTGGACGGAACTGGAGCTCCTCCAGGCCATGATCCTCGGCTCCAGCAACAACCACGCCGACACCCTCGCCCGGTGGGCGTACGGATCCGTTGACGCGTACCTCGTGGCGGCGAACGCCTGGCTCACCACAAACGGCCTCACCGGCACGCACCTGGCCGATGCGACCGGTCTGCACGACTCCAGCGTCGGCACGGCCACCGACCTCGCCCGGCTGGCCGGGCTCGCCGAGGCCAACCCCGTCGTCGCCGACGTGCTCGCCAAGCCCGCATCCGCCCTCGTGGGCGAGCGCGGCGTCGAGAACACGACCGCGTACCTGCCCGCCGCCGGCATCACCGGCATCTCACGCAGCTACACGGATGCCGCGGGGGTCTGCTTCCTGTTCACGGCGCGGGTGCCCATCGGGGATTCATCGTTCTCCTTCGCCGGAGCTTTCATCGGCGAACCCGATTACGACACCCTGACGAAGGACCTGACGGCCTTGATGAAGAGCGCCCGCGCAGGGGTGAGCGACCTGCCGATCCTCGCGAAGGGGGACGCCTACGCCCGATTCGAGGCACCGTGGGGCGACACGGCATCCGGCATCGTCAGGGTTGCCAAGGCCCGCCCGGCCTGGCAGGCGCTCGTGCCCGGCGACGCAACGGTCAAGCTCGACACGTTCTCGACCAGGCGCTCCGGCGCGATCGTGGGACGGGTCGCGGTCGACGCCCCCAGCGGAACCGTGTCATCGCCGCTCGTGCTCGACCGGGCCATCAACGACCCGGGCCTCGGCTGGCGCCTGCTCCACCCGGCCGCCATGATCGCCGCCCTGATCGCGTCGCTCAAATAAACGACGCGCGGCCGCGTCAGATGGGCTCGACGCTCGACTCGTAGGGGTCGCTGTCGCCCGCGTCGAAGCTGTAACGCACGTGGAGCCGACCCTGCACATCGCGGGAGTCCACCTCGTTGTACCAGAACAGCGATTCCATCCCGTCGACCGCCGCGACCATGCTGATCCGCGGGGCGTGCTTTCCGTGCACGAGCACGCGCGAGTCGGTCTGGCCGTCGAGGGGGCCGTCGACGAACTCCGCAATGTAGACAACGTTGGCTGCGTCTGTAGTGGTCATGGCCCAAATCTAGTCCGGCGGCGTCATTTCCCGCTCATTCACGCCCCGCAATTCCTGCGGCGCCCTCCGTCCTGTCGTCGCCGTCCGTGCCGTTCAACCGGATCGTGGCCCACCGCTCCGGCGTGTCCGTCGCCCGGTAGGCCTCCCACTCGTCCTGCCACTCGTCCCAGTGCGAACGGAACGCTTCCCCATCCCGGTCGAGCGCCCGCGTCTTCCGGATCGAATCGTCGGCGGCCAGCCAGATCCGGATGTCGCCGAGTGGCGCATGGCCGCCGGCCAGCGCCCCGCAGCCCTCGACGATCAGCGGCAGCGACCCGTCGACGGGGTGCCACTCGGCCGGCTCGCCCCGAGCCCAGTCGAAGCGCTGCCACGCGGCCGGTCGGCCGACGTGCCTCGGCTCCAGCACGTGGGTGGCGAGGTGCTGGATGCCGGCAGCCAGCCCGTTCCAGCCGGGGTAGATGTCGTCGAGCCGTACGAGCGTCGGCGTCCGTTCCCCGGGCCACGCCGCGACGAGCCGGTCGGCCAGCGTGCTCTTCCCCGCGCCGCTCGGGCCGTCAATGAGGACCACGGCGGTCGGTTCAGCGCCCGCCAGGGCGCGCAGCACGGGGGCAAGCAGCGCGGGGGGTTCCCGATCAGGCGAGGACAAAGTGCCAGCTCCCGGTGTACACGGACACGGTGACCGCCAGGCCGGCGACGAGGAGACCGACAGCGACCAGCGCACACTCGCGTCGACCGAACGTCGACGGCCGGGCCCAGGTTCGGCGCACGGGCGCGCCGAATCCCCGCGCCTCCATCGCCGTCGCCAGCTTGCTGCCCCGGCGAATCGACAGCACGAGCAATGCGAAGGCCTGACTGGCCAGCCGGCTGAGGGCATGGCCATCCGCGATGCCCCTGGCCCGCCTCGCGAGCTCGAGTGTCCGCCAGTCCTCAATGAAGAGCCCAACCAGACGAAGCCCGGCCAGTCCGCCGAGTACAAACCTGGCAGGAAGCCGAAGCACTTGGGCGAGCCCGTCGGCCAGGTCCGTCGGGTCGACCGTGATGAACAGCACGACGGAGGGAAGCCCGATCGCCAGGATGCGCAGGCTCGTGGCGACGGCCAGGCCGATCGACCCGTCGGTGACGTGGATGAGGCCGAGGCCCCAGTACTCCTGCCCGGCCGCCTGGCCGTAGAGCAGCGTCGTGACACCGGCGGCCGGCGCGGCGAGCCACACGGGCAGGGTGCGCAGTACGAAGACCCGGAAGGATACGCCGGCCCAGAGGAACAACACCAGTTCGCAGGCCAGCGCGACGGCGGCCGAGACCCAGTCGATCGTGAGCACAAGCACGCCGGCGAGCATCAGCGCCGCCGCGAGTTTCGCCACCGGGTTGACGCCGGTCATTGGTGCACCGCCCGGGCTGGCCGGCCCGCCGCCACGGCGAGACGGAACTCCCGGTCGCCCAGAGCCGCCACGAACTCGGCATCGTGTGACACCGCGACGACAGCGGTGCCCTCGTCGACGAGTCCACCCAGCAGGCCCACGATTTCCTGCCAGGTTCGGAAGTCCTGGCCGAAGGTCGGTTCGTCGAGCACGAGGAGGCCCGGCTGCGTGGCAAGTACAGTTCCGACGGACAGCCGACGCTTCTCCCCACCGGACAGAGTGAACGGGTTGGCGTCGGCGAGATGGTCGAGATGCAGCCGCTGCATGAGGGTGTCGACGCGGTCGGCGATCACGACGTCGGGAAGGGCGAGCGCGCGCGGCCCGACGGCGAGTTCCGCGCGCACCGTGCCGGCCACGAACTGGTGCTCCGGGTCCTGGAACACGGTGCCGACGCGGGTCAGCAGCTGGCGAGATTTCCAGCGAATGGGTTCATCGGGCGCTCCCGCGGCGAACTCTCGGCTCGCGAGCACCCGACCGGCCGCGGGCTTCAGCAGGCCCGCGAGCGTGAGCGCGAGGGTGGACTTTCCAGAACCGTTGGGGCCGGTGATCATCACGGCCGACCCTGCGGAAACATCAAGGTCGATGCCCTCCGCCACGACGACATCCTTCGTGCGTGCGATCGCCAGCGCATCTGTACGGAGCAGAGGCGCAGTCCCAACGGATGTCATTCGCCGGCGTTCAGGGAGGCTGTGCGCCACGCCGGGGACCCATACTCCAGATGCCGCCAGCCGCTCGGCCCGGACGGAGAGGACCTGGCCAGGGTCACCGTCGGCCAGGACACCGCCGGCCCGGTCGAGCACGATCACTCGGTTCACCAGGTCACGCCACACGGCCACCCGATGTTCGATCACGACGAAGGTCGCCGCCGAATGGTCCAGCACCCGTGCGACGGACTCCCGCACCTCCAGAACGCCGTTCGGGTCGAGGTTCGCCGTAGGTTCATCAAGCAGGAGGAGCCCTGGGCGCATGGCCAGCACGCCGGCCAGGGCGAGGCGCTGTTTCTGCCCGCCGGACAGTGCCGAGGTTGAGTGCTCGAGCGGGAGGTCCAAGCCGACCAATCCGAGCGAGTCGTGCACACGCCGCCAAATCTCGTCGCGCGGTACTCCGAGGTTCTCGCAGCCGAAGGCGACGTCGTCGCCCACCCGGGCGAGGATCACCTGCGAGTCAGGGTCCTGCATGAGCAATCCGACCTGGCCGCGCGCCTCGCCCGGTTCGACGCCGTTCACGAGCAGGCGCCCGTGTTGTTCGCCGTCGTCGTCCCCGCCGAGCACCCCGGCGAGGGCGTGCATGAGCGTTGACTTGCCGGTGCCGGACGCACCGAGCAACAGCACACGCTCGCCGGCTTCGATGTGCAGGTCGAGACCGTCGACCGCCCAGGCGCGCCGACCGGCATGGCGCCAACCCCAGCCGCGGGCGTCGATCGACGCGCCCGCGACGGGGTGATGCGGTGCTCCTGATGGCGTCATGGGCGAGGAGCCTACACGTCGGTTCGGATCTCTCGACCCGCGGCGAACCGGCCGAGAGCGCCCGTCCGAGCGAGTCCCCTCATGGCCAGCCACGACAGCAGGCCAGCGAGCACGATGCCGGAGACAACCGAAGAAATCGTGTAAATCGTGGCGAACGCAGCCGCAGAGCCGGGGTACCACAGCAGCAAGTCGTTGATTGCGAGCGCGAGCCCGGCGCCCGCACCCGCGAGCAGAGCGACGTACACACGGTAGTTCGCGTAGAGGAAGACCGCGAACACGAGTTCGGCGCCGAGCCCCTGCACAAGGCCAGAGACGAGGGTCAGCGGACCCCATTGATTGCCGATCAGCGTTGACACGACGGCGGCGAGCAGTTCGGTGTAGAGCGCTGCTCCGGGCTTGCGGATGACCAGGCCGCCGAGCACACCGGCGAAGAGCCATCCCCCGCCCAGCAGGGCGCCCAGGCCGGGCAGGAGCGGCTCGAGGATTGCGCTGAGCGGGTTGTAGGCCTGGTTCCACACGACGAAGACCAGCCCGCTCGCGACCCCGATGACACTGGCAACGACGATGTCAGCAACCCGCCAGCGCAAGTTCCTCGGCTTCGCTGCAGCGGCCGGGGTCAGAAGTGGGGTTGATGCGTGCACTGTTCGCGCCCTTTCCGTAAGTGAATACAGGGCACGGGATTGAGAAGCCTTCCTGCGCTGGCATGATCCAGATCAGGTGTGACGGTCGAAGCCTCCGTAGCTTCCTCTCAGCCCGGTTTACCGGACTCCCGTGTTCGGTTCAATTATAGACCTCCGCCTAGACTCGCTGGATGGAATCCAGCTCCCTCGGTAGCGCGCCGACCCAGCCCGCATGACCGGCGTTGTCCCGCTCGTTCTCGCCGCGCTGCTCCTCCTCCTGCTGCGCGCGTACATCCTTCGCCGGCGCCGGATCCGGCGGGGTCTTCCGGTGCGCGGACCGTGGCGCCGGCCGAGTTGGTTGCGCCGGCAAGATCCCTGAGGAGCATCGGGTCGCCGTGTACTCTGGGGGTTGGTGAGCCGGGAAGTCTGGTCGGCATGCTCATGATCGCGCCGCAAACCAGAGGACTCACCCCATGACGGAATCATCACCGACCCCGCCCCCGCCCAGGACCGCCAGACCCAGGATCTTCCGCCGGAGCAGCTACCCGGAGTACCTCCGGGTCCGCACCATCCTGCGGAAAGAAATGGTCGGCGGCGCCCTGCTCCTGGCCGCAACCGTTGCCGCGCTTATCCTGGCCAACACGCCGGCCGCCGAACTCTACTTCCGCGCGCGGGACATTGAATTCGGCTATGCGCCGTGGCACCTGAAGCTCAGCCTGGGGGCTTGGGCGGCCGACGGCCTGCTGGCCGTCTTCTTCTTCCTGGCCGGCCTCGAACTCAAACGCGAATTCGTCGCCGGGGACCTGCGCACGCTGAACCGCGCGGTGGTGCCGGTGGCGGCCGCCATCGGCGGGGTCATCGTGCCCGCCCTCCTCTTCACGGCGATCAACCTGGGCGGCGGACCGGCCGCGCTTCGCGGCTGGGCCGTTCCCACCGCGACAGACATCGCCTTTGCCGTGGCCGTGCTGGCCGTGATTGGCTCCCAGCTACCCAGCGCACTGCGGATCTTCCTGCTGACGCTGGCCGTCGTCGACGACCTCCTGGCCATCGCGATCATCGCCTTCTTCTACTCCACCGATATCCAGCCGGCGCCGCTTCTGCTCGCACTGATCCCGCTGGCGCTCTTCGCGTTCCTGACGCACCGCTACGCCGCCTTCTTCAGGACATGGGCTCCGGGCGCCTGGCTCATCCTGCTGCCGATCGGACTCATGGTCTGGGGCCTCGTGCACGCCTCCGGCATCCACGCCACCGTCGCCGGCGTGCTGCTTGGCTTCGCCGTTCCCGTGCTTCGCAGCCGGAAGGGCGGCGGCCCGGAGGCCGGACCAGGCCTCGCCGAAACCCTCGAGCACCGCTTCCGGCCGTTTTCGGCGGGCGTCGCGGTGCCGGTCTTCGCGTTCTTCTCCGCCGGCGTGACCATCGGCGGTGCCGACGGACTCGTGCGCGCCCTCACGGACCCGGTTGCCATCGGCATCGTCGTGGCCCTGGTGGCCGGCAAGCCAATCGGCATCCTGATTGCCACCTGGCTGGTCACCACAACCACGAAGGCCGACCTCGACCCCGACCTCGCCTGGGTCGACGTCATTGGCGTCGCCGTGCTGGCCGGGGTCGGGTTCACCGTGTCGCTGCTGATCAGCGAGCTCGGTTTCGGGCTGGGCAGCCCCCACGACGACCACGCGAAGGTCGCCATCCTCGCCGGGTCGCTGCTCTCCGCGCTGCTCGCGACCGTGCTGCTCCGGGCGCGCAACCGGCACCATCGGCGCGTGGACGACAAAGAGAATCTCGACACCGACCAGGACGGCGTTCCCGACGTCTTCGCCGACTGACGAGTCAGCGCTTGAGGGCGCGGATGATGCGGGAGAGGGCGTGGCCGGCGACCCAGATGAACGGGATCCCCACCGCGAGCAGCGAGATGACGTTGGGGTCGAACCGCACCGTGCCGCCCGTCTTGACGTAGGCGCCGATCGGAATCGATATTCCGCCGCCACCACCCCCAGCGCCCCCGGCTGACTCGCCGGCGTCGCCGCCGCCGAAGCCGTACTGCACGAGGGCGACCGGCACCAGGGTGATCCCTTCTACCTGGATGGGATCGCCGTAGGCCGTCTTGACGCCGATCGAACCGGCGTTTTCTGCGAGTTTCAGCACGAGATTCGTCATGGGCACAGGCTACCCCCTGTCCGGTTTGAGCAGGGAGGCAGGCTTCACGCTCCCCCGGCCGAAGCGCGCTGTCACCTGGTCGACGGCCCGTTCGGCGTCCCGCCAGTCGTCGTCGGGGTCCCAGAGCCCGAGGCCCAGGCCGTCGCCGTCCCCGAGCTGTTCCACCCGCACACCGATCAGGCGCACCCGGATGCCCGAGGCCGACAGCGTGGCGAAGGCGGCCGCGGCTTCCTCGTAGATGCGCCGGCCGACGTTCGTCGGCTCCTGCAGCGTGCGGGAGCGGGTGACCGTGCTGAAATCGGCGTAACGCAGCTTCAGCACGACGGTGCGGCCGACCAGGCCGGCGCCGCGCAGCCTGGCGGCCACGGCGTCGGACTGCCGCAGGAGTTCGCTGCGCAGGCGGGCGACATCCGTCACGTCATGCTCGAAGGTGACCTCGTGGCCGATGCTCTTCTCCTCGCGTTCGATGCTGACCTGGCGCGGGTCTCTTCCCCAGGTCAGGTCGTGCAGCCGCCGCCCCGACGCCTCGCCCAGCGTCCCCTGCAGCACGGCGAGCGGGGTGTTTGCGATGTCACCGATCCGGCTCAGGCCCAGGCGCAGCAGCGCCTGCTCCGTCGTCGCGCCGACGCCCCAGAGCGCGCCGACGGGCAGCCGGTGCAGGAACGCGATCGTGTCCTCCGCCGGGATCACGAGCAGCCCGTTGGGTTTGGCCCGACCGGATGCGAGCTTGGCGACGAACTTTGTCGAGGCCGCGCCGACCGAGCACGTGAGCCCGGTCTCGGCTTCGACCCTTCGGCGGATCAGGGCGCCGATTTCCGCCGGCGACCCGTGGATGCGCCTGGCGCCCGCGACGTCGAGGAACGCCTCGTCGATGCTGAGCGGCTCGACCAGCGGGGTCACATCATTGAAGATGCGCATGACCTGCTCCGAGTACTCCCGGTAGCGGCTCATGTGCGGTTCGAGCACGATCGCGTCCGGGCAGCGCCGGAGTGCGAGGGCCATCGGCATGGCCGAATTCACGCCGTATTTGCGGGCGACGTAGTTCGCCGCGGTGACGACCGAACGGCCGGAGCGGTGGCCGACGATGACCGGTTTGTGGACGAGTTCCGGATGGTCGAGCAATTCGACGGAGGCGAAGAACGCGTCCATGTCGACGTGGAGCACGGTGGCGGAGCTGTCGTCGACCGGTGTGGTCGTGACCTGCCGTCCGCTGCCGTCTTGCCTGCTCATCAGCTCGACGATAACCCATGCGACGGCCAGCTCAAGACCGGGATCTTAGCGCACGACCTTCTCGGACCCGGCGATCCGCTGGGCGATGTAGATCGGGATGATCGAAACGAGCACGAGCACCACGGCGACGACGTTGACCACGGGCGCCTGATTCGGCCGGAACAGGTTGTTCAGGATCCAGATCGGCAGCGTGGACATCCCGGCGCTGGCCGTGAAGGTGGTCACGATGATCTCGTCGAAACTGAGCGCGAACGCCAGCAGGCCGCCGGCGAACAGGGCCGACCGGAGCTGGGGGAAGGTGACCAGCCGGAACGTGGTCCACAGCCCGGCGCCGAGGTCGGCCGACGCCTCCTCGAAACTGGTGCCGAGGCGCCGCAGCCGAGCGATCACGTTGTTGAACACGGTGACGATGCAGAACGTGGCATGCGCGACGAGGGGCCGAGCATCGAGAAGAACTCACCCTCGGCGATGTCGAGGTCCAGGTGGTCGACTGCGTTGACCGCGCCGAAGGTCTTGGTCAACCCGGTCAACCGGATGGCGGGACGCTCACCTGTCACGGCCTGTCTCCTTGTTCGCTCTGAGGTAAATCATATGGAAACAGATGTACATGAACAGGCTGCGGATGTTACGGTCGTGTCACAACTCAGGAAAGAGCCATCCATGCCGCAGTCCATTCGCTCCGGAACGGTGGCGCGCGCCGCCGTGTTCGCGCCTCTGGAGGTCGCGGGTCGGGCCGTGCTGGTCACGCAGCGACTCACGGATGCGATCGTACTCGGGGTGCTGCGCGACGGGGAGCGCCTGCCCAGTGAATCCGTGCTGGCCCGGCAACTGGGCGTGGCGATCGTGACCGCTCGCGAGGCGCTCGAGACGTTGCGGGGCAAGGGCCTGGTGGAGACGAAGCGCGGCCGCGACGGGGGAAGCTTCGTCACCTTCGCCGCGGGCGGGCACGGTCGCCTGCAGGACGAACGGCTCCTCGGGCTGTCCCGAGTGCAGCTGCGGGACATGGGCGTGCACTACTCCGCCATCTCCGGGATGGCGGCCGAGCTCGCCGCCGACCGGGCCAGCAAAGAGGACGTCCAGAACCTGCGGCGCATCGTGGAGGCGATCGACACAGCGAGCGAGGGCGCGTCGCGCCGCGGGCAGGGAACCTTCAGGCTCGAAGTCTCGGCCCTGAGCCAGTCGGCCCGTCTCGTCAGGGAGGAACTTCGGCTCCAGGCCGAGTTCGGCCCCTTGCTGTGGCTGTGCCTGCGCACGCCGGAGTATCGCGACCGGTGCCATGTGGTGCAGCGGGGCATCGTCGATGCGATTGCTGCCCAGGACGGGCAGGCGGCGCGAAGCCTCACGGTGCGCCAGGTGGCCGACGCGATCGACTGGCTGATCGAGGCCAAGACGAACCTGGAACGGCCGGAAAGAAACGAGTGAACATATGGACTCCCTGACCCGCACATCGATCGACGATTGCGTGGCCGCCGTCAGCGGCCTGTTCGACGCGGTCTTCGCACGCATCGAGGACTGGCGAACCGCGATCGAGGAGTACGTGGCCGACCAGGACGGGATCGTGTCGCGTGCCGGGCTCGACGCACTCATCGAGGAGATCCTGATGCGGGAGTTCGCGAGCGAACACGGCTCCGTCATCGGCGCCGGGTTCGTCTCGGCCCCCGGCTTCATCACCGACGCCGAATGGCACCTGGCATGGTGGCCTGGCGGCCTGAACACGTTCGGGATGGGCTCGGCCGCCCCGCGCATCCGTCGCCTCGATGCCATCGAGGACCCGACTGACGAGAGCTTCCGCGACTACACGACGCTCGAATGGTGGCGGGTGCCGCTGGCCAGCGGGCGCCGGCACATCACCGGGCCGTACGTCGATTACCTCTGCACCGACGACTACACCCTCACCCTGACGGCGCCCGTGTATCGGGGCGACGAGATGATCGGGGTGGTCGGTGCCGACCTCTACGTCGCCGACGTTGAGCGCGCGCTGCTTCCCCGCCTGGCCCTCGTCGTCGCACCGCCGCCCTCCGCGAAAACGCAGTTGTGCACGTTATGAGCGCCTCTTAGCGACCACAACTGCAGTTTCGCGGAAGGGATGGGATGCGGAAGCGGAAGCGCTAGCCGATCGACGTGCCGAAGAGGAGGCCGAGGGCGTAGGTGACACCGGCGGCCCCGAGACCGATCAGCAGCTGTCGAAGGGCGCGCCGCAACGGCGGTGCGCCGGAGAGCAGACCGACGATGGCTCCAGTGACGAGCAGGGCCAGCCCGACGAGCACGGAGGCCACGATGATGGCCGTGGTTCCGCCGAGCCCGAACAGGTAAGGCAGCACGGGCAGAAGTGCCCCGGAGGCGAAGAAGCAGAAGCTCGAGATCGCGGCGCCCCAGCCGGTACCGACGGCCTCGTGTTCGTCGACGACGGGGCCGACGGGCGCGGCGGACATGTCGACAGGACCCGTCGCCAGGGCCACAGTGCGCAGCACCTCTCGTGCGTGGATCTCGGCCTTCCCAGGGGACATCCCCTGGGCCCGGTAGACCAGGGTCAGTTCATTCGCCGCGAGGTCCAGGTGCGAGAGCACGCTCTTCTTGGTCGGATTCGGGGTGGACGCCTCGAGCAGCTCGCGCTGCGAGCGCACCGACACGTATTCGCCGGCGCCCATGGACAGGGCCCCGGCCAGGAGGCCGGCGATGCCCGTGAACAGGATCGTTCCGCCGCTCACCCCGGTTGCTCCAATTCCCAGGACCAGCGCGAGGTTGCTCACCAGCCCGTCGTTGACACCGAAAACCGCGGCGCGGAAGGTGCCGGAGAGCCTTTGGCGGCCGCGGGCGGCGAGACCACGCACGACCTCCTCGTGGATGCGCTCGTCGGCGGCCATCGCATCGGTGGCATCATCGTCGCCGTCGTATGGAGAACGCGCTTCCGCCCGCTGCGCAAGGGCCAGCACGAAGACGCCACCGAACCGGCGCGCTAAAAACCCCAGGAAACGGGTGCGAAACGCGCCTGGCCTGGGCGCCCCGGCCAGGTCGCCGAGCATCTCGCGCCAGTGCGCCTCGTGGCGCCCCTCAGCCTCGGCGAGGGCGAGCAGGATCTCCCGCTCCTCGCCGGAGCGGCGCCCGGCCAGGTCGCGGTAGACCGCGGCCTCCGCCTGCTCGTCGGCGAGGTACCGCCGCCACCGACGAATGTCCGCTTCGCTGGGCCCCAGGCCAGCGTTCATCCGCTTCACGCCTCTGGTGCCGCTTCGAGGGAACTCTGCGCCACGAGCGCCGAATCGTGCGGGCCGGACCCGTCGAGGCCGTGGAACGGCTCGTCGAACCGCACCTCCCAGACGGCTTCTCGGACGGCGGTCGGCGCGTACAGCGCGGCTCCGCTGAGCTCGCCGGGCGCCACGATCACGCCGATCGGGTCTTCGACCGTCGACTCAGGGTGCCGGCTCCGGTCGAGCCGCACGACAACCTGCACGCCGACGCCGAAGGGGCCGCCGTCGTGCTCCGCCGGCTCGCGTCTCTTCCACATGGTTATTCGGCCGTCCCTGCGCGTTCGAGCACGAGTTCGCGCACACGGGCGGCGTCGGCCTGGCCCCTCATCGCCTTCATCACGGCTCCGATGACAGCGCCGGCGGCCTGCACCTTCCCGTCGCGGATCTTCGCGAGCACGTCCGGTTGCGCGGAGAGTGCCTCGTCGATGGCCGCGATCAGCGCGCCGTCGTCGGACACGACCGCGAGGCCGCGTGACGCCACGACCTCGGCGGGAGTTCCCTCGCCGGCGATGACGCCCTCGAGCACCTGGCGGGCCAGGCGGTCGGTGAGCGTTCCGGCGTCAATCAGTTCGATCAGCGCGGCAACCTGCGCCGGCTGCACGAGCGTGTCGGCGGCCACCCCTGCGGCGTTGGCGAGGCGGGCCACCTCGCCGGTCCACCACTTGCGGGCGGGCTGGGCGTCCGCTCCCGCGGCGATGGTCGCCTCGACGGCGTCGAGGAGGTCGGAGTTGACGACATCCTGGAACTCGAGGTTGGCGAAGCCCCAGGCCGCCTGCAGGCGCTTCCGGCGGGCGGCGGGCGGCTCCGGCAGGGTTGCCCGGAGCTCTTCGACCCAGGCGCGGGACGGCGCAACCGGCACCAGGTCGGGCTCGGGGAAGTAGCGGTAGTCGTCCGCATCCGACTTGGGGCGGCCGGCCGAGGTACGCCCGGTGTCCTCGTGCCAGTGCCTGGTCTCCTGGGTGATCGTTCCACCGGCGGAGAGCAGCGCGGCCTGGCGCTGGATTTCATAACGCACGGCCCGCTCGACCGAGCGCAGCGAGTTGACGTTCTTCGTTTCGGTGCGCGTGCCCAGCACCTTCGAGCCGCGCGGCCGGAGGGAGACGTTGGCGTCGCAGCGCACATTTCCTTCTTCCATGCGCGCGTTGGAGACTCCGAGGGCCTTGACGATCTCGCGGATGGCAGCCACGTAGGTCTTGCCGATCTCGGGGGCGTCTGCCTCCCCTCCCTCGATCAGGCGGGTGACGATCTCCACGAGCGGCACGCCGCCGCGGTTGTAGTCGACGAGCGAGTAGTCGGCGCCCTGGATGCGGCCGGTCGCGCCGCCCTTGTGGGTGAGCTTGCCGGCGTCATCCTCCATGTGCGCGCGTTCGATGTCGACGGTGATCTGACGGCCGCTCTCGAGTTCGATCGTCAGGGATCCGTCGAACGCGATCGGCTCGTCGTACTGGGACGTCTGGAAGTTCTTCGCCGTGTCGGGGTAGAAGTAGTTCTTGCGGGCGAACCGGGAGTTCTCGGCGATCTCGCAGCCCAGGGCGAGGCCCAGGCGGATGCTCGACTCGATGGCCTTCTTGTTCACCTGCGGCAGGCCGCCGGGAAGCCCGAGGCAGGTCGGGCAGGTGTTCGTGTTCGCGCCCTGGCCAAACTCGTTGGCGCAGCCGCAGAACATCTTCGTTTTCGTGTTGAGTTCGACGTGCACCTCGAAGCCGAGCACCGGCTCGTACAGTTCGAGGGCCTTGTCGAAGTCCATCAGATCGGCCTTCTTCATCAGAGCACTCCCTCTTCGCTGGCGAACATTTCGGTGGCCGTCAGCGACGGCGCCTGGCTGAGCAGGGTGTGACCCCAGCGGGCCTCGAGCAGCTGCTCGACGGCGGCGCCGAAGGTGTACAGGCGGGCATCTTCCCTGGCTGGGGCCATGACCTGCAGGCCCACCGGCAGCCCGTCTTCCGGCGCGAGCCCGATCGGGAGGCTCATTCCGGGGACGCCGGCCAGGTTCGCCGGGATGGTCGTGATGTCGTTGAGGTACATGGCCATCGGGTCGGCGAGCTTCTCGCCGAACTTGAACGCGGTGGTGGGCGCGCTCGGCGACACGAGCACGTCGACCTTGTCGAATGCCGCCGCGAAGTCGCGCTGGATGAGCGTGCGCACCTTTTGGGCGCTGCCGTAATACGCGTCGTAGTAGCCGGCGCTGAGGGCATAGGTGCCGAGGATGATGCGTCGCTTGACCTCAGGGCCGAAACCGGCGTCGCGCGTTGCGGCCATCACCCGCTCGCTGGTGAGCGGACCGTCGACCGGGTTGACCCGGATGCCGAACCGTACAGAGTCGAAGCGCGCCAGGTTACTGGAGGCCTCGGCGGGCAGGATCAGGTAGTACGCGGCGACCGCGTACTCGAAGTTCGGGGCGTTCACCACGGTGATCTCGGCGCCCGCGGCGGAGAGCAGAGCCAGGGTCTCGTCGAAGCGCTGCTTGACGCCGGCCTGGAATCCTTCCCCGGCCAGTTCCTTGATCACGCCGACGCGGACGCCCTTGAGCGCCCCATCGGCCAGGCCGGCGCGGGCTGCTGCCGCCATGGACGGCCAGGTGTCGGTGAGGGACGTCGAGTCGAGCGGGTCGTGGCCGCCGATCACATCGTGCAGGAGCGCGGCGTCGAGGACCGTCCTGGACACCGGGCCGACCTGGTCGAGCGAGGAGGCGAGCGCGATGGCGCCGTAGCGCGAGACACCGCCGTAGGTGGGCTTGACTCCGACCGAGCCGGTGACGGCGGCCGGCTGGCGGATCGATCCGCCGGTGTCGCTGCCGAGTGCCAGCGGCGCCTCGAAGGCGCTGACCGCGGCGGCCGAGCCGCCACCGGAGCCGCCGGGGATCCGGTCGCGGTCCCACGGGTTGCGGGTCGGGCCGTAGGCGGAGTGCTCGGTGGACGAGCCCATCGCGAACTCGTCCATGTTGGTCTTGCCCAGCGGGATCAGGTCAGCGTCGCGGAGCCGCTTCACGACGGTGGCGTCGTAGGGCGGGATCCAGCCCTCGAGGATTTTCGAGCCGGCCGTGGACGGCATGTCCTTGGTGGCGAGCACGTCCTTGATGGCGATAGGGACACCCGCGAGGGTTCCCAGCGTGTCGCCGGCGGCGCGGCGGGCGTCGACCTGCGCGGCCGTGGCCAGCGCGGCATCCCGGGAGACGTGGAGGAAGGCGTGCAGGTCGGTGTCGACGGCCGCGATGTGATCGAGATGCGCGCGGGTGACCTCGACGGAGCTGACCGAACGATCGGCGAGCAGGCCGGCGAGCGTCGCCGCTGAGAGCTTGATGAGATCGGTCATGGTCACACCTCCTCGAGGATTGCGGGAACGCGGAACTTGTCGCCGTCGTGGTCTGGCGCGCCGGAGAGCGCCTGCTCGACGCTGAGCGAGGGAACCACGACGTCGTCGCGGAACACGTTGGTCAGCGGCATCGGGTGGCTCGTCGCGGGGATGTCGGGAGTGGCGACTTCGATCACCTTCGCGACCGAGTCGACGATCTGGCCGAGGTCAGCGGTGAGGCTCGCGATCTCTGCGGGGCTGAGGTCGATCCGGGCGAGGCTGGCCAAATGGGCAACCTGCTCGGCCGTGATTTCAGACATGGAACTCCGTACGGTCGTCGAGGTGGAAGCCTCAATTCTATTCGGAGCCGTTGGTGGCCAGTTTCGCGTTGTCGGTGCTGATCAATGCCATGTTGTGCAGCGACTCGCTCCCCGGCGTGAAATAGGCGTTGTGGCCGAGGGATCCGTCGAGCCAGGTGCCGGTGACGCGGTCGTGTGCGCCGGAGACTCCGAGCCGGTGTGCGCCGTACGACGCCGCCCCGGGGTCGCTGCCGAAGAACGCGCTGTTGACTGCCGGATCCCAGTCGGCCTCGCCGACGTAGACGTTGCCGTGCTTCACGCTCAACTCGTCTACCGACTGCACGGCGCTGCCGGGCGAGCCCACCATGACGAAGGCATCGACATCGACAGATCCGCGGGCCAGCGCGACCAGGGAGACGGTCGATCCGTAGGAATGGGCCAGCACGGAGATGAACGGTTGGTGGGATCCGCGGGCGGAGCGGAGGCCGAGCCAGGATTTCTCGAGGAAGTCCGCGCCGACCTCTGCCCGGTCCAGGCCGCCCACGTTGAACAGGTCGGGGGTTTCGTAGCCGATCCAGGCGATCGTCGCGACGCTGGCGGCCGGAGTGCCGGGGTGCGCGGCGGCCCGTCGTGCCAGCACCTCGCTCTGCTCGGCGTAGAGCGCGTCGGCCGTCGCTGACCAGTTGACGAGTTGCGCTTCCACCCCATAGTTAAGTCCGGGCACGAGGTAGCTGACGAAATCGGCGGTGTCCGGATTGCCGAGCGCGATCGCCGCGCGCCCGCCCCCCGTCGCGTCCAGGAGGATCAGGGAACGCCGGGGCCCGCCGTCGCCCGACTGCAGCGCGGCCCTGACCTGGGCCAGCATGGAGAGCTCCTGGCCGAGCGGGCCGGCCGCTGCGCCGTCAGCCGCCTTGAGGCGGCGTTGCACGTCGGAAACGGTCTGGTCGAGGTACCGCTCGTTCGCCCGGCCCCGCTCCCTCGCCGGCACGCCGTCGAGGTTGCCAACGAGCCGCGGCGCTGCAGCCGCGAGGGCGGCACGCTCGGGTCCGCCGAGTCCGCTCCACATTTCGGCGACCTTCGTCGCGGCCGGCGGAGCGGCGAGCAGCCGGTCGATCTTCGCGGGGTTATCGGCGACGAATGTGGAGATGTCGCCAAGGGACAGCCGGGACAGCCCGGCGAGCAGTCCTACCCCGCTCGCGGTGCGCAGTGAGGTGACGTCCACGTCGACGGAGGTGCCGAAAGGTCCGGACAGGTCCTGCCACAGGGGCCCGGCCGCGCCGTCTCCCGGGACGTCGGAAAGCCTGGTGGGGAGGAAGCCGCTTGCGGTGGTGATGGAGACGGGCTCGTGCACGCCCACGTCCCCGCCGACCCTGCCCATGGTCAGCGAGGCCGTCAGGAGTACCGCCACGTCTAACAACACTCCCCGGCCCGCCCCTTCCGGACGCGCCGAGCAATTGGCCGGCCCAACGCCAAAACGGTCCTAGAATCACAGCCTAGTGAGCCGAAAAGCGCCACAGTAAGCCAGTCCACCCCCGATTCTGGGGGATACCATTTCGTCTGTCGGCCGAGGTTATTCGGCGGCGGAATCCAGGCCGGCCGGCCCCTTGTCGAGCAGGATTCGGAAGCCGTCGGCGTCGAGAATGGGGATGCCCAGCTGCTCCGCCTTGGCCAGTTTTGAGCCGGCGCCCGGTCCGGCCGCAACGTAATCGGTGTTCTTCGACACGCTCGAGGCCGACTTGCCGCCGGCCGCGATGATCGCTTCCTGGGCTTCCTCTCGGGTGAATCCCTCGAGTGACCCGGTGGCCACGACCGTGAGCCCCGCAAGCACTCCGCCGGCCGCGGCGGCCGCGCCAGGCCCTGGGTGGCCCGGCGTCGTGAATTGCACGCCGGCGCGCGCCCACTGGGTGACGATGTCCAGGTGCCAGTCGACCTCGAACCAGTCGATGATGGCATCCGCGATGATCCCGCCGACCCCGTCGACCTCGGCCAATTCCTCCCGGGAAGCGGCGCGGATGGCATCGAGGGACCCGAAATGGCCGGCGAGGGCGCGGGCTGCGACCGGGCCGACGTGGCGCATGTTGAGGGCGACGAGGATGCGCCAGAGCGGCTTGGTCTTCGCGAGCTCGATCTCGCTCAGGAGCTTGATCGCGCTCGAGGACGGCTGCGGCCCGGTGAGTCCGCGCTTTCGCTCTTCGGCCGTCGGGTTGCGGCGGAACGGTGTGCGCAACTTGGGAGCGCCGTCGTCCTCTTCCTTGGGGAGGCCGGTTTCGGAATCCTTGACGACGACCTCGATGGGCAGCAGGTCGTCGAGTTCGAGGTCGAACAGTCCAGCCTCGGTCGGCAGCGGCGGCTGCGCGGGGATCGTCGGCTGGGTCAGCGCGGCCGCGGCGACCTCACCGAGAACCTCGATGTCGAGTGCTCCGCGGGAACCGATGTGCTCGACCCGGCCGCGCACCTGGGCCGGGCAACTGCGCGCGTTGGGGCAGCGCAGGTCGATGTCGCCTTCCTTCGAGGGCGCCAGCGGGGTGCCGCACTCCGGGCAGCGCGTCGGCATGATGAATTCGCGTTCCGTGCCGTCGCGCAGCTCGACGACCGGGCCGAGCACCTCCGGGATGACGTCGCCGGCCTTGCGCAGCACGACCGTGTCGCCGATCAGCACGCCCTTCGCCTTGACGACATCCTGGTTGTGCAGCGTGGCCTGGCGCACCTCTGATCCGGCGACCCGTACCTTCTCCATCACCGCGAACGGCGTCGCCCTCCCGGTGCGGCCGACGCTGACGACGATGTCCAGCAGTTTCGTGTTCACCTGCTCCGGCGGGTACTTGTAGGCGATCGCCCACCGGGGCGCCCGGCTGGTGGCGCCCAGCTCCACGTGCAGGGCCAGTTCGTCGACCTTGACCACGATGCCGTCGATTTCGTGCTCGACGCTCCCCCGATGCTCGCCGTAGTACTCGATGAATGCCGCCGCCTCGCCGGACGCCGACGTCACGGTGTAGTGGGTGCTCGTGGGCAGGCCCCAGCCGTCGAGGAGCGCGTAGACCCCTGACTGCGCGGTGACGGGCGGGCGCGCCCACGCGCCGATGCCGTGCACGAGCATCCGGAGCCGGCCCAGCCTGGAGCGCATCAGTCGCAGCTGGTCGGGGTTCTTGCTCTCGGCCTTCTGGCGGAGGGAGCCGCTGGCCGCGTTCCGCGGGTTGGCGAAGACGCGCTCGCCGGTGCGGCTCTGCTCGGCGTTCAGCTCGCGGAAGGATGCGACCGGGAAGAAGACCTCGCCGCGCACCTCCATCAGCACCGGGTGCCCGATGCCGGAGAGGCGGCGCGGGATGCCGGGCACGAGCGCGATGTTTTCGGTGACATCCTCGCCGACGACGCCGTCGCCGCGGGTTGCGGCTGTGACGAGCACGCCCTTCTCGTAGCGGAGGTTGATGGCCAGGCCGTCGATCTTGAGCTCGCAGAGGTAATGCACCGCCCGGCCGGAGTCGCGCTCGACCCGGGCGGCCCACGCCTCGAATTCCTCGACCGAGAAGACGTTGTCGAGGCTGAGCATCCGTTCCGCATGCTGCACCGGGGCGAACAGGGTGGTTTCGGCGCGGCCGCCGACCGTCAGGGTGGGGCTGTCCTGGCTCTGCAGTTCCGGGAACTCGCGTTCGAGCTCGGCGAGGCGCCGGATGAGCTCGTCATATTCCGCGTCGGAGATGATGACTTCGTTGCGCTCGTAGTAGGCGTCCCTGGCCTCGAGGATGCGCCCGGTCAGTGCGCCGACCTCCTCGGCCGCGGCGTGCAGCTCCTGATCCTGGCCGGGATCAGGCATCGACGGCGATGGGACTCATCGCCGCGGAGGGGACAGTGCTGACCGTTCGGTCGATGGTGCACTGGCCAAGCACGCGGGTTCCGATGTAGACGACGGCGGTCTGCCCGGGGGCGACGCCGGTGAGGGGCTCGTTGGGGGTGATCATCAGCTCGGTGCCCCCGGTGACCGAGACCACCTGGGCCACGGCCGGCACTGGGTCGGCGTGCGCGCGGATCTGCACGTCGCAGTCGAAGGCGACCTCCGGATGCGCGGGGGCAACGCCGGCCCAGGTGAACTTCGAGCCGGCGATCTCGCGGATGGCCAGCGCCTCCTTGGGGCCGACGACGACGGTGTTCGTGATCGGACGAACCTCGAGCACAAAGCGGGGCTTGCCGTCTGCGGCGGGCGTGCCGATCTGCAGGCCCTTGCGCTGGCCGACGGTGAACGCGACGGCGCCCTCGTGCTCGCCCAGCTTGGCGCCGTCACGGTCGAGAATGTCGCCGGTCACCGGGGCAACCCGCTCGGCAAGCCAGCCGCGGGTGTCGCCGTCCGGGATGAAGCAGATGTCGTAGGAGTCTGGCTTGTTCGCGACCGAGAAGCCGCGTTCGGCCGCTTCGGCGCGGACCTCGGCCTTGGACGGCGTCGCGCCGAGCGGAAACATCGAGTGGGCCAGCTGCTCTTTAGTGAGCACGCCCAGCACGTAGGACTGGTCCTTGGCCCAGGCGCTCGCCCGGTGCAGTTCCCGGTTGCCGTCGGCATCCGTCAGGATCGACGCGTAGTGGCCGGTGCAGACGGCGTCGAAGCCGAGCGCGAGGGCCTTTTCGAGCAGGGCGGCGAACTTGATCCGCTCGTTGCAGCGCATGCAGGGGTTGGGGGTTCGCCCGGCGGCGTACTCGGCGATGAAGTCGTCGACGACGTCGAGCTTGAACCGTTCGGAGAAGTCCCACACGTAGTAGGGGATGCCGATGATATTGGCCGCCCGCTGGGCATCCATCGAGTCCTCGATCGTGCAGCAACCGCGGCTGCCGGTGCGCAGTGTGCCGGGCATGCGGCTGAGCGCCAGGTGCACGCCCACCACCTCGTGCCCCGCTTCGACCGCGCGGGCTGCGGCGACGGCGGAGTCCACCCCACCGCTCATTGCTGCCAAAACCTTCATCCGACCAGTCTAAACGAACCCGCCATGCCCTTCCGCGAAACTGCAGTTGTGGTCACTTCAGCACCGCTGAGGTAACCACAACTGCAGTTTCGCGAGGGAGGGCAGAACGAAGCGGGATGCGTCAGCGGGCCGGTTCGCGGTCGGCAAGGCCGGCGCGCGCGGCCTGCGCGTACGCGGCGGGAAGCGCGGCGAGGAAGGCGTCGACGTCGGCGTCTGTTGAGGTGTGTCCCAGGGTGATGCGGAGCGCTCCCCTGGCCTCGAGTTCGCTGCGGCCCATCGCGCGCAAGACATGCGAGGGCTCTGGAATGCCGGCCTGGCAGGCGGAGCCGGTCGACACCGAGACGCCCGCCGCATCCAGCAAAAAGAGGAGCGAGTCGCCCTCGCAGCCGGGGAAGGTGAAGTGTGCGTTGCCGGGGAGTCGTCCGGCCGGGTCGGGGTCACCGTTGAGAATCGCCTCCGGCACCGCCTGGACCACGCCGGCCACCACCCGGTCCCGCAGGGCGGCCAGGCGCGCGCCCTCGCCGGCGAGGCCGGGCCCGAAAGCGGATGCCGCGACCGCGAACGACACGGCGGCCGCGACGTCCTGGGTGCCGCTGCGCACCTGCCGCTGCTGCCCACCGCCGTGGATCAGCGGCACGACGGTTGCCCGGCGCGACAGGACGAGGGCGCCGATGCCCACCGGGCCGCCGATCTTGTGCGCCGACACGCTGAGGGCCGAGACACCGGCGCGGCTGAGCGCCGCGAAGTCGATCGGCACGTGGCCGTAAGCCGACACCGCGTCGACGTGCACCGGGATGCCGTGGGCGGCGGCGAGCGCGGCGACCTCCGCAATGGGCTGGAGCGTGCCGACCTCGTTGTTCGCTGCGAGCAGGGTGACCAGCGCGATGTCGTCCGAGTTGGCGGCGGTGGCGCGTTCGAGCGCGGCGAGGTCGACCCGGCCGAGCGAGTCGAGCGGGAGCCACTCGATGACGGCGCCCTCATGGCGTTCCAGCCACTCGACCGTGTCGAGCGTGGCGTGGTGTTCGCCGCCGGGCACGAGGATGCGGGTGCGCGGCGCCCTGGCCCAGAACAGGCCCTTGAGCGCCAGGTTGATCGCCTCGGTGCCGCCGCCGGTGAAGACGACCTCGATCGGGTCGCTGCCGACGCTCCGGGCGACGCGTTCCCTGGCTTCCTCGAGCATCCGCTTCGCGTTCTGGCCCTGGCTGTGAATCGACGCGGGGTTACCCACCACCGTCATGGCTTCCGCGTACGCGGTGATGGCGGCAGGGAGCATCGGCGTCGTCGCCGCATGGTCGAGGTAAACGGCCATATCGCTTCCTTCCTGCGTCCCCGGGTTGGGACAGAGAGCGGTCGTTCCGCTTGTGGTCAAAACCGACCTCTCGTACTCATTACTCTAGATCTCATGACTCCCGCTGATGCCCTGCGCAATCTTGGCGTCCGGGTCACGGCCAGCGGCGGCGAGCTGCGCGTGTGGTCGGAGACCGCAGACGCCATGGAGCTATGCATCTTCGACGACATCGACCCGAACTGGATCATCAAGACCGTTCCGATGGCGAAGGACGCCCACAGCGTCTGGGTCGGCAAATCCCGCACGCTCTCGCCCGGACGCCGCTACGGCATCCGGGTCTCCGGTCCCGCCGGCCCCATGAACTCATTCCACCCCGAGAAAACGCTGATCGAACCGTACTCCCGGGGCCTGGTGCGAGTTGGCGCCGGCCAGTGGCAGTCATCCGTCGTCGACGGAAGCTTCGACTGGGCCGGAGCGGTCAAACCCGGGATTCCGATGGACCACGCGGTCCTCTACGAGGCGCACGTTCGCGGCATCAGCAAGCTCAACGGCGCGATCCCGCCTGAGCTGCGCGGCACATACGCCGGACTCGCCCACGAGGCCACGATCGGCTACCTCAAGGACCTCGGCGTCACGTCGATCGAGCTGCTGCCCGTGCAGGCGTTCGTCTCTGAGCAGCGCCTGATCAAGCAGGGACTCACCAACTACTGGGGCTACAACACCTTCAACTTCTTCTCCCCCCACGCCGACTACGCGACGAAGGCCGCCCAGGCCGCCGGCCCCGAGGCCGTGCTGCGCGAGTTCAAGGGGATGGTCAAGCTCCTGCACGAGGCCGGCCTCGAAGTCATCCTCGACGTCGTGTACAACCACACCTCGGAGGAGGGGCCCGATGGACCGGTCACCGGCTTCCGCGGGATCGACAACGCCCACTACTACCGCCAGGACGCGAGCGGGGCGTACATCGACGTCACCGGCTGCGGCAACACGGTCAATTTCGGCCATGACGTGCCGATCCGCCTGGTGCTGGACTCGCTCCGTTACTGGGCCAACGATCTCCAGGTCGACGGCTTCCGGTTCGACCTCGCCGCGACCCTCGCCCGCAACGGCGACGTTCACTTCCAGCCCGACCACCCCCTGATCACCGCGATCCAGAACGACCCCGAGCTGGCCGGGGTGAAGCTGATCGCCGAGCCGTG
>DHJB01000001.1:30280-37879 GCA_002404115.1 Microbacteriaceae bacterium UBA4731
TCGCCGAGCCGTGGGACGTCGGGCACGGCGGCTGGCAGACCGGGAACTTCCCGTCCGGCTGGACCGAATGGAACGACCGCTACCGCGACCGGATGCGCTCCTTCTGGCTGACCGACATCGCGGTCGCCCGGCGCAACCTGCCGGCCGGCAGCGGCATCGGGCGTTTCGCGACCCGCCTGGCCGGATCGTCAAACACGTTCTTTGAGGAGCGCGGACCGCTCGCCTCCCTCAACTTCATCACGGCGCACGACGGCTTCACCATGGCAGACCTCACCGCGTACAACGTCAAGCACAACGTGGGCAACGGCGAGTCGAACCGCGACGGCACCGACGGCAACAACTCCTTCAACCACGGCACAGAGGGCCCGACGAGGGACGTCAAGATCCTCGCCACCCGGCGCAAGGCCATGCGCAACCTGCTCGGCACCCTGCTCCTCTCGGCCGGCGTGCCCATGGTGACGGCGGGCGACGAGTTCGGTCGGAGCCAGCGCGGTAACAACAACGCCTACTGCCAGGACAGCGAACTCACCTGGCTCAACTGGCATCTGGTCGACTGGCAGCTGGACCTGCACCGCGTCACGCGCCGCCTGCTGGAGCTGCGTCGGGAGAACCCGGCCCTCCGGCCGGTGCGGTTCGCTCGCCCCGGCGTGCTCACGCCCAGCGCCAGCCGGATGGACTGGTACAACATCGCCGGCGAATCGATGTCCGAAGAGGACTGGAACTCGTCGAAGGAGCGCACGCTCCAGTACCTTGCCGCGAGCACCCCCGAGCACGAGGACTTCAACCGCATCCTGCTGATCGTGCACGGCCTTGAGCAGGACGTCACGGTCACCCTGCCGGAACACGACGGCGTCACCTCGTACACCCTGCTCTGGGACTCGAGCCACGACGATCTCGGCGACACCGTGACGACGCACACTCCCGGCAGCCCGCTGTTCGTGACCGGCGCCTCGATGATGCTGCTGAAGGCCCACCAGGCGGCCGAATGAACCGGAAACCGGATGCCGGGGCCGGCACACCGGCGACGGTCCGCCTCGTCCGCGACGGAATCCCGTTCACCCCGCACCTCTACCCGCACGACCCGGCCGCCACCAACTTCGGCCTCGAAGCCGCCGAGAAACTGCGCCTGGACCCGGCGACCGTGTTCAAGACCCTGCTGGCCGACGCCGACGGCATCCTTGTCGTCGGCATCGTCCCGGTGACCGGACAGCTCGACCTCAAGGCGCTCGCGTCGGCCGTCGGCGCCAAGCGAGCGGTCATGGCCGACCCGAGGGTTGCCGAGCGGAAGACCGGCTACGTGGTCGGCGGCATCAGCCCGATCGGCCAGAAGACGCCGTTGACGACCGTGATCGACGAGAGCGCCCTGCTGTTCGACACGGTCTTCGTCTCGGGCGGACGCCGCGGCTTCGACCTCGAACTGGCCCCCGCCGACCTGCAGCGCTCGACGAGCGCGACCTTCGCCGCGATCGCCCGCGCCTAGCGCCTCGCCCTCCGTCGCGTCCCTCGTCACCCCGTTGAGTTGCGGACACATCACCTTCGTTTCGCCGGCTTGGGAAGGTGTTTTTTCCGCAGCTCAAGGCCGGCTGGCGGGAGCGGGAGCGAGGCTAGCTGGCGACGGCGATGAGGCCCATCTCGGCCGGGCTGATCAGCAGATCGTTCTTGGGCACGACCCGCACGGTGTACCCGAAGGCCCCCGCCCGGTCCAGTTCGACGGTGCCGGTGAAGAGGGTCGGCGCCCCCGAGGCCACGTCGGCCGGATCCCGCTCGGCCGCCGACGTGAGCGTCTGCGTGTCAACGTCGGTGAGATCGTCGCCGAGCAGGCTCCGGCCGTAGACGACGTCAACCGTGACATCCTCGGCCAGCAGGCCATTCAGCTGCACGTGCGCGCGCAGGTGCAGGTCGTCGCCGACCTGGGGCACGGATGTGACCCCGCCCGACTCGACGTGCGTGACGGAGACGCCGGGCCACGCGGTGGTGATCCGTTCCTTCCACGCGGCCAGTTCGCGCGCCGCACGGTAGTCTTTCGCCGACAGGAGCTCCTCGAAGTGTCCCGCCGGGCGGTACAGGCGCTCGACGTACTCGCGCACCATCCGGTCGGCGCTCAACTCGGGCGACAGGGTGGCGAGGGTGTGGCGAATGGACGCGACCCACCGCTCCGGCACGTCGTCGGAGTTGCGCTCGTAGAACGGCGGCGCGACCTGGTGTTCGATGAGGTCGTACAACGCGTTGGCCTCGATCCGGTCGCGCTCGGCCGAATCGCCGGCGGCATCCGCTGACGGGATCGCCCAGCCGTTCTTGCCGTCGTAGTACTCGGGCCACCAGCCGTCGAGGATCGACAGGTTGAGCCCGCCGTTGAGCGCCGCCTTCATGCCGGACGTGCCGCAGGCCTCGAGCGGGCGCAGCGGGTTGTTCAGCCAGACGTCGGTGCCAGGGTACATCAGCTGCGCCATCGCGATGTTGTAGTCGGGCAGGAAGGCGATGCGCGTGCGCAGCTCCGGGTCGGCCGCGAACTGCACGATCTTCTGGATGAGGCGCTTGCCCTCGTCGTCGGCCGGGTGCGACTTGCCGGCGATCACGATTTGGATGGGGTGGTCGGGGTGAAGCAGCAGCGCGCGCAGCCGGTCGGGGTCGTGCAGCATCAGCGTGAGCCGTTTGTAGGTCGGCACACGCCGGGCGAAGCCGATGGTGAGCACGTTCGGGTCGAAAACCTGCTTGATCCAAGTCGGCGGGATGCCGCCCGGGTTCTGTTCGCGCCAGGCCGCGGTCAGGCGCCGACGGGCATCCTCGACGAACTGGAGGCGCATCCGGCCGCGCACCGACCAGAGGTCCTGGTCCGAAATGCTCGGCGACGCCCAGTCCGCGGTGGAAGTGTCGCCGGCGCCGAGCCGGTTCTGGGCGAGTGCGAGCAGCTCCGGGTCGGTCCAGGTCGGCCCGTGCACGCCGTTCGTGATCGAGTCGATCGGCACATCCGCCGCATCGAAGCCGGGCCACAGCCCCTTGAACATGCGCCGGCTGACCTCGCCGTGCAGGCGCGACACGCCGTTGGCGTGCTGCCCGAGCCGCAGGCCCATCAGCGCCATGTTGAAGACGTCGGGCGAGCCGCCCTCGTAGGTCTCCGCGCCCAGGGCGAGCAGGTCGTCGACGGCGACTCCCGGCAGCAGGTCGGTCTCGAAGTAGCGGCGCATCAGGTCGCGCTCGAACCGGTCGATGCCGGCCGCGACCGGGGTGTGGGTGGTGAAGACCGTGCCGGCGCGAGCCACCTGCAGCGCCTCCTGGAAGCTCAGTCCCTCGCCGATCAGGCTCGAAATGCGCTCGAGGCCGAGGAAACCGGCGTGCCCCTCGTTCGTGTGGAACACCTCGGGCTGCGGGTGTCCGCTGAGCGTGCTCCACTGCTTCACGGCGCGCGCCCCGCCGATGCCCAGCAGCAGTTCCTGCAGCAGGCGGTGTTCGCCGCCGCCGCCGTACAGCCGATCAGTGACCAGGCGCAGGTCGTCCGGGTTCTCCGGGATATCCGTGTCGAGCATGAGCAAACGGATGCGGCCCACCATCGCCTGCCAAACGCGCGCGTGCAGCGTGCGGCCGTCGGGCAGCGCGAGCGCAACCTGCACATCGGAGCCGTCCGCCCGGCGCAGGATCGACAGCGGCAGCCCGTCGGGGTCCAGGAGCGGATAGCGCTCCATCTGCCAGCCGTCCGCCGAGATGGCCTGGCTGAAGTAGCCGGCCCGGTAGAACAGGCCGACGCCCACGAGGGGCACACCCAGGTCTGATGCGCTCTTGAGGTGGTCGCCGGCCAGGATGCCCAGGCCCCCCGAGTACTGCGGCAGCGCGGCCGCAATGCCGAACTCCGGTGAGAAGTAGGCGATCGCAGCGGGCTTCTCCCCCTCGAGGCCCTGGTACCAGCGGGGCTTCTCGAGGTATTCGCGGAGGTCGTTCCGCATGGCGTTCACGGCGTTGACATAATCGGCGTCGCGGGCGAGCTCGTCGAGGCGGGTCGGGTCGACGGCGCCGAGCAGGGCGACCGGGTCGTTGCCGATCTCCCGCCAGACCTCGGGCGAAATGCGCTCGAACAGTTGCCGGGTGGGATCGTGCCATGACCAGCGGAGGTTTCCGGCGAGCTCATCGAGAGCGGCCAGCGCTTCGGGCAGGACGGCACGGACGGTAAATTTGCGGATCGCCTTCACGAGGTCAACCTTATGGGGCGCGGTGTGTCGAATGGGGAAATCATTGCGCGCCGGGCAAACATTTCGCGCTACGGTCGAGGGGTGGCTAAGAAAGTGAAACCGGCAATCGTTGGGCATGAGGCGACCCGTGTGGCGGGGGCTCCCCCGAACATCGGCCGAATCCCGATTCTCGACCTCTCCCCGCAGCTGAACGACAACCTCTGGCCGGCCAAATCATTTGTCGGGGAGGTCGTTCCGTTCCGCGCCACCGCTTTCCGCGAAGGACATGACCTCATCGGGGTGATGCTTCTGCTCACCGCCCCTGACGGCACCCAGACGCGCCATCCGATGACCTTGAAGGCACAGGGAACGGATCGCTACGAAGCCCTCGTGCAGTTGGGTGAGCAGGGCCGCTGGACGTACCGTGTGCACGCCTACGCCGACGACTTCGCAACCTGGCAGCACAACGCCGAGATCAAGATTCCGGCGGGGATCGACGTCGAGCTCATGTTCGCGATTGGCGCCCAGCTGTTCACCGCGGCCGGAACCGACAAGACCAGGCCGCTGGCCGAGCGACGCCTCCTCACCGCCGCGGCCCGCACCCTGGCCGACCAGGGCAAGCCCGTCGACGAGCGCCTCGCCGCACTCGACAACGAGAAGCTGCACGCAGCGGCCTCCGTTCGCCCCCTCTCCGGCCTCGAAAGCATCTCTGACTCGCGCACCGTCGTCGTCGAGCGCTCCCGGGCGGCCGTCGGGTCCTGGTACGAGTTCTTCCCGCGATCCGAAGGCGCGAAGCGGTTGGCGGACGGGTCGTGGAAGAGCGGCACATTCCGCACGGCGGCGAAGCGGCTGCCCGGCGTCGCGGCGATGGGCTTCAACGTGCTCTACCTCCCGCCGATCCACCCGATCGGCCGTGCCTTCCGCAAGGGGCCGAACAACACGCTGGATGCCGGGCCGGGCGACCCCGGCTCGCCCTGGGCGATCGGATCGGCCGAGGGTGGCCACGACTCCATCCACCCCGACCTCGGCACCATCAGGGATTTCACCTACTTCCTCGGTCAGGCGCGCAAGGCCGGCCTCGAGGTCGCGCTCGACTTCGCCCTGCAGGCGTCCCCTGACCACCCGTGGGTGACCGAGCACCCCGAGTGGTTCACCACCCTGCCAGACGGCACGATCGCGTACGCCGAGAACCCGCCGAAGAAATACCAGGACATCTACCCGATCAACTTCGACAACGACCCGGCCGGCATCCGCGCCGAGTCACTGCGGATCCTGCGGCACTGGATCGCGTTGGGCGTGAAGATCTTCCGTGTCGACAACCCGCACACCAAACCGCTCGACTTCTGGGAATGGCTGATCAACGAGATCAACGCCGAGTTCCCGGATGTCGTCTTCCTCGCCGAGGCCTTCACTCGGCCCGCCCTGTTGCAGGGACTGGCCAAGGTGGGCTTCCAGCAGTCATACACGTACTTCACGTGGCGCAACACGAAGGTCGAGCTCGAGGAGTTCTTCGCCGGCCTCGCCTACGACACGGCCGACTTCCTCCGGCCCAACCTGTTCGTGAACACGCCGGACATCCTCTCCGAATTCCTGCAGTTCGGCGGGCCGGCCGCGTTCAAGATCCGCGCCGCCCTCGGCGCGACGGCCGCACCGACCTGGGGGGTCTACGCCGGCTTCGAGCTGTTCGAGAGCGTAGCCAGGCCGGGCGCCGAGGAGAACATCGACAACGAGAAGTACGAGTACCGCCCCCGCGACTTTGCCAAGGCCGAGTCCCTCGACCGGTCGCTCGCCCCGTTCATCACGCTGCTGAACCGCATCCGCGCGGAGCACCCGGCGCTCGGCCAGCTGCGCAACCTCGACATCCACACGAGCGACGACGACTCGGTCCTGGTCTTCAGCAAGTACCTGGGCGCCGCGTTCACCGGCACCGGCCAGGCGGACGCGCTCATCATCGTCGTCAATGTCGACCCGCACTCGGTGCGCGAGACGCTGGTGCACCTCGACGTTACGAGGTTCGGAATTCGGCGCGGCGAGGAGTTCGAGGTGCGCGACCTCATCTCGGGTGCTGACTGGACCTGGTCAGCTGACAACTACGTGCGACTCGACGCATTCACCGACCCGGTACATATCCTGCACGTGAAGGGCCAGCACGCATGAACGGAACGACCCAGATGAACCAGCCAGCACGCATGAACGGATGGCACGCATGAAGCACGCTGCAGACGGCCAGGCGGCGCTGCCTGAGGTCCCCAACGACATCCTCGACGCGGTCGCTTCCGGCAGGTATTACAACCCGCACGGGGTGCTCGGCCAGCACCTCGTCGACGCGGCGGGTGTGACCGACCCGCTCGTCGTCATCCGCGCCCTCCGGCCGCTTGCCACCGAGGTCTTCGCGATCCTCGCCAACGGCGCCCACATCGAACTCACACACCTCCGCCACGGCATCTGGCAAGGTGTGAGCACCGTGGGCCTGCAGGACTACACCCTCGAGGCACGGTACGAGGCGGCGCCGAGCTGGGTCGCCGACGACCCCTACCGTTACCTGCCCACCCTCGGCGAACTCGACCTGCACCTCATCGGCGAGGGCCGGCACGAACGCCTGTGGGACGTCCTCGGCGCGCATTTCCGCGACCACATCGGTGTGCTCGGTACGACCTCCGGCACCTCCTTCGCGGTGTGGGCTCCGAACGCCCAGGCGGTTCGCGTGATCGGCGACTTCAACAGCTGGAACGGCGTCACCCACGCGATGCGCAACATGGGCAGCACAGGCGTGTGGGAGCTCTTCATCCCCGGCCTGGCCGCCGGCTCCAACTACAAGTTCGAACTGCTCGCGCAGTCGGGCCACTGGGTGCGGAAGGCCGACCCGATGGCCAGGTACACCGAGGTTCCGCCGAAGACGGCGTCGGTCATCGGCCAAACCCACTACGAGTGGGCGGATGCCGCGTGGCTGACCGAGCGGTCCGCCACCGACCCGCACAACCGTCCGATGAGCATCTACGAGATGCACGTCGGCTCCTGGCGCCCTGGGCTCGGTTACCGGGAACTGGCCGACGAGCTGATCGGCTACATGAACGAGCTGGCGTACACGCACGTCGAGTTCATGCCGCTGTCCGAGCATCCGTTCGGCGGGTCCTGGGGCTACCAGGTCACCGGTTACTACGCGCCGACGAGCCGGTTCGGCCACCCGGACGACCTGCGGTACCTGATCGACCGGCTGCACCAGGCCGGCATCGGCGTGATCATGGACTGGGTGCCCGGCCACTTCCCCAAGGACGACTTCGCCCTGGCCCGCTTCGACGGGCAGCCGCTGTACGAGCACGCCGACCCGCGCCGCGGCGAGCAGATGGACTGGGGAACCTACGTCTTCGACTTCGGGCAGAAGCAGGTGCGCAACTTCCTGGTCGCGAACGCGCTGTACTGGCTCGAGGAGTTCCACATC
>DHJB01000001.1:38047-38446 GCA_002404115.1 Microbacteriaceae bacterium UBA4731
CGACGGCCTGCGCGTCGACGCCGTCGCTTCCATGGTGTACCTCGACTACTCGCGCGAGCACGGCGAGTGGGAGCCGAACATCTATGGCGGGCGGGAGAACCTCGAGGCGATCAGCCTGCTCCAGGAGGTCACGGCCACCGCGTACAAGCGCAATCCCGGCACGGTCATGATCGCCGAGGAGTCGACGAACTGGGGCGGCGTGACCGCGCCCACCTCGAGCGGTGGGCTCGGCTTCGGTTTCAAATGGAACATGGGCTGGATGCACGACTCGCTCGTGTACATGCACGTCGACCCGATGTACCGTTCGTACCACCACAACGAAATCACCTTCTCGTTCGTGTACGCGTTCAGCGAGAACTTCCTGCTGCCGATCAGCCACGACGAGGTCGTGCACGGCAA
>DHJB01000001.1:38578-65132 GCA_002404115.1 Microbacteriaceae bacterium UBA4731
GACGAGGTCGTGCACGGCAAGGGTTCGCTCGTGTCGAAGATGCCGGGCGATTCCTGGCAGCAGCTCGCGAACGTGCGCGCCTATCTGTCGTTCATGTGGGCGCATCCGGGCAAGCAGCTCCTGTTCATGGGACAGGAGTTCGGCCAGCGCTCCGAGTGGAGCGAGGGTCGCGGCCTCGATTGGTGGATGCTGGACCAGCCGGCCCACCGCGGACTGTTCAAGCTCGTCGGCCAGCTCAACCGGGTGTACCGGGACAACGCCAGCCTGTGGGCACGCGACAACGACCCGAGCGGATTCGAGGTTCTCGAGGGCGGCGCCGCGGCCGAAAACGTCGTGTCGTTCCTCCGCTGGGACGACCACGGCAACCCGATCGCCTGCCTGTTCAACTTCGCCGGGCACCCGCACAACGACTACCGGGTGGGCCTGCCGTTCGCCGGGGAGTGGGAAGAGATCCTCAACACGGATGCCGCCGACTTCGGCGGCTCCGGGGTCGGAAACCTGGGCTCTGTGCACGCGATGGACGAGCCGTGGGCCGGCCGCCCGGCATCCGCCACGGTCACGCTGCCCCCGCTCGCCGGCCTCTGGCTCAAGCTCCGCCGCTAGCAACCCCTCGAACGCGCGAACAAGGCCCCCTCAGGATTCCTGAGGGGGCCTTGTGCGTGCCTGGCGCGCCGGTGAGGGCGCGCGGCGGTTAGTAGAGGAGCGCGGTGAGGCGCGAGCGCGCGGGCGGCACTCGGGGATCGTCGGTGCCGACGACCTCGAACAGCTCGAGGATGCGTTCGCGGATCGCGTTCTTGCCCGCGGCGTCCTGTCGCGGGAACAGGGTCAGCAGGCGATCGAAGGCGTCTTCGATGTGTCCGCCGGAGAGATCGAGGTCGGCAACCAGCAACTGAGCGTCGAGGTCGTCCGGCCCGGCAGCCGCGGCCGCGCGGATCTCGGCGACGGAATGGTGCTTGAGCCTGGCCAACAGGCTTACCTGGGCGAGGCCGGCGACCGCCATGCGGTCGCGTGGATCCTTGGCCAGGGCCAGCCTGTATTCGGCGATGGCGCTGTCGAAGTCCCCGCGCTCGATGGCTTCGTAGGCGGCCGCGTGGTGCGGCGGGAGCTCTGGTTCCGGCGGGGCGATGGCCTCGGCGGCGCCCTCCGCGGCGGCGACAGGCCCGGCGGTGCCGGTGACCCCGTGCTGGGCGGCGAGCTCGAGCACACGCTCGAACACCTCACGCACCTGCGATTCGGGGATGGCGCCGCTGAACAGCTGCACCGGCTGGCCGCCGATCACGGCTGCCACGGTCGGGATCGACTGCGCCGCGAACGCCTGGGACAGCTGGGGGTTGGAATCGACGTCGACCGTGACCAGCACGAATCGGCCCGCGTACTCCGTAATCAGCTTCTCCAGGACCGGTGTGAGCTGCTTGCACGGCTCGCACCACTCGGCCCACAGGTCGACGATGACCGGCACCGTCATCGACAGCTCCAGCACCTCACTGAAGTTCGCGTCAGTGCCCTCGAGCACGAGGCTCGGCACCGGCACGGGCGTGCCGGTGGCGGCTGCGCCGGGCGCGCCCGGCGCGGTTGCCGGCTGGCGGTTCACCAGGGAGGACAGGTCGACGGCGCCGCGCAGGTTCGCGCCGGACAGGGGCACATTGGTCATTTAATCTCCGCTGATGAGATCAGTCCCTGGGCGAAGCCCAGGAGAACGATTTTGTCGGTCGAGCCGGCAGCCGGCACATGGAACAGCAACTGCTCGCCATAGGTACTCTCGATGCCCTTCGCCGTCGCCGACACGCCGGACAGCGCCTTGCTCGCGCCCTCGGGGCTCACCGTCGCGCCTTTGGAAACCGGCTTGACGGTCTCGGTTTCGTTGAGGCTCACGGCGACGATGCTACCCGAGTCGTTGGTCGCCAGGGCAACGGTGTTGCCCGTTCCGGCCAGGGCACCGAACGTGATCTTCGCTGTCTTGGGCAGCGCCTTCGTCTTGGCGTTCTTCTTCTCGACGCCGACCTGGTCCCGGAACGTGTCACCCGTGGCCTCGAACAACCCGAAGGAGGCGCTCTTCTCGCCCTTCAGCAGGATGTCGGCATACGCGGCCCCGATCTGGTCGGGCGGCAGCAGCAACAGCTTGGAATCGGGGGCGATGATCGGGGCGCCGATCGTCGCCGGGGCGACATCCGGAACCTTCGCGGCGGCCTCGAGCTGGACCGCGTATTCGACGAGGTAATTCGCACGGGGCGACTCCTGCCTCAACACGATTGCCGTGGGCGCGACCGTCGGGTCATCCTCGTTCTGGATGACGGTCATCACGACGCGCGGCCAGGTCGAGGACTGCTGCGGCAGCGTGAGGGTCAGCGGCGAGGCCGGCAGGGCCGGCAGGGCCGTGAACTTGGGGATCGCCTTGCGGATCTTGTAGTTGGCGAGGCGCTGCTCGAGGGCGGGACCGGTGAACCTCGTGGCGAGGGTCGTCGCGTCCAGCTTCGCGTCCGCGCCCGTGGCCAGCACCGCGATCTTGCGCACGATCCGTTCCAGCTGCGGCACGGTGACGGCCGGCGGCGGAATGTCCTTGGCCGCCGCCGGGACGCCCGTCGCAGCGGGAGAGGGACTGGTCGCCGCACTCGACGAGGGAGACGCGCTCGGCCAGAAGTCGGCTGAGCAGCCGCTCAACGCGAGCCCGGAGACCAGCATGACGGGCACGACCGCGACGAGTGACCGCGTGATCGACCGGCGCGGTCCGGTGATCTCGCTGGCCTTGATCGTCTTCGGCCGCGGAGCGCGCGGAAGCCTGGGCATCCGTGGTCCGCGCGGAAGGTTGCGCCTGGGCCCGCGCGAGCGTCGCAGGTGCAGGAGGGCCCAGAGGTACAGGATGAGGCCGATCAGCAGCAGCAGCGCGCCGCCTACGATGAGCGGGCCCGCCCAGGGCGTGGAGTTGTCGGACGGCCAGGAGAGCGTGATGTTATTCGGTGCCGCCGCAGTCCCGTCGGAGGCGATGATCACCGAAATGCCCTGGGGAACGTTGATGGTGGTGGCGAGCTTCCGGTTGGCGGTGAATTCTCCGAGCCACAGGTCGGACCCTGCCGGGTTTGCCTGCACCGTGACGGGAGCTTCGCCGGTGGCGGAATCGGGAGCAGGCGTGGCCGTCGCCGTTCCCCCGCTGCTCTTGCTGGTGAGCTCGGTCGAGCCGGCGGCGTGGCCGATCTCGGCATAGGCGTCGTCGCCGAGCCAGGCCTTCACATCGGCCGTGCGGCCGTAGGCGAGGTAGACGGCGCCGGGGCCGGTGACGGTGATCCTCTGGCTCCCGGGGAACGCGGTGAGGGTCTTGGAATCGATCACCGCGTACCGCGCGCCGCCTTCGACGGTCGCGCTGAGGCTGGTGGATGCCGGTTCCAGAAAAACCGTTCGCTGCGCGATGCCGAGCATGATCATCACGGCCGCGAGGACGAAAGCCACTATGGCCAGAACGAAACGCACGTAGAACCTTCCTGCGTTGCCGGCCGGCGGGCGCAGGTACGCTCAACCTTGTGGGGTCCGAATGGCAACAGACACAGTCGTTCTACGATACTGGACGCCCCTGAGAGGCACCTAATAGCCCCTCAAAAGGGGATGAGTGCGCGGGCCCGGCGGTACGGCTAAAATTGCACCGGCTCCCCTGCGCCCCTTGTGCCCTGTTCCCGCACGGGGTGGGAGCCCCATTATGAGGAGAACGACGTGCCCACCGACGAGGCTGATTTCACCCAGGTTTTCCGCGGCTACGACAAGGACGAGGTCGACAAGGCCATCCAGGGCCTGCGCCGCGACCTGATCCAGGCCAACAGCCAGGGCGTGGAGGCCGGCAAGGAGATCAAGCGCCTGGCCGCGCGCATCGACGAACTCAGCGCAGAGATCGAGGAAGTTGGCAGCCCCACCTTCTCCGGCCTCGGCACGAAGCTCGAGAACACGCTGCGCGTCGCCGAAGAGCAGTCGACCCGGGTGATCGCCCAGGCCGACATTGACGCCGAGAAGCTGCGCGCGTCGACGGCCGGCGAGGTCGACACGCTGCGCCGCGAAGCCACGGAGCACGCCGAACGAACGCTGTCGGATGCCACGGTGAGGGCCAGACGGCTGCTCGATGACGCGCGCGCCGAGGCCGACGACCTGGTCGCCCGCGCCACGGAGGAACACGCGCTCCTCACCCAGGACGCCGCGCACGAGGCATCCGCCATCCGCGGCGCGGTGGCCACCGAGGCGGCCGAGGTGCGCGCCACGGTCAAACGCGAGGCCGCAGCGATCCGTTCCGAAGCGGAGAGGGAAGCGGCGGAGGTGCGCGTCGTCGCCCAGCGGGAGGCCACGGACGCCCGGGAAATCGCCGCCGGGCTGACCAGGGAAACCGAGCTCACCCGCGCCGAAGTAGCCCACGAACTTGACCAGCAGCGCGCAGACCTGGCCCGGGAGACCGAGCAAGCCAGGATCGACCTCGCTGCGGAGACAGAGCAGGCGCGCCTGGACCTCGCCAGGGAGACCGAGCAGGCCCGCCTCGACCTCGCCCATGAAACCGCGAGAGCGCGCACCGAGCTCGCGACCGAGATCGAGCAGGCTCGAACCGACTTGGCCCGCGAGCTCGAACAGGCCCGCGCCGATCTCCGGATCGAACGGGAGCAGGCGCTCACTGACCTTTCGCGGGAACTGGAGCAGGAACGCGCCGCGGTCGCCCGCAAGCACGAGAAGGCACGGGCCGACCTGGCCGCCGAGCTCGAGCAGGCGCGCGCCGATCTCGCGCGTGAAAACGAACAGGCGGAGGCCGACTTCATCGCCGACGGGGAACAGTCGCGGATCGACCTCGACAACCAGCTGACCGCGGCCCGCAAGAAGGGCGAACGCGAGGCCTGGAAGGTCCGGCGGGAGACCGACCAGACCAGGGCCGACCTCGAGGTGGAGCTGAAGGCCAGGCGGGACGAGGCGGAGCAGAACCACCTGGCCCGGCACCAGGAGGCCGTGTCGCAGACGAAGAAATTCCTCGACGACGCCGCCCGGCAGCTCGCCGAGACCAACCAGCGCACGCTCGAGCTGCGGGTCCTCAACGACCAGCTCGACACGGGAGCCCGGAACGAGGCGAAGGCCGAGAAGAAGCTGGCCGACGACACCGCGGAGCGCGTCGTGCGCGACGCAGAGGAGAAGGCCAGGGCCATCCTCGCCGAATCGGAGCTGCGCACGCGCGCTCTCGTGTCCGACGCAGAGGACCGTCTGTCCCAGATTAGGATTGAGCGCGACGCGGTCGCCGGCTACTTCGAAAGCCTGCGCAGCGTGCTCACACAGGCGGAACGAGTCACGTCGGAGGAATAAACCGGCATGGGGGGAAATATCGTGAAGATCCAGAACGCGTTCCGCGTTGGATTGGTCGGGACGCTCGGCGTCGGCCTCGGCCTGCTGATCATCACCTCCGTGGTCACCCTGCAGACGATCATCACCTACATCGGTGCGGCGCTGTTCATCGCCCTCGGCCTCGACCCGGCCGTCTCCTGGCTGCAGAGGCACAGCTTCCCGCGCTGGGCGGCCATCCTCACGGTTGTCGCGGCCGTCTTGGGCGTGCTGACCGGCATGGTCTTCGCTGTCGTCCCGATCATCGTCGACCAGGTGTCCAAGCTCTCCAAGGCCATTCCCGACCTCGTCAAGGCCGCCAACTCGACCACCTTCCTCACGGACCTCCAGAAACAGTTCCCCGGGCTGGACGTGCAGGCGATCGTGAAGTCGGCGACCGATTTCCTCGGCAAGAACCTGACGACCATCACGTCGACGGTGATCCAGTCCGGAATCGCGGTTATCAGCGGCCTGTTCGGCGCGTTGATCATCCTCATCCTGACCCTCTATTTCACGGCGTCGCTGAACAGCATGAAGCGCGGCAGCTACCAGCTGGTGCCCGCGTCAAAACGCGAACGGTTCACCGACATCAGCGAGCAGATCACGACCGCGGTCGGCCGGTACGTCGTCGGACAGGCCGCCCTCGCCGCTTGCAACGGCGTGCTCAGCTTCATCTTCCTGTCGATCATCGGCGCGCCGTTCCCGGCACTGCTCGCCTTCATTGCCTTCCTGCTCTCCCTCATCCCGCTCGTCGGAACGGTCAGCGGCTCGGTGATCATCGTGCTGACCTGCCTGATCCCCGGCATCGGCAGTTCGCCCCTGACCGCCCTGGTCGCCGGGATCTACTACCTCGTGTACATGCAGGTCGAGGCATACGTGCTGAGCCCGCACATCATGAACCGCGCCGTGGCTGTGCCCGGCGCCCTCGTTGTGATCGCGGCGCTGGCCGGTGGGTCGCTGCTGGGCATCCTCGGCGCGCTGATCGCGATTCCCGTTGCGGCCTCGGCCCTGATGATCATCAAGCAGGTCGTCATTCCGAAGCAGAACGAACTCTAACCGTCGCCCCGCGCCCCGTGAGGGGTCGCATATCGACCTTCCCGGCGCAAACGAAGGTCGATATGCGACCCCTCACGGCGACGCCGGCTGCAGGTCGCCGACCCACTCGGTCGGCAGCGGAGCCGCGGCCGGGTTGACGACGGCCACGATTTCGTTCAGGATCCGGCGGGTCTGGTTCTCCCCCACCCACAGGTGCTTTCCGCCGTCGACGGCGATGAAACGAGTGCCGGGCACGCTGGAGAAGCGCTCCCTGGCCTCTTCCGGCTTCAGGTAGTCGTCGTGTTCGGGGATGATCGCCACCAGCTGCCGCTCATTGCCCGCCCAGGCGGCGAGTTCGGCATCCGTGGCCCGGTGCAAGGGCGGCGAGAGCAGGATGGCGCCCTGGATCGGATGTTCCAGGCCGTACTTGATCGCCAGTTCCGTTCCGAAGGACCAGCCGACCAGCCACGGGTTTGGCAGGCCGCGCTGCGCGACGAAGGCCATGGCCGCCGCGACGTCCTCGCGCTCGGTGACCCCGCTGCCGAAGCTGCCGCCGCTGGTCCCGCGCGGTGACGTCGTGCCCCGGGTGTTGAAGCGCAGCACCGCCAGGTCGGCCAGGGCCGGCAGCCGGGCGGCCGCCTTGCGCAGGATGTGCGAGTCCATGAACCCGCCGCTGGTCGGCAGCGGATGCAGGGTGACCAGCGTCGCGACCGGCGGGCGGTCCACCGGCGTCGCCAGCTCCCCCACCAGGGTCAGTCCGTCGCTGGTGTGCAGCTCGATGTGCTCGCGCACCGCCGGCAGCAGGGTGCCGCCGCGGATATCCACTGGGCTCGTCGTCACGCGTCCTCCTTGGATGGACACCGTCTCTGCGGCATCTTAGTTACTTGATCTTCCAGCAGTGCGTGTGCCAGTGCCGCCGCGCCGCCAGGTCGGCGGCATCCCCGGTGACCCCGTCGCCACGCCACGCCACGAGGTGCGCCACGCCGGGCACGACCGAGAGGCCGCAGCCAGGGCAGACGTACGTCTTCAGGGCCTGGGCGGCCGGCACGGGCTGAACATGCCAGAGACCGTCCCGGCGGACCTCTGAGCGGCGCCAGCCGGAGAGGAGGTGCGACAGGTCACCGTCGTCGTCGTCCGAACCCGGCTTGAAGCCCTTGGGTCGGTTGCTGCGCGGCATACCACCAGTCTAGGCGGGAGGTCTCTGCGGACCCGCGCCTGCTGCGGCTAGTACCAGCCCATCGCCTGTGAGTGACCCCAGGCGCCGCAGGGCGTGCCGTAGCGGTCCGTGACGTAGCCGAGGCCCCATTCGATCTGGGTGCCGGCGTTGGTTGCCCAGTCGGAGCCCGCCGAGCCCATCTTCGATCCGGGGAGCGCCTGAGGGATGCCGTAGGCACCGCTCGACGAGTTCGTCGCGTTGACGCGCCAGCCCGACTCCTTGTTCCAGAGCGAGACGAGGCAGTTGAACTGGTCCTCGCCCCAGCCGCGCTTCATGACCGCGCCCTGGGCGTACGCCTGTGCCGAACCCGGGTTCGGAACCGCGGCGGAGGGGGCGGTGAAGGTCGGGCGGGACAAGGAGGCGGCCGACACGGGCTGCCCGTTCGGCTGGGGTTTCGGCCCTGCGGTCACGGTGAAGCCGTCGCGGGCGACGGTATTCGTGTACGCGCCGTCAATCTGGATCGCCTGGGTTTCCTGGCCGCCGAAGCGATCCCCGGCCCCGGCCATCTGGAAATATGGCGAAGCCGTCGCGCCCGAGTACGGGTCGACGACGTTCACTAGAACGAACGCGGATGCCGCGACGAACGAGAAAAGAAAGAGCGAAAGGTTGCTCCGGGAGGGAGGTCTGACCATCCGGGCCCTGGTCGGCCTGGCGGTCGCCACGAGTTCGATTGCGTTCAGATGTCTACCCACGATTCTTCGACCCTAGCCCACATCGAAGATGACAGCCAGATAACGGTCGGATAACGTCAGACAAATTAGCGAACGGCCAGCATCACGTCGATGACGCTGTCCAGCACGGCGTCGACCTGCGCCTCGCGGTAACCGCGCCGTTCCGGCCGGAAAACGGCGGTCCGCACGCTGTCTACCGCGACGGGTTTGCCGTCCTGGAAGTACTTCATGAGCGTGGTGGCGAGGCGGTCGACATCCGCCCTGCTGTAGCCGACGCTGAGGAAGCTCGTGCGGGCGAAGCGGTGTCCATCGGGGCGGCCCAGCCGGTTGACGAGCACCTGCGCCGTCGTGCGCGCTTCGTCCATCCACGCCTGTTCCCCGCCCTGCCTGGCGCGTTCCCGCTCCCTGGCCGCGAACGCGTCCTCGAGGCGTTCCATCGCGGCGTCAACGCGCGCGGGCACGTAGCCGTCCTTCTGCATGGCGAAGGCGGTGTGTCGGATGCCCTCCGCGGTCAGTTGGGTGCTTCCGTCGTTGGTGTCGTACGCGCGCTTGGCGGAGGCCAGGAACTCCTCGACCTGCTCAGGCTTGTAGCCGAGGATCTTCTTGCCTGTTCGCGGAAAAGTAGGGCTCACTGGATCATTCTCTCCCACGGTGGCTCGCCTGTCGAAAGCGGGGACGCTCAGGCGAAGATCAGGTACAGCGCGTAGGCCGCGGCGGCGGACGGCAGGATCGAATCGAGGCGATCCAGGAATCCGCCGTGGCCCGGCAGCCAGGAGCTCATGTCCTTGATCCCCAGGTCGCGCTTGATGAGCGACTCCGCCAGGTCACCGAATGTGGCGGTGATGAGGATGACCGGGCCGAGGACCAGGCCGAACCACCAGGGCTGTCCGAGCATGAAGACGGCCAGCAGGATGCCGGCGATCACGCAGACGGCGGCGGCGCCGGCAAAGCCTTCCCAGGTCTTCTTCGGGCTGATCGTCGGCACCATGGGGTGCTTGCCGAAGGAGAGGCCGCTCGCGTAGGCCCCCGTGTCGGCCGAGATGACCATCAGGAGGAAGGCGAGGGCCCACCACTGCCCGCCCGGCTGGGCCACCAGCAGCACGGCGAAGCTCCCCAGGAAGACCACGTAGACCTGGATCAGGAATCCGGCCCCGATGTCCCCGAGTACGCGTCGGAGGGGCGCCCGGCGCTTCGGCCAGGCCAGTTCGGCGAGTCTCCACAGTGCGATCAGGACGATCCCACCGAGCGTGGCGAGCCACTGCCCCGTCACGTCCCAATAGAACGCCGCAGGGACGACGGCCACGGCGGAAATGACCACCGGGATGCGCGGAACGTTTCGCCCTGAGTGCCGCAGCGCCTGCGTCAGCTCGAAGGCCGTGGACCCGACGATCAGGGCCGCGAAGATCATGAACAGTTCTTTGATGAAGATCAGGCTGAACAGCATCGTCAGGCCGAGGACGAGCCCGATCAGGATTGCCAGGATCAGGTTGCGACCGGTGCGCGCCTCGATGCGTTCCGTCGTGGCGTCCATTTGGGCGCGTGTCGCCTGCACCTGGCGTTCGATGTCGGCCTTGGTGGCCTCGACCTGCGCCCGGAATTCGGCGCGACCTGCACCCCGACCGCGTTTGGGCGGCTGTTCGCTGTGAGGATCGTGTGTCATGACGACGGCACTCCCCTAGATCTCGAGGAGTTCGGATTCCTTGCGCTTGAGTGCATCATCGATGCTGTCGACGTGGCTCTTCGTGATCTGCTCGAGTTCCTTCTCCGCGCGGGCGACCTCGTCCTCGCCGACGTCGCTCTTCAGCGCGTCGAGTTCGTCCTTGGCCTTGCGACGGATGTTGCGCACGGCGATCTTCGCGTCCTCCGCCTTAGTGCGCACGATCTTGACGTACTCCTTGCGGCGGTCGGCGGTCAGCTCGGGCAGGGTGGCCCGGATGATGTTGCCGTCATTGCCGACGTTGGCGCCGAGGTTGGGGGTGTCGCGGATCGCGACCTCGATGTCGCGCAGGGCACCCTTGTCGTAAGGCGCGATCAGCAGCGTGCGTGCCTCCGGGTTCTGCAGCGAGGCGAGCTGTTCGAGAGGCGTCATGGTGCCGTAGTAGCTGACCAGGATCTTGGCGAACATCTGCGGGTTCGCTCGGCCCGTGCGCACGGTGCCGAAATCGTCTTTGGCGGCTTCGAGAGCCTTGTGCATGCGCGCGGTCGTATCGGACAGAACATCCGCAATCACGGTGACTCCTTTGGTGGTGGCTTGAACAATCCTAGTTGGAGACGAGGGTACCCAGATCGGCACCGAGAATCGCCGCGGTGACGTTGCCGTCCGGCTTCATCCCGAAGACCTGCATGGGCATGCCGTTGTCCATGCACAGGCTGAAGGCGGTCGAGTCGACAACCTTGAGGCCGCGCTGCAACGCATCCTGGTAGGTGATGTGGTCGATCTTGTGGGCGTCGGGGTTCGTGCGGGGGTCGTCAGAGTAGACGCCGTCGACGCCGTTCTTGGCCACGAGCACGATGTCAGCGTCGATCTCGAGTGCCCGCTGCGCGGCGACCGTGTCGGTCGAGAAGTACGGCAGGCCGGCGCCGGCGCCGAAGATGACGACGCGGCCCTTCTCGAGGTGACGCTCGGCGCGGCGCGGGATGTACGGCTCAGCGACCTGCGTCATGGCGATGGCCGACTGTACGCGGGTTTCGGCGCCGGCCTGCTCGAGGAAGTCCTGGAGGGCGAGGGCGTTCATGACGGTGCCGAGCATCCCCATATAGTCGGCACGACCGCGGTCCATGCCGCGCTGGGACAGCTCGGCGCCGCGGAAGAAGTTGCCGCCGCCGACGACGATCGCGATTTCGACCGTCTTGGCAGCTTCGGCGATTTCGCGGGCCAGGGAGCTGACGACGTCGGGGTTCACGCCCAGGGACCCGGCCCCGAACGCTTCTCCGGAAAGTTTGAGGAGGACCCTGCGCTTCTTACCCGTGTCTGACATGCCGTGCGAGTCCTTCCGTTCATACGTGGTTCTAAAACTACTGTGTGCGCGCCTGTGAGGCCGCACAGAAAAGGAGACCGAGGTGCGAAAGCACCTCGGTCTCCTTCATGGTGTGACTAAGCGCCGACCTTGAACCGGGCGAAGCCCGAGATGGTCAGTCCGGCGTCTGCAATGACCTTGCTGACGGACAGCTTGTTGTCCTTGGCGTAGTCCTGCTCGAGCAGGGCAACCTGCTTGAAGAACGCGTTCACGCGGCCATCGACGATCTTGGGCAGTGCCGCTTCCGGCTTGCCCTCGTTCTTCGAGATCTCGGTGACGATCCTGCGCTCGGCCTCGACGGCTTCGGCTGGGACGTCCTCACGCGAGAGGTACTCGGGGTTGGCGAACGAGATGTGCTGGGCGATGCTGCGCGCGGTCTCTGCATCGGTACCGGAGTAGCCGACGACCACGCCGACCTGCGGGGGCAGGTCCTTGCTGGTCTTGTGCAGGTAGATCGCGAACGACTCGCCGGTGACGGCGGCGACGCGGCGCAGCTCGAACTTCTCGCCGATGATGGCGGCCTCATCGCTGATGAGGTCGGCGACGGTCTTGTCGTCGGCCGGGGCGGCCAGGCCCTCCTCGACGGAGGTTGCGCCGGCTGCGGCGACCGCAGCCAGGACCTTCTCCGACAGGGCGACGAACTTGTCACCCTTGGCGACGAAGTCGGTCTCGCAGGCGAGTTCGATCATGTACGCGGTGTTGCCGATTTCCTTGGCGGCCACGAGGCCCTCCGAGGTGGACCGGTCAGCGCGCTTGGCGTTGCCCTTTGCACCCTTGAGACGCAGGATTTCGACGGCCTTCTCCATGTCGCCATCGGCTTCAACGAGGGCGTTCTTGGTGTCGACCATGCCGGTGCCGAGGCGTTCGCGCAGGGCCTTGACTGCTTCGAGTGTGACGGTTGCCATGCCTGGTGTCCTTACTTGGTCTCGTCGGCGGGTGCGTCTTCGGCTGCAACCTCTTCGGCTGCGGCTTCGATGGGTGCTTCTTCGCCGGCAACCTGCTCGGCGGCAACCTTCTCGGCAGCAACCTGTTCGGTCTCGGCGGAGGACTGCGCGGGGGTGGTCTCCGTTGCAGCGGCCTCGGTCTCGGCGGGGGCCTGCAGCAGTTCAGCTTCCCAAGCGGCGAGGGGCTCGACTTCGGCCTCCGGCTTTGCGTGACGCTGGATGAGGCCCTCGGCTGCGGCGTCCGCGATGATGCGGGTCAGCAGGCCGACGGAACGGATGGCGTCGTCGTTGCCCGGGATCGGGTACTGGACGTCGTCCGGGTCGCAGTTGGTGTCGAGGATCGCGATCACGGGGATGCCGAGCTTGCGGGCCTCGTCAATGGCGAGGTGCTCCTTGTTGGTGTCGACAATCCACAGCGCCGACGGCGTCTTCGTGAGGTTGCGGATACCGCCGAGGCTCTTGTGCAGCTTGATGAGCTCGCGCTTCTTGATGAGCATTTCCTTCTTCGTGAAACCGCTCTTGGCGGTGTCTTCGAAGTCGAGTTCCTCGAGTTCCTTCATGCGAGCGAGACGCTTCGACACGGTCTGGAAGTTGGTGAGGAGGCCACCGAGCCAGCGCTGGTTGACGTAGGGCTGGCCGACGCGCTGCGCCTGCTCTGAGATCGATTCCTGCGCCTGCTTCTTGGTGCCGACGAAGAGGATCGTTCCGCCGTGGGCGACGGTCTCCTTGACGAAGTCGTAGGCCTTGTCGACGAAGCCGAGGGACTGCTGAAGGTCGATGATGTAGATGCCGGAACGCTCGGTGAAGATGAAGCGCTTCATCTTCGGGTTCCAACGGCGGGTCTGGTGCCCGAAGTGCACGCCGCTGTCGAGCAGCTGGCGAATGGTTACGACGGCCATGAGCCGTTCTCCTTGTCCGGCGCGCGCTGCGAGGCAGCGAAACGCCAATCGGTTTCTGCGGTGATCGGTCGATCACCTCTCCTGGTGCCCGGCACACGTCCGCCCCTGCTTCCTGCGAAGCGGGGACCGAATGGTCGTGGAGGCCGAATGGGCACGCGTAGTCAGCGCATGAAGCGCTGCTTGGACGAGTTTAGCACCCACCGTGACTCGCCCGGCGCCCAGGTCCGATTCCTCGGCCGGTCCCCCACAGGGCCGGGGCGGCGAGCGGCGCGCACACCTTCGACCGGCCCGGCGACGACGCCGTTCCGCTGGGCTCATGGTTGTCCATGATTCCCTCGCGATTGCTTGCCGCTGCGCTTCTCGCCCCGCTCGGGTTCCTCCCGGAGTCCCCCGTTCCCTTGCGCGCGTGGGGGTGGCCCATCGCTCCCCCGCACACCGTGACCCGGGCGTTCATCGCGCCGGCAAATACCTACGCCCACGGGCATCGGGGCATCGATCTGGCGGCGCGGACGGGAGACCCCGTGTATGCGCCCGCCGACGGCGTTGTCTCCTTCGCCGGCGTCGTCGTCGACCGCCCGGTGCTGTCCGTGGCCCACGCCGGCGACCTCATCTCGAGCGTCGAGCCCGTCGAAGCTCTCGTCACGGCGGGCGAACACGTCACGGCCGGTCAGCGAATCGGGCTGGTCGGTGCCGGCGGGCATTGCGTGGGCGTGTGCGTGCATTTCGGCGTTCGTCTGCACGGCCACTATGTGTCGCCGCTGCTCTACCTGGGCGGCGTTCCGCGTGCCGTGCTGCTCCCGGTCGGTGACGGAGCGTCTCCGCGCTCGCCCGCGTCAGGCCCGCGGGTGGGCGGTTCGGTAGGTCTGTTTGAGTCGCTCGGCGGAGACGTGGGTGTAGATCTGGGTCGTGCCCAGGCTGGCATGGCCGAGTAGCTCCTGCACCGCGCGCAGGTCGGCCCCGCCGTCGAGCAGGTGGGTCGCGGTCGTGTGCCGGAGCGCATGCGGGCCGGCCGGGCCGTTGCCCGGCACGTCGGCGAGCAGGGTCGCGACGATCCGGTAGACCGCGCGGACGCCCAGGTGGGCGCGCTTCGTGCCGAGGAAGAGCGCCGGAGCCGGGGCGGGAGTGGCGTCGCCTTGCACCGGGGCGGCGGCCAGGATCGGCCTGGCCCTGCGCAGGTAGTCCACGATCGCGGAGTGCGCCGGCACGCCGAACGGCACCACCCTCTCCTTGGATCCCTTGCCGGTGACCCTGACGGTGAGCCGGTCGAGGTCGAGATCGGAGACGTCGAGGCCGACGAGTTCGGACACCCGCAGCCCGGAGGCATACAGCAACTCGATGATCGCGAGGTCGCGGAGGGCGCCCGGCTGCCCGTCCGCCGCGAGGAGTTCGAGGTGGCCGAGCATCTCCTGCATCTGGCCGCGGTTGATCACGCGCGGCAGGGTGCGTCCCGGCTTCGGGGAGCGCAGTCGCACGCCCGGATCGCCCGGGCTCCCGCCGGTCCTCGCCAGCCAGGCCGTGAAGCTGCGGGCCGACGCGGAATGGCGGGCGATGGTTGCGCGGGCGAGACCGGTCTGGGTGCCGACCCAGAGCCAGTCGCGGAGAAGGTCGAGCGTCAGGCCTTCGGTCGCCTCGACGCCTCGCCCCTCCGCGAACGAGGCGAGCCCGGCGAGGTCGGTGCGGTAGGCGCGCACGGTGTGCGCGGAGAAGCCGCGCTCGACCGTAAGGTAGAGCACGAAGTCGTCAATGGCCGTATCGAGGTGCACCCTTCCAGCATCCGCCCCCGAGGACGGATATCCCGGGAACGACTCGAATGCGCGTGGCGGCCGGCACCGGTCGACTCAGGTGTGACGGGAGAACGCCTCCCTGCGCTCGCTCTCGGTGAGCGCCTCGAGGCGCTCGAGGAATGCCTCATCGAAGTGCGTCGCGACGTCGAACGCGCCCACCGGCACGTGCGAATGCGTGACCTGGTTTTCGTAGACCCGCACGAGGTTGAACGACTGCCCGCCGTCGACCCCGGTGAGTTCACGCGCGGTTGCGCTCGGGTCGAGGGTGTAGCAGGTGGCCGCCGCCACCGACACGGGGATGCCAGCGAAGAGAGTCGTCGTCGCCGAGTGGAGGTGACCGCCGAGAATCCCCCGGATGTCACTGCCGCCGACGACCGCGGCCAGCCGGTGCTGGTCGCGGAGTTCGAGGATGCTCATCAGCGGCGAGGGAATCGGGACGGGAGGGTGGTGCAGCGCCAGGAGCGTGCCCAGCGGTGCCGGCTCGCTGAGCACGCCCGCGAGCCACTCGAGCTGGGACTCGTCGACCTCGCCGTGGTGGTAGCCGGGCACGCTCGTGTCGAGGGCGATGATGCGCAGGCCCCGGATGTCGAAGACCCCGTCGACGGGCGCCGTGGAGCCGGTTTCGCGGAGCAGCTCGGTGCGGAAGGCTGATCGTTCGTCGTGGTTGCCCATCACCCAGATGACCGCCGCGCCGAGCCGCTCGGCCGCGGACTCGACGATGTCCCTGACCCGGCGGTAGGCATCCGCTTCGCCTCGGTCGACGATGTCCCCGGTGAGCACGAATGCGTCGGGCCGGAGCCCGGAGCGCTCAAGTTGGGCCAGGGCGCGGTGCACGCTGGTGTCGGTGTCGACGGTGCCGTAGAGCTTTCGGGCGCCGCCGAGGAAGTGCGTGTCGCTGATGTGCGCGATGAGGTGGGAGGGGGGCGGATACTGGCCCTGGTGGTGGTCGGACATGGCTCTCTCTTCGTCGGTGCGACCAGACTACGATGAGCTTGCCGCGCTCGCCGATCCGGGACTCATGGCCATGCCGTCCGGCCGGTTCGTCGGCTGGGGCGCGCGGCGGCCGCCGTCCCGCTGGAGCAGTGGGCCTGAGCTGCCATTGTTACCGCGCCCCGCGCACCCACCCGGTCTCCCGCTCGCGCGCTACACCTTCGAGGTCGAGCGCGCCGAGGGCCCCGATCACGGCCGATGTCGACAGCCCGGCACGGCGGGCGATGTCGGGCACCGGGCGCGGCGACCGGGCGCTCAGGGCGTCGAACACGCGCACCTGCTCGCTGGTGCGCCCGCCGAACCAGGCCGTCTCGGTTTCGCCGGCCGGCAGGTCGAGTGCGACCTGGGTCGGGTTCTCCCCCACGAGTTCGGCCATTTCGGCTGCCGTGGTGACGCAGACGGCGTCGTACTCGCGGATGAGGCGGTGGCATCCGGCGGAGGTGGGCGACGTGACCGGCCCCGGCACCGCGCCGAGCGGACGCCCGAGGGCCGCGGCGTGGCCGGCCGTGTTGAGCGAACCGGACCGCCACCCGGCCTCGAGCACGACCGTGGCCGCGCTCGACGCAGCTATTAGTCGATTGCGTTGCAGGAAGCGCCACTTCGTCGGCGCGGCTCCGCACGGCAGTTCCGAGACGACAGCGCCGGCCTCGGTGATGCGGGTGAGCAGCGCGTCGTGGCCGCTCGGGTAGAAACGATCGACTCCCCCGGCGAGGAACGCGACGGTGAGCCCCTCGCTCGCGAGCGCCGACCGGTGAGCCATCCCGTCGATCCCGTAGGCGGCGCCGGACACGATCGCGAACCCGCGGTCGACCAGCCCGGCCGAGGACTCCATGGCCACGTGCTCGCCGTAGCCCGTCGCTGCCCTGGCGCCCACCAGCGCGATCGAGCGCGGGAGCGCGGCGAGGGCGGCCGGGATGCCGCGCCACCAGAGCGCGAGCGGCGCGTGGAGTCCGAGGTCGTCGAGCGAGGCCGGCCACAGTTCATCGCCCGGCAGGAGGAGCCGTGCGGAGACGCGCTGCGCCTGCTGGAGGGAACGGATGACGTCGCCGGACGACAGCCGCGGACGCCACCGCTGTAGCCCGTTGTCGAGGTCCGACTCGAGGTCCTCGTCTGCGCCCGCGCCGCCGCCGGGATCGCTGTCGCGAACCACGGCCGCCAACCTCGCCGGCGCGAGGGTGTCGAGCACCGCGCTCAGGGCCGCGCTCGCGCCGAGACGGGCGACCAGGAGCCCGGCCGTGCCATCGCCCGGCTCGGCGATACCGGTCCAGGCCGCGCGGGCGAACAGGTCGGCTGCCACCGTCGCATCCACCTCTGTGGAACTCACGCCTGTCGCGAGCGTGAGGACCCCCGTCTCATCCAGTCCGAACATGGTCATGATGTCATTCCCTTTCTCAGGTAAAGCGCCTGCCCGACCTGGTCGGCACCCGGCCGGGAGACGCCCTCGAGGTCGGCGATCGACCAGGCAACTCGCAGCACCCGGTCGTAGCCGCGCATCGTGATCCCGCCGCGTTCAAGTGCGCGGTCGAGGCCGGCCGTCGCCGATCCGGCGAGGCGCACGTCCGGGCCGCGCAGCCACGGGCCCGGCACTTCCGAATTCAGTGACCACGGCGTTCCGGCGAGGCGCTCCACCGCAGCCGCCCTGGCCTCGGCCACGCGTTCCCGCGCGAGCGCGCTCGACAGGCGCGGCCCGTCGGCAGCGAGCCGCAGCTGGGCCGCGGTGACGCGTTTCACCCGCAACTTGATGTCGATCCGGTCGAGCAGGGGCCCCGAAATGCGGGCAAGGTAGCGGCGGCGCGCGCTCGGCGGGCAGGTGCAATCGAGGTCCGACGCCCCGTACTGCCCGCAGGGACACGGATTGGCCGCCATGACGAGCTGGAAGCGTCCAGGGAAGTGGGCAACCGCGTTGGCCCGGTGGATGCTGATCACTCCCGACTCGAGGGGCTGCCGGAGCGCGTCGAGCACCGCAGAGGCGAACTCCGGCGCCTCGTCGAGGAAGAGCACGCCGTGGGAGGCGCGCGCCGCCGCGCCGGGGCGGATCTGGCCGCTGCCGCCGCCGACCATGGCCGCCGCCGTCGCCGTGTGGTGCGGGGCCTCCAGCGGTGGGCGGGTCACCAGGGACCGCCCGACGCCGCGGCCACTGAGCGAACGCATGGAACTGACCTCGAGCGAGGCCGCGGCATCCAGGTCGGGCAGCAGTCCGGGCAACCGGGCAGCCAGCATGGTCTTGCCGGCGCCCGGCGGGCCCAGCATGAACACGTGGTGCCCGCCGGCGGCCGCAATCTGCAGGGCCAGGATCGCGTCGTCATTGCCGACGACGTCGATCAAGTCGGGTTCGGCTGAGTCGTCGGCCGCCTCCTCCGGCGGCATGATCGCGTCCACCGCGACCGGCTCCAACTCCGCCCCGTGCCAGATCAGCGCGTCCCGCAGTGAGGCGACGCCGATGACGCGCACGCCGGGGACGAGCGCAGCCTCGTCGGCGTTGCCCGCGGGCACCATGACCGTGCCGTGCCCCAGCCGGGACGCTGCGACGACCGCGGGCAGCATCCCGGGGATCGGCCGCAGCCGACCGTCGAGCGCGAGTTCGCCGATGTGCACGACCTGGCCCACCGACCTCGCCGAGACGACATCGTCTGCCGCGAGGCAAGCCAGCGCGATCGCCAGGTCGAAACCGGAGCCGTGCTTGGGCAGCGCCGCCGGGGAGAGGTTGATCGTGAGCCGGTTGCGGGACACCGGGCATCCGGAATTCTTGGCCGCCATCCGCACCCGCTGGGTTGCCTCGGAGAGCGCGGCGTCGGGCAGCCCGATCAGGATCATCCCCGGCAGCTGCGCGGAGATGTCTGCCTCCACCTCGACCAGCGAGCCGGTGAGGCCGAGGAGGGCGACCGCATGCGTGCGGGCGAGCCCCATCAGAAGACGCCTTCGAGGTGCTCGATGACGGGCTCTTTGCCTGGCTCGGCGATCACCGCGATCGCGTCGATGCGGATTCGGCCCGGCCTGTCCTCCGCCTGCTCGCACCAGGCCGCGGCGAGCCGACGCAACCGGGCCAGCTTGGCGACCGTGATCGCCTCGAACGGATGCCCGAAGCCCGTTCCCGAGCGCGTTTTCACCTCGACGAAGACGACCTCCCCATTCCGTTCGGCGACGACGTCGATCTCGCCCTGAGCGCACCGCCAGTTGCGCTCGATCACGCGGTAGCCGGCGCCGGCCAGGAAAACGGCGGCGCACTCTTCTCCGCGCTTGCCAACGTCGTCTTTGCGTGCCACGAGTGCCTCCGCGACCAGAATCGCGCAGCCCGGGGATCGCGTCGGGCAGCCGGACGGGTTCGGTGCTGTGCGCCAGCCAGCCAGCCGCTGTGGAGGAGCGGAGAGCTGCTACTTCAGCGAGAACAGCCGGCGGACCACCCGGCCCTCGGCCAGCGCGTCCAGACCCTCGTTGATCTCCGTCAGGGGACGCGTGTCCGTGTGCAACAGCTCGACGGGCAGCCTGCCGTCGCGCCACATCTGCAGGTACAACGGCAGGTCCCTGGCTGGAACGGAGTCGCCCATATAGGAGCCGAGCAGCCGCTTGCCCGTGCCGGCGAACTGCAGGGCCGAGGTGGTGATGGTCTGGTCGGGATGCGGCAGGCCGACCGACACGAGGGCTCCTCCCCTCGTGAGCAGCCCCAGGCAGGCCTCCATGACCCTCGCGCTACCGACCGCCTCGATGGCGACATCCACGCCGTCTCCGGCGTACTCGGCCACGAGCGCGGCCGCCTCGTCGGGAGCGCCGACGACATCGGCGCCGCAGCGCAGCGCCAGCGCCCGCTTTTCCGGGAGCGGGTCGATGGCAATGACGGTGGTCCCCTCCACCTGGGCGGCGGCCATGACGGCCATCAGGCCGACGGCACCCAGCCCGAACACGATCACCGATTGCCCCTCGGTCAGCCGGGCGGTGTTGAGCACCGCGCCGATTCCGGTCAGTGCGGCGCAGCCGAACATGGCGGCGACATCGAAGGGGACGTCGTCGTCGATGACGACCACGGATTCGCGGGCGACCACGGCGTACTCAGAGAACGCGGAGATGCCCAGGTGGTGGTTGATCCGCGCTCCGTCGGCCGTCCTCAGCAGGGCGCCACCGTGCAGGAGGTCGCCCGTGCCATTCGACTCCGCGCCGCGGTGGCAGAGCGCCGGCCGCCCGGCCAGGCAGGCGCGGCAGTCTCCACAGCTCGGCACGAAGATCAGCACGACCCGGTCACCCGCGCGCACATCGGTGACCCCGGCTCCCACCTCTGCCACCGTCCCTGCGGCCTCGTGGCCCAACGCCATCGGCAACGGCCGGATCCTGGAACCGTCGATCACGGACAGGTCGGAGTGGCAGAGGCTGGCCCGTTCGATCTTCACGAGCAACTCGCCGGCCCGCGGCGCCGGCACGGCCACCTCCTCCAGCGACAGCGGGCGGCTGGTCGCGTACGGGCGGGCGGATCCCGCATGGTGGAGCACGGAGCTGAGCATCGTTGCTGAAGTCATGGTTCCAACCTAGCTTCAGAGCATCACAGCCCCCAGTGTGATCATCACGATGTCCGGTTTGGCCCTGATCACCTGGTCGACGAGGTCGGGGCCGGATCGGAGGCCCCCGTCCCGAGCGTGTACGAGTCGCCGCCACGGCGAGAGTCGTCAGTGCGATCGCTCCGGCAATGATCATGGTGGTCAGTCGGTGTTTGGTCACGCAAATCATTCGGAGCGCGGGTCCCTTCCGTTTGGTGTCGGCCCAGCCTCGTAGGCTGTGGGAATGAGCCTGCGCAATCAGCTGACGGATCTGCAGATGAAGACGATGAACCTGGCGCACCGGGCGGTGCTCAGGCTGTCGGGCGGCCGGCTGCTGCGCTCGTTCGGCTCCATGCCGGCGGTCGAGCTGCACACGATCGGTCGCTCAACGGGCAAGCGCCGGTCGACGATGCTCACGGCGCCCGTGCACGGCGACGGACGCTACGTCCTGGTCGCTTCCAAGGGCGGCGACGACCGGCATCCCGGGTGGTACCTCAACCTTGTGGCTGACCCGGACGTCGAGCTGACCGTCGATGGCCGGACCATGCGGATGCGCGCTCGCACCGCCACCGCCGCCGAGAAGGCCGACCTGTGGCCGGCGATCGTGGCCGCATACCGCGGGTACGCCGGCTACCAGAAGAAAACGAAGCGGGACATCCCCGTCGTCATCTGCGAGCCGCGGTAACCCGGTAACCGGTAGCTAGACGGTCGGCTGGAGCTCGTCGGCCAGCACCCGCGGGAACGCCGGCGGGTGCACGCCGGCCATCTCCTCGAGCACGCGGATGACCTGGCAGCTGTAGCCGAACTCGTTGTCGTACCAGACGTAGAGGATCGCCTTGTTCCCGGTGCAGATCGTGGCCAGCCCGTCGACGATGCCGGCCCGGCGCGAGCCGAGGAAGTCGGTGGAGACGACCTCGGGCGAGTCGATGTAGTCGATCTGCTTGTGCAGCTCGGAGTTCAGCGACATGGTGCGGAGGTACGCGTTCAGCTCGTCCTTGGTGGCGCCACTGCCCAGGTTGAGGTTGAGGATCGCCATCGACACGTCGGGGGTGGGAACGCGGATGGCGTTGCCGGTGAGCTTGCCGGCCAGCTCGGGCAGCGCCTTCGCAACGGCCTTGGCCGCTCCGGTCTCGGCGATGACCATGTTGAGCACGGCAGAGCGTCCCCGGCGCTCACCCGAGTGGAAGTTGTCGATCAGGTTCTGGTCGTTGGTGAACGAGTGGACCGTCTCGACGTGGCCGTCGACGATGCCGAACCGGTCGTTGACGGCCTTGAGCACGGGCGTGATTGCGTTCGTGGTGCACGACGCGGCCGTGACGATGGCGTCGTCGTCGGTGATCGTGTCGTGGTTGATGCCGTGCACGATGTTCTTCAGGTCGCCCTTGCCCGGCGCGGTGAGCAGCACCCGGGCGACGCCGGGGCAGGCCAGGTGCTGGGACAGGCCTTCGGCATCCCGCCACCGGCCGGTGTTGTCGACGACGATCGCATCGTGGATGCCGTACTGCGTGTAATCGACGCTGGCCGGGTCGCTCGAGTAGATGACCTGGATGAGCGTGCCGTTGGCGAGGATGGTGTTGTTGACCGGATCGACCGAAATGGTGCCCTCGAACGGGCCGTGGACCGAGTCACGGCGCAGCAGGCTCGCCCGCTTGACGATGTCGTCGTCGGACCCCTTGCGCACGACGATGGCCCGCAGGCGCAGGCCCTGGCCGCCGCCGGCGTGTTCGATCAGGATGCGGGCGAGAAGCCGGCCGATCCGGCCGAATCCGTAGAGCACGACGTCGGTGCCGCTCGCATCGCCCTGCCCGCGCCCGTCGACGACATCAGCCAGTTCCCCGCGGAGGAACGCGTCAAGGGACCGGTCGGCACCCTCGAGCCTGTAGGCCATGACGAGCCGGGCGAGGTCGATCGACGCGGCACCCAGGTCGAGGGTGCACAGCGCCTGCAGCAGCGGCAGTGTCTCCTCGAGCGGCAGTTCGACGTCATCGACCTGCCGGGCGAAGCGGTGGGCCTTGAGCAGGCTGACGACCGACTGGTTGATCAGGCTGCGGCCGTGCACCGACGTGACGACGTTGTTTTCGCGGTAGAGACGGCCGATGAGGGGAATCATCGCCTCGGCCAGCGCCTCCCGGTTGATCCAGGTGTCCCGGGCGCGATCGGATTCCAGCTTCAACGAGTACCTTTCTCTCTCGGTCGCAACGGCGCGCCGAGTCAATGCGTGAGAAACAAGCGATGCGGGAGGAGTGAGCGGGTGCTACTCGTCGAGCGCGAGTTCCTTGGGAAGTTCGAAGTCCTTCGAGGCAAGTTCTTCCACGTTGACGTCCTTGAACGTGAGCACGCGCACCGACTTCACAAATCGGTCGGAGCGGTACACGTCCCACACCCAGACGTCTTTCATGGTCAGCTCGAAGTAGAAATCGTGCTCCGTGTCCCGCCGCACGAGTTCGACCTCATTGGCGAGGTAGAAGCGGCGTTCGGTCTCGACGACGTATTGGAACTGGCCAACAACGTCGCGATATTCGCGGTACAGGGCCAACTCGACTTCGCGGTCGTAGTCCTCGAACTCGTCTTCTTCCATGATGAGTCAATCCTACGCTGAGATTTTGAGCCAGGATTTGCGGTGCATGTCGTTGGCGCCGAGCTCCTCGATCGCGTTCATGTGCTCTGCGCTGCCGTAGCCCTTGTTCGTGGCCCAGCCGTAGCCCGGGTACACGGTATCCGCTTCGATCATCAGCGCATCCCGGTGGACCTTGGCGATCACGGATGCCGCGGCCACCGATCCGCAGTCCTGGTCGGCCCTGACCCGGGTGATCACGGTGAGCGGCGTGTTCAGCGCCTTGTTGAGCCAGTCGTCGCCGCCGTCCAGGAGCACGACGCTGCCCTGGATGTCGACGCCGGCCGCGTACAGCTCGGCGAGGGCCCGCTTGCCGGCGAGGCCGAGGGCCGCCATGATGCCGAGCGCGTCGATCTCCTGCGCGGAGGCGAGACCGACGGCGGAGTGCACCGCCCAGGCCACAGCCAACGGGGCGAGGGCCTGGCGGCGCGGTTCGCTGAGGAGCTTTGAATCCCGGAGCCCGACGGGCAGGGCCGCAACGTGCGTGTCGATGACGGCGAACCCGACCGCAACCGGCCCGGCGAGGGCGCCGCGGCCCACCTCGTCACACCCAATGACGCAGGGGACGCCTCCGGCCAGGATGGACCATTCGGTGTCGAGCGTGGGGTCCACGACGGCCATCATCATTTCGCGGCCTGTTCAACCCCGCGGAACACCTCTGGGTAGTCGTCCAGCCACGTCCAGCGTGCGAGCGGCCAGCTGATCACGAGGGCACGTCCGACGACGTTGTCGATCGGCACGAAGCCCCTGCCGGGCGTGTCTCCGTTGTAGCGGGAATCCTTCGAGTTGTAGCGGTTGTCCCCCATCACCCACAGCGACTTGGCCGGGACGACGATGTCGAAGTCGTCTTTGGAGACCTTCGTCTCACCGGCCGGGAGAGACACATACGGCTCGGAGATCGGGATGCCGTTGACGCTCATCTGCCCGAGGGCGTTGCAGCAGACCACGTGGTCGCCCGGCAGCCCGATCACGCGCTTGATGAGGTGGTCGTTGCTGTCCGGCGCGGAGAGCCCGACGACCGACATCACCCAGTCGAGGCCGGCCACGATGGGGTTCTGCTCGATCGCGGCCTGCGGCAGGAGCCATCCGCCCGGATCCCGGAACACGACGACGTCGCCGTGCTCGATCGGGATCAGCTTGGGTTCGAGCTGGTTCACGATGATGCGGTCGTTGATCAGCAAGGTCTGTTCCATCGACCCTGAGGGGATGTAGAACGACCGGATCAGGAACGTCTTGATCAGGAACGAGACGAGCAGCGCCACCACGAAAATAATCAGAAGGTCACGAAGGAAGATTGCAACGCTGCGCTTCTTGCGCTTCGTTTCTGTTGCCAGGCGATCTGATCGCGTGGGCAGAGAATTGTCTGTCATTAAACCGCCTGAGCTCCGCACCCAGTTTAGGGGTGAGGAGCTCAGGGACGAATTCACTCTGGCCTGCGAGTTGGCTCTGAAGCGCTCGCGGCGAGGTAATTGCAGGAAATTAGTTGAAGCGCTTTTCCTTGATCTTGGCCTTCTTGCCACGCAGGTTGCGCAGGTAGTACAGCTTCGCGCGACGCACGGCGCCGCGGGTGACGACCTCGATGTGGTCGATCACGGGCGAGTGCACCGGGAAGGTACGCTCGACGCCGACCTGGAAGCTGACCTTGCGAACGCAGAACGTTTCGCGAACGCCTTCGCCCGAGCGGCCGATGACGACGCCCTGGAAGACCTGCACGCGGGAGCGGGCGCCTTCAATGATGTTGACGTGGACCTTGACGGTGTCGCCGGCGCGGAAGTCGGGGATGTCTTTCCGAAGTGACGGGGCATCCACCATGTCGAGAATATGCATGTTTATTCGCTCTCTGTACCCGCCACAGGTCGAGCACGCGTAATGCTTCGCGACGCGCGATGCGCGCGTTGCGTCAGCAACCGATAAGTCAGTGCGTGCCGCTGAAGGCGAAACTCCCCTGTGGCAGAGTCTTGCCGCGGCACAAACGCTTAGTCTGCCACGAAACAGGGCCAACCACCAAAGCCGTGGCTAGGAGTGCGTCGGCTTCTCCTGGATGACGATCACGGTGGGGTCGGATGCGACGGTTTGGGGTGCGCCGCTGGGGACCGAGCCGAGGCGGGCGGTCTCATCGATGAGGTCGATCACAGCCTTCAGCCGCCGGCGGGCGGCGTCGTAAAGTTCCCACACCGCGAACCAGAAGGCGCCGATCCCAACCAGTATTGCGAGCGCTGACAGCCACGGCGAAGCGGCGGCATAGAACCCGAGGCCGATGATCAGGGCGTGCCAGAGCGCGAGGACACCGACGTCGGGCCAGGACACCGCCCTGGTCTCGCGCACCTCCCTGCGGGCGAAGATCAGCAGGCTCACCGTGAGCAGGCAAACGCCGAGGGCGATGGCCCCGAAGACGACACCGAGAACCCCCCAGCCGCCGGCGCCGAAGATCGGCCAACCGACCAGCAGCCAGAGCGGCAGCAGCACAACGGCGATGAACTGCCAGCGGAAGAAGACCCTGCGGATGAACACGTGACCAGATTATCCGCGCGGGCTGGGCGAATCCTCACTGTTCGCTGCCGGCAGAAGGTCGGGGCGAACGCGCGCGGTGCGCTCGATCTGCTGCTCGCGTCGCCAGGCTGCGATGGCGCCGTGGTTGCCGCTGAGCAGCACCGGCGGCACGTCGAGGCCGCGCCAGCTGGCTGGCTTGGTGTAACTCGGGTACTCGAGCAGGCCGTCTTCGTGGGACTCCTCTACGAGGCTCTCCGGGTTGCCGACGACGCCGGGGATCAGGCGCCCGACGGCCTCGATCATGGCCATCACGGCCACCTCTCCCCCGTTGAGCACGTAGTCGCCCAGGCTGATCAGCCGCACGCGGCCGCGACCGGCGAAGTGGTCGAAGACCCGCTGGTCGATGCCCTCATAGCGGCCGCAGCCGAAGACGAGATTCGGCTCCTCGGCGAGTTCCCGGGCGATGGCCTGGGTGAACTGCTCGCCGGCCGGCGAGGGGAAGATGAGGACCGGGCCGGATGCGGCATCCGTCGTCGCGGCAGCCCTGGTCTCGGCGCCCGTCATGTCGGTGAGGATCGCGTCGAGTGCCTCGCCCCACGGTTCGGGTTTCATGACCATGCCGGCGCCCCCGCCGTACGGGGTGTCGTCGACGGTGCGGTGGCGGTCGTGGGTGTAATCGCGCAGATTGTGCACGCGCAGGTCGATCAGGCCGGACTGGCGGGCCTTGCCGAGCAGCGAAATGTCGAGCACCCCGAAGAACTCGGGAAAGATCGTGACAATGTCGATGCGCATGGCTGCGAGTCTACCGAGGCGCGGCTGTGCGGCCGGGCGTGGGCGGGCGCGTGGGCGGGCGCATGGGCCGGCGCGTGGGCCGGCGCGTGGGCGGCCCTGCCGACGGGCGCACGGGCTGACGCACGGGTCAGCGACGGAACCCAGCTGTGAACCGGCGCATCGTTGCCTACGCGCTGCGCTGCTCCAGTGCTGGGGATAATCGCCGGATGCCGAAGCCACGTCCACGTCCACCTCGACCTCCGTGCCTCCCGCTC
>DHJB01000001.1:65240-67094 GCA_002404115.1 Microbacteriaceae bacterium UBA4731
CTCCCGCTCCCTCACCAGCTTCGGGCGACGAAACCCAGCTGGGCGGCCGCGCATCCGCTGGCGCAGGGTGCGCGGTGCCAGGGCTGGGGATGATCGCCGCGGATGCCGCCACCGAGGTTCTCCACAGATTGGCCGGTCGGCCACCGCCGGCCGGCCCGCCCGGCCAGAGTGGACCCATGCCCGAGATTGTGAGCGCGCTGTCCCACTTCGGCGGAGCGGCGCACGCCGTGACCCTCCGCTCCGGTGGGATCACGCAGAAGCAGCTGGAACGATCCGCCCGGCTGGGCCACATTGAGCGGATCCGCGCGGGTTGGTATTGCATCCCTGGGGACCGCAGCGAGACCGTCAAGGCGCTCCGCGTGGGCGGGCGCCTGGGCTGCGCATCGCTGCTCCGTGCTCACGACGTCTGGCTGATGCCGGACAACAAGCTCCACGTTTGCGTGTCCTCACCGCGCAGCGAACTTCGATTCCCGGGCGACCGCGGCCGGGACTTGGCCGCATGGCAGGGGCATCCGCAGGTCGTCACGCACTGGCGGCCGCGCCTGCTCAACCCGCACAGCCCCACCGATTTGCTCGATGACGCGGCCGGTTGCATCGCCACCTGCCTGCCTCGAGATCACGCCATCGTCGCCTTCGACTCGCTGCTCAACCGGGGACTGCTCTCGGCCGACCGCCTCACGGCCGCGTTGGCCGGGCTGCCGGATTCGCACGAGTGGATGATGCGACTGGTCGACGCAGGCTGCGGATCCGGACTCGAAACCCTGACGCGGCTGGGACTCCGCGCCCACAATGTGCCGGTCCGTTGCCAGGTCCACGTGCCGGGGATCGGCTGGGTGGACCTCCTGGTCGGCGACCGGCTGGTAGTCGAACTCGACAGCCGGAAGCACCATGAGAGCCCGGATGCCTACGAGCGGGACCGCGCGCGCGATCTGGCGCTCGTCGAGCTGGGTTACATCGTGGTGCGGGTGACTCATCGCCGGATCATGCAGGACTGGGCCTCGGTGGAGCGGGCGCTGCTGGCCATCGTGCGGAGGCGCGAGCACCGCTGGCAGCCCGTGCACCGGGCCGCGGGGATCGCGGTCAGGCTCGACTGAGTCGTGCTGCGGCGATAGTCCGCAGCCGTGGCTGCATGCATCCTCAATCGCGGTGGGGCTCGACTGAGCCGGGCACTCGATGAGCAGCAGCCGTGGCGGCACGCATCCGTCGTGGAGCGACGCGTGCAGGCAGGGCTCGGGACGATCGACGCGGCTCGCTTCGGTGATGATCACCGCGGCAACCGATTCCTGGGCTGGTCGCCTGCGGGAGGCGGCATCCGTTCTGCGGCAAACGGTCGATGATCCGCAGCTGCGGCTGGACGCATCCGTCGTGGAGCGACGCAGGCGGCCACGGCTGGGGATGATCGACGCGGGCGTCGCGTGGGCGCCGAATACCTCGCCAACCGAGGCCTGGAGCGCAACTCGCAGATGGCCCATCAATCGCGGCGGGGCTCGACTGAGCCGGGCGCGGCGATGAGCAGCAGCAGCTGCGGCACGCATCCGTCGTGGAGCCACGCGAGTGGCACAGGGCTGGGAATGGAAGACCGTGGTGCGCCTGGAGGCCAAAGGTCGCGGCCACGGAAGCTGGGCCCATGAATCGCGGCAGGGCGCGCTGAGCAAGACGCGACGATGATCCGCAGCTGTGGCTGCACGCATCCGTCGTAGAGCGACGCGTGCGGGCAGGGCTCGGAATGATCCACGCGCGGTCCGCTTCAGCGCCGAATACCCCGGCAACCGATTCCTGGGTACGTGACTCGCGGAGGCGTGGTCAGTCGCGGAGGGCGCGACGGAGCAGGACGCGACGATGATCCGCAGCTGT
>DHJB01000001.1:67263-76789 GCA_002404115.1 Microbacteriaceae bacterium UBA4731
GTGCGGGCAGGGCTCGGAATGATCGACGCAGGGCGCGCGTGGCGGCCGTGGACACCACCACAGGAGCCGCGACGGGCGGCACGCCGCTGCGGATGCCGCGGCGTGCGATTGCGAGTGGCGAGGTGGTGCTAATCCGTAGCCCGGGCCGCACGCATGCTCCGGGGAGTCACGCGTGCGGCCAGGGCTGGGACTAATCGACCGTGGGTGCCTCGTCGGCGACGGATGCCGCAGCATCCGTCTCCGGGGCCGCTTCCGGAGCCGCTTCGGCTGCCGGTTCGGCTTCCTCGGGCTCGGGGATCTCTTCGAACAGGCCGGGAGGAGGCGTGATCGTGACGATGCCGGCCTTCACGTCGACGGACGGCACGATCGCCTTGACGAACGGCACCATGATCTCGCCGTCCGGCGTCTTCACGATCAGGAGATCCTGGGCCGGCATGTGGTCGAGCCGTGCGATGGTGCCGACTTTGACGCCGTCGCGCATGACGGCGAGTCCGACGAGCTGGTGGTCGTACCAGGCGTCTTCTTCGTCCGACTGCTCGGCGGAATCCTGGTCGATCCACAGGATCGCCTTGGCCAGGGTTTCCGCGGCCTCGCGGTCGGGAACATCCTTGAAGAACCCGACGGCGTGCTGGTTGTACCAGCGCAACTCGACGAGTTCGAGGGTCTTGCCGTGCCAGGGTGAGCCGGAGGGCACCTGGAGGGTGAACACGGCGCCCGGGACGAAACGACGTCCCGGGTCATCCGTGAACAGCTCCAGCTTGATTGCGCCCTTGAGGCCATGGGCCTTCGTCAGGCGCCCCACCCGAAGCTGGGTGCGCGGTGGCGTGCTGTCGTCCACTTTAGAAATCAGTGTCCACGACGTCGACGCGAACGCGCCTGCCATCGGCCAGCGCGGCCACGAGGGTACGCAGCGCCTTGGCGGTACGACCGGCGCGACCGATCACCCGGCCGAGGTCCTCGGGGTTCACACGAACCTCGAGAACATCGCCACGGGGTGAGTTTTTTGCTTCGACGTGCACATCGTCCGGGTGATCAACGATCCCCTTGACGAGGTGCTCAAGCGCGGGAGCGAGCAAGACTACGCCTGGTCCTCTGCGGGAGCCTCAGCGGCGGCCTCGGCCGGAGCCTCTTCCTTCGCGGCGGGCTTTTCGGCCTTCGGCTTCAGGACGGGCTTCTTCTTCTCGTCGGCGACGAAGGCAACCTTGGCTTCCTTCACCTTGACGGTGCTCTTGGCGTTCTTGTCACCCTTGAAGATGCCCCAGTCGCCGGTCAGCTTGAGCAGAGCAGCAACCTGCTCGGTCGGCTGTGCGCCGACGCCGAGCCAGTACTGCGCACGCTCGGACTTGACCTCGATGACGGAGGGCTCCTGCGTGGGGTGGTAGATGCCGATCTCTTCGATGACACGACCGTCGCGCTTGGTGCGCGAGTCGGCAACGACGATGCGGTAGTACGGCGCACGGATCTTGCCCATACGCTTCAGACGGATTTTGACAGCCACAATTCTCCTGTGTTTTCTTTGTGTTTGGCGAACTGACAGCCGTGAGCGTGGGGGCACACTCGGCAAAAGCTCAAGGGGTTTTTCGAACGTCTGATTAGAGGGTCGGACGTAAGAGAACTCGACTGATCATTCTGCCAGACATCGCCCACTTTGTGATAATCGACCGGTGCGGTGTCAGGATTAGTCTCTGGCCGCCGGCACCCGGGCGCGTCTTGCACCAGCGAAGGATGTACACGTGGCAATCGAGTTCGCCCGATCAGCACGCTCGACCGTCGGCATCGAATGGGAACTCGCCCTGGTCGACCGGGCGACCGGCGACCTCGTGTCCATCGCCGGCGAGGTGCTCGAGGCCCTGCAGGGGGCCGACGGGTCAGCCCACCCGCACATCACCGGGGAACTGCTGCTGAACACCGTCGAGCTGGTCTCCGGCGTGCATGAGACGGTGGCCGGGGCTGTGGCGGATGTCGTCGGCCAGGTGGCCGAGGTACGCGCCATCACCGAGCCGCGCGGCGTCGCTCTCATCTGCAGCGGCTCGCATCCGTTCGCGCAGTGGTACGACCAGACTCTCACCGACAAGCCGCGCTACCACCGCCTGATCGACCGCACTCAGTGGTGGGGCCGCAACATGATGATCTGGGGCATCCACGTTCATGTCGGTGTCGAGGACCGGGCCAAGGTGATGCCGATCCTGAACGGCCTGCTCACCTACATCCCGCACCTGCAGGCGCTCTCGGCGTCCAGCCCGTTCTGGGCCGGGGTCGACACCGGCTACGCCTCCAACCGCTCGCTCATGTTCCAGCAGCTGCCCACCGCCGGGCTCCCCTGGATCCTCGCCGACTGGGCCGCCTGGGAGGAGTACGTCGAGGACATGACGGTCACGGGCGTCATCGACGACGTCACCGAGGTGCGATGGGACATCCGCCCGTCTCCGCGCTGGGGCACGATCGAGGTGCGCGTCTGCGACGGCGTGTCCACGGCCGAAGAAATCGGTGCGATCGCCGCTTTCGTGCAGTGCCTGGTCGAGTGGATGTCCACCAGCCTCGACGCCGGCGAGGAGGTCCCCGTGCTGCAGCCGTGGTTCGTGCGCGAGAATAAGTGGCGGGCCGCACGCTACGGGCTCGACGCCGAGATCATCCTGGACTCAGCCGGCGCCGAACGGCTCGTCACCGACGACGTGCGCCGGCTCATCCGCACCCTCACCCCGGTCGCCGAACGGCTCGGCTGCCTGCCGGAGCTCCTGCAGCTCAATCTGATCCTCAACAACGGTGCGAGCTACCAGCGCCAGCGCAGGGTGGCCGAGGAGAACGACGGCAGCCTGCCGGCCGTGGTCGCCGCCCTCAGCCGCGAACTGCTCCACGGGCCTGCCTCCTAGACCTCAGGCGGCGTTCTTGCTGTCGCGCCAGGCGAGCCAGTCCGCGACCGGCGCCAGGTCGTAGCGGGGCCCGGACACCCCGATCGTGAACAGCCGCGTCCCGAGGTCGTAGAGCTCCTCGGCCTGCTCGATCGTGCGGCCCCGAAGCTCCGTCGAGATTTCGATCTCGGTGATGTCCCTGCCCACCCGGTCGCACCACTGGCCGAGCACGCCGAGCTTGTGCTCGAGCACCGCGGGGTTGGAGAACGAGTGCCAGATGTCCGCATGCTTCGCGACGATCCGGAGGGTCTTCTTCTCGCCGCCGCCCCCGATCAGCACGGGGATGTCACGCACCGGCGGCGGGTTGAGCTTGGCCCAGCGCGCCTCGATGCGGGGCAGGTTCGCTTCGAGGGCATCCAGCCTCGTCCCTGGGGTGCCGAACTCGTAGCCGTACTCGTCGTAGTCGCGCTCGAACCAGCCGGACCCGGTGCCGAAGATGAAGCGGCCGCCGCTGATGTGGTCGATGGTGCGGGCCATGTCGGCCTGCAGGTCGGGGTTCCGGTAGCTGTTGCAGTTCACCAGGGCGCCGAACTGGATCGTCGACGTCTGCTCGGCCCAGGCCGCCAGCATCGTCCAGGACTCGAAGTGCAGGCCGTCCGGGTCGCCGGAGAGCGGGAAGAAGTGGTCCCAGTTGAACGCGATGTCGACGCCGAGCGCCTCCACCTCGGCGAGGGTGTCCCTGATCTTGCCGTACGTTGCGTGCTGCGGGGCGAGCTGCGTGCCGAGGCGCACCGGGCGTGAGGCTGAGTTCATGCGCTCAGCCTAAACGCCTACCGGCCGAGCATCTTCTGCAGCGCGGCCATTTCTTCCTCGGTCGGGCCGCCGGCCTTCTTGCCGCCGCCGAACCCGAATCCGGCCCCGCCGCTTCCGGCAGCCTCGCCGCCCGGCTTCTCGCCCGCGGCCAGCGCCGCGTTCTCCGCGGCGCGCCTGGCCGGGTTGCCCGACTTGGAGCCCTTCTTCTTCGGCTGCTGCTTGCCGCGGCCGCCGCCGAGACCGGCGCCGGGCATCGGGCCCATGCCGGGGATGTTCGGCATGCCGCCCTTGGAGACGGTCTTCATCATCTTCGCGGCCTGTTCGAAGCGCTGCACGAGCTGGTTCACCTCGGTCACGGTCGATCCGGCGCCTCGCGCGATGCGCAGGCGGCGTGATCCGTTGAGCAGTTTCGGGGTGGTGCGCTCCGCCTTGGTCATCGACTGGATGATCGCCTCCGTGCGAACGATCTCGCGTTCGTCGAAGTTCTCGAGCTGCTGCTTCATGGCGCCGGCGCCCGGCAGCATGCCCATCATCTTCTTGATCGAACCCATGTTGCGCAGCTGCTGCATCTGGCCGAGGAAGTCGTCGAGGGTGAACGTGTCGGTCGAGAACTTCTCGGCCATCTTGCGGGCTTCGTCCTCGTCGAAGGCACCCTGAGCCTGCTCGATCAGGGTGAGGATGTCACCGAGGTCGAGGATGCGGCTGGCCATGCGGTCGGGGTGGAACGGTTCGAAGTCGTCGAGGCTCTCCCCCGTCGAGGCGAACATGATCGGCCGGCCGGTGAGCGAGGCGATGGACAACGCGGCACCACCGCGTGCGTCACCGTCGAGCTTGGAGAGCACAACGCCGGTGAAGTCGACACCGGCCTGGAACGCCCTGGCCGTGGTCACGGCGTCCTGGCCGATCATGGCGTCGATGACGAAGAGCACCTCGTCGGGGTCGATCGCCTGCCGGATGTCCGAGGCCTGCTTCATCATGTCGGCGTCGATGCCGAGGCGGCCCGCCGTGTCGACGATGACCACGTCGTGCAGTTTCTGCTCGGCGTACTTCACCCCGTCGCGGGCTACCGCGACGGGGTTACCGACGCCGTTGCCGGGCTCCGGCGCGTACACGGGCACGCCGGCCTGCTGCCCGACGACCTGCAGCTGGGTGACGGCGTTCGGGCGCTGGAGGTCGGCCGCGACGAGGATCGGCGTGTGGCCGTCCTTCGCGAGCCACTTCGCCAGCTTGCCGGCAAGGGTCGTCTTACCGGCGCCCTGGAGGCCGGCCAGCATGATGACCGTCGGCGGCTTCTTGGCGAATTCGAGTCGACGCTGCTCCCCGCCGAGAATGCGGACGAGTTCCTCGTTGACGATCTGGACGACCTGCTGCGCCGGGTTCAGCGCCTTGTTGACCTCGTCACCGAGGGCGCGTTCGCGCACGCTGGCGGTGAAATCCTTGACGACCTCGAGCGCGACATCCGCTTCGAGGAGGGCGCGACGGATCTCGCGGACGGTGCCGTCGACATCCGCTGCGGAGAGCTTGCCCTTCGTGCGGAGATTCTTGAAGGTCTCGGCGAGGCGATCTGAGAGGTTTCCAAAAGTAGCCATTGTGGATCCAGTTTAACCGGTACGCGGAGGCGTGGCGGTCGAGCCTCGGTCGTGCCGGCGCTAGTTTTCGATCGCGAGGGCCACCGTGTCGCCGTGCACGTCGATCGTGACAACGAGCAGCGAATCGGTGTCATCGGGGCTGATCGAGTAGTCGAGCAGGGCGAAGTGCTCCTCGCTGGCACTGTGGTGCGGGTGGAAACCCACGTGCTGCAGGCGGAGCGAACGCAGGAAGTCGATCTGCTTGTCGCCCGAATCCCAGATGATGGCGTCGTCGAGCGCCTCCGGGTCCATCTCGTCGAAGTGCTGGTTGATGTACGTCGACGTGAGGCTGGGCTCGGAGCTGAGGTCGGCGACGAGCGACTCGCGGGCCGCGGAGTCGAGCTCCTCGAGGGAGTTGATCATGGCCGCGGCGATGTCCAGGGCCTCGGCGGTGACGGAATCCTCATCGGGCGAGCTGACGTCGATCTCGACAGTCTGGTCGCCGAGTTCGGCCGACTCCGACCAATAGACCTCGCCCAGGTCGTCGCTGCCGAGAATTCCGAAGAAATCGTGTTCGATGGTCATGCCGTCCTCACTGTCTTCATAATCTAATCTTCACTGCCCCCCGGCTATCCGACCAGCTTTTGGGCAAAAACGTGCGGGGTGAAACCGGTGAGGTCGTTGATGCCCTCGCCCTGGCCGACGAGCTTGATCGGGATCCCGGTCTTCTCCTGCACGGCGAGCACGAAGCCGCCCTTCGCCGAGCCGTCCAGCTTGGTGAGCACGAGCCCGGTCACGCCGGCGTGCTCGATGAAGGCCTCCGCCTGGGCGAGTCCGTTCTGGCCGGTCGTCGCGTCCAGCACGAGGAGCACCTCGGCGATGGGAGTCTGCTTCTCGATCACCCGGCGGATCTTAGTGAGCTCGTCCATCAGCCCGCTCTTGGTCTGGAGCCGGCCGGCGGTGTCGATGATGACGATCTCGATGCCTTCGTTCATCGCTTTCTGAACCGTCTGGAAGGCGACGGATGCCGGATCCTGGCCATGCGCCTGCGGCCGCACGATGTCCGCGCCGGCGCGTTCGGCCCAGGTCGCGAGCTGTTCGACGGCGGCGGCCCGGAACGTGTCGGCCGCGCCGATCAGCACGCTGCGATCGTAGGTGCGCAGGAACTTCGCGAACTTGCCGATGGTCGTGGTCTTGCCGACGCCGTTGACGCCGACGACGAGCACGACCGCGGGGCGCGCGCTGAGGGTGAGGGTCGGGTCGAGCCTGGCGAGGCGTTCCTCGATGCCTTCGCGCAGCATCCGCTGCAGGTCGGCCGGGTCGGTCGTGTTGTACCTCGCGACCTTCGCGCGGAGGTCAGAGACGATGGCATCGGTCACGGTGGGGCCGAAGTCGGCCTGGATCAGCGCATCCTCGAGGTCGTTCCAGGTCTCTTCGTCGATCGTGGGCTTCGCGAACATGCCGCGCAGCGCGCCGGAAAGGGACCAGGGGGTGCGTTCTGCCATGCCTCTAGCCTAGGGCGCACGCCGCACGCGCGACCGAGTGCCGGCCTCCGCGGGTGCGGCGTCCCAGCTCCGCGGGAATGATGTTGCTTGCCGGTACAGCGAGCCGCGAGCGGCGAGGGCGGGCGTCTTGCGAGGTAACACTCAGCGTGCGGCCAGCAAGAATGGAGGGGTGACGCCTCCCGTTCCCGCGCTCGTTGGCATTGCCCACGGCACCTCCTCGCCCGCCGGCCAGGCCGCCGTCGAGGCGCTGATGCGCGCGGTCGCCGACGCTCACCCGGAGCTCACGGTCGCGCTCGGCTTCGTCGATGTGCAGCATCCGGACACGCCGGAGACCCTGGCGGCGCTTCCGGAACGGATGCCGGCGGTCGTGGTTCCGCTGCTGCTCTCGGCCGGCTACCACGTGCACGTCGACCTCACCGAAGCGGTCGGCGCCGAAACCGACCGGAAGGTTTCGCTCGCGCCGGCGCTCGGTCCCGACGACCGTCTCGTCGAGCTGCTCCGGCACCGGCTGGACCAGGCCGGACTCCGGCAGGACGACGTGGTCGTGCTCGCCGTCGCCGGCTCGAGCGACGCGCGCGCGGTCGTGGACTGCCGCGTCGTCGCCGAACGCCTCGCCGTCGCATCCGGCCGGGACGTGGCGGTCGGATTCCTCTCGGCCGCCGAGCCCCGGCTCGCCGACGCGGTCTCTGCCGCGCGGTCGGCGAACCCCGGTCGACGGATCGTGGCCAGCAGCTACCTGCTGGCACCCGGATACTTCCAGACGCTCGTCGAGCAGGCCGGCGCGACCGTCGTGACGCGGCCGCTGCTCATTCCGGAGGGTCCTGTTCCCCGGCAGCTCGTCGACGTGGTCGTCGACCGCTACCGGTCCGCAGTCTAGGCCGGGAGCCCTCCGGCCGCACCACTGTGACGCCTTGCTACGGTGCGTGACCGGCCGTGACGCGGCCCAGGTGACATGCGCTCGCATTCCGCCTACATTCGAACCCATCGCACTGCGGGTGAATACTCCCATACGTTCCTCACTCGCTTCGCGTCGATCGAGGAGGAGCCACCGTGTCGCCGACCAATACGTCGCTGAACCAGACCGAGACCGCCAGGGCGGCCCGCCCGCCCCGCCCAGCGACTCGCCCGCACGGGCAGTGGAAGATCGACGGCACCGCGCCGCTCAACGGCAACGAGGAGTGGAAGCAGCAGGACAACGGGCTCAATGTTCGCGAGCGGATCGAACAGATCTACTCCAAGCAGGGTTTCGACTCGATCGATGGCACCGACCTGCACGGCCGGTTCCGCTGGTGGGGCCTGTACACGCAGCGCAAGCCCGGCATCGACGGCGGCAAGACGGCGACCCTTGAACCCCACGAGCTCGAAGACAAGTACTTCATGCTCCGCGTACGCATCGACGGCGGCCAGCTGACCACCGACCAGCTGCGCGTCATCGGCGAGATCTCGGAAGAGTTCGGCCGGGACACCGCCGACCTCACCGACCGCCAGAACATCCAGCTGCACTGGATCCGGGTCGAGGACGTCCCCGAAATCTGGCGCCGCCTCGAAGCAGTCGGCCTGCAGACCACCGAGGCCTGCGGCGACGTGCCGCGCGTCGTGCTCGGCTCCCCCGTCGCCGGCATCGCCGTCGACGAGCTGCTCGACCCGACGGACGTGATCAACGAGATCACGGCGAAGTACATCGGCGTCCCGGAGCTCGCGAACCTCCCCCGCAAATTCAAGACGGCGCTCACCGGCCACCCGAGCCAGGATGTCGTGCACGAGATCAATGACGTTGGCTTCGTGGCCGTCGAGCATCCAGAGCTCGGCCTCGGCTACGACCTGTGGGTCGGCGGCGGCCTCTCCGCCAGCCCCCGCCTCGGCGAGCGCCTCGGCGCCTTCGTCACGCCCGACAAGGTCGCCGACGTCTGGCTCGGCGTCGTCTCGATCTTCCGCGACTACGGTTACCGGCGGCTGCGCAACAAGGCCAGGCTCAAGTTCCTGCTCGCCGACTGGGGGCCGGAGAAGTTCCGCCAGGTGCTCGAGAACGAGTACCTCCACGAGGCGCTGCCCGACGGCCCGCCCGCGCCCACCCCGACGCGTCAGGGCGACCACGTCGGCGTGCACAAGCAGAACGACGGGCGCTTCTACATCGGCGTGACCCCGTTCGTCGGCCGCGTCTCCGGAACCATGCTCACCGGGCTCGCCGACCTGCTCGAGCAGCACGGCTCCACCCGGCTGCGCACGACGCCGCACCAGAAGATCGTGCTGCTCGACATCAGCGAGGAGAACGTCGAACCACTCATCACTGCGCTCGACGCGCTCGGCCTGGCCGCCCGCCCGAGCCTGTTCCGCCGCTCGACCATCGCGTGCACGGGCATCGAGTTCTGCAAGCTCGCCATCGTCGAGACCAAGCAGACCGCCACCGACGCCGTGCTCGAACTGGAGAAACGCCTCGCCGGCCTCGACCTGCCCCAACCGATCAGCCTGCACGTCAACGGATGCCCGAACTCCTGCGCCCGCATCCAGACCGCCGACATCGGCCTCAAGGGCCAGCTCCTCTCCGACGGCGCCGGCGGCCAGGTGCCCGGCTTCCAGGTTCACCTCGGCGGCGGGCTCGCATCCGTCGGCCGCGACGAGGCCGGCCTCGGCCGCACCGTTCGGGGCCTCAAGGTCACCGCCGACGACCTCGCCGACTACGTCGAACGCCTCGTCCGCCGCTTCCTCGCCGAGCGCGGCGACACCGAGACCTTCGCCACCTGGGCACACCGAGCCGACGAGGAGGCACTCCAGTGAGTACAGATACACCGCG
>DHJB01000001.1:76848-78373 GCA_002404115.1 Microbacteriaceae bacterium UBA4731
ACACCGCGTACCGAAACACCGCGTACCGACGCGAACCGCCGCACGAGCGAGCAGCTGCGCGCCCTCGCCGTACGGGGCGCGGCCGAGCTGGGCGAAGCATCCGCCGAGCGGCTGATCGCCTGGGTCGCCGAAAACTTCGAGACCACCACCGTCGCCGTGGCCTGCTCGATGGCGGATGCCGTGCTGCCGCAGCTCGTCGCCCAGCAGCTGCCCGGCGTCGACGTGCTGTTCCTCGACACGGGCTACCACTTCCCGGAGACCTACGCCACGCGCGAGGAGGTCGCCCGCTCCCTCGACGTCACGATCGTCGACGTGCTGCCGGAGCAGACCGTCGCCCAGCAGGACGCCACCTTCGGCAAGGACCTGTTCGCCCGCGATCCCGGCGCGTGCTGCGCGGCACGCAAGGTCGCCCCTCTGCACCGCACCCTCGCCGGCTACGAGCTGTGGTTCACCGGGGTGCGTCGCGATGAGGCACCGACCCGCACGAACACGCCCCTCATCGAATGGGACGAGCGCAACGGCCTGGTCAAGGTGAACCCGCTCGCCGCCTGGACCTTCGACGAACTGCTCGACTACGCCACCGCGCACTCCGTGGTCGTGAACCCGCTGCTCGGCCAGGGCTACCCGTCCATCGGCTGCGCCCCCTGCACCAAACCGGTCGCCGCGGGCGACGACCCCCGTTCCGGCCGCTGGGCCGGGCTCGCGAAGACAGAATGCGGACTCCACCTATGAGCGCGACACAGACCCTCCCCGTGGCACAGCCCGTTTCGGCCGGCCGGCACCGGCTGGCTCAGCTCGATGTGCTCGAGAGCGAGGCCGTTCACATCATCCGTGAGGTCGTCGCCGAGTTCGAGCGTCCGGTGCTGCTCTTCTCCGGCGGCAAGGATTCCGTCGTCATGCTGCACCTCGCCGCGAAGGCGTTCTGGCCGGGGCGCGTGCCCTTCCCGGTGCTGCACGTCGACACCGGCCACAACTTCCCGGAGGTCATCGCCTTCCGGGACGCGACGGTCGAGCGCCTCGGCCTGCGGCTCGAGGTGGCGAGCGTGCAGGACTACGTCGACGACGGCCGCCTGCAGGAACGCCGGGACGGCACCCGCAACCCGTTGCAGACCCTGCCCCTGCTCGACGCGATCGCCGCCGGGCGCCACGACGCCGTCTTCGGCGGTGCCCGACGCGACGAGGACAAGGCCAGGGCCAAGGAGCGGATCCTCTCCCTCCGCGACGAGTTCGGCCAGTGGGACCCTCGCAACCAGCGGCCTGAGCTGTGGAACCTCTACAACGGACGCCACACCGTCGGCCAGCACGTGCGCGCGTTCCCGATCAGCAACTGGACCGAACTGGATGTCTGGCGCTACATCGAACGCGAGGGAATCGAACTCCCCCCGCTGTACTACGCGCACGAGCGCGAGGTCTACCGGCGCGACGGCATGTGGCGTGCCGTAGGCCCGGTCAGCGCCCCGGTGCCGGAGGAAACGGTCGAACTGCGAACGGTGCGCTACCGCACGGTCGGCGACATGAGCTGCAC
>DHJB01000022.1:0-9100 GCA_002404115.1 Microbacteriaceae bacterium UBA4731
TCACGGCCGCATCGACCAGATCGCGGAGGGAATCGGCCATCTTCGCGACCAGGCTGCGCTCATCCGGGGGAGGCTCATCGCCGGGCGAGCTGCCGCCGGGCGGGGTGTGACGTTCATCTGATTGGCCCATGAACGTAGTACAAACCCAGCCACTGACATTTCTTCACCTGTGGTAAGCCCGCGTCTTGCGGCGCAGAAGAAGCACCTTCCCGGTCGAAACGAGGGTATTTTTCTGTGATTCAGTCCCCTGCAGGAGCCTCGACAGGCTGGACCAGCGCGGCTCCAGACCCGTTACCGGGAGCGGATTCAGTCCGGCGAACCGCCGGCGACGGCGAGAGCCATCAGCCCCAGGAGCGCAGCGCCGTAGGCATCCGCCGCGGCGTCGGCATCGAAGGCCACGGGCGCCCCGCCCAGCTCGACCTCGACCCGGTACGCCGACTCCCCCAGCCGCTGGAGCGAGTGGAATGTGCCGCTGAGCAACTCGCGGAGCTGGTCCTCGCGAGGCAGCCACAGCGCGTGCTCGAGCGCGAGCGAATCGAGCGCCCACTCGGTCGTGCCGTTGAAGCCGAGGATCGTGCCCGTGTCGAATTCGTGGGCTTCGATCGTCATCTCGCTGACCGTGAACACGTCGCTTTCGAAGTCCGGCCGTTCGATCTGAAAGGCGTCACCGGACACCGGATGCCAGCGCAGGCCGGCTTCCCGCAGGGCCCGCGCTCTGTCGATGGAGATCATGGGTTTCACTCCGCCCGGTAGCGTTGTGGGGAGCACTGCGCCCAGACCCGGAAGGACCGGAGTGACCCCGCTGAATCTCACCGTACGCGTCAAACCCGGTAGTCGTAAAGGCCCGCTCGTCGTCGGGGACGACGGGGCGGATGCGTCCCTGACGGTCTTCCTGCAGCAGCGCGCGGTTGACGGCGCGGCCAACGAAGCGCTCGTCCGTCTGCTCGCCCAGCATTTCGGCGTGGCCAGGAGCGCGGTGACGATCATCCGTGGGCACACCTCACGGGTCAAGCACGTGCGAATCGACGACGCGTCGTGACGATTCGCACGTGCCTGTGTCCCGGCTGACGCCGGGGCATAGCTGACGGTGCTTAGCTAACGCCGAGCAGGTCGATCACGAAGATCAGCGTCTGGCCGGAGAGGCGGTGGCCTCCGCCGGCGGGGCCGTAGGCCAGCTGCGGCGGTACGACGAGCTTGCGACGTCCGCCGACCTTCATGCCGGGGATCCCCTGCTGCCAGCCGGCGATGAGGGAGCCGAGCGGGAAGTTGATCGACTGGCCGCGGTTCCACGACGAGTCGAATTCGTCACCGGAGTCGTACTCGACACCCAGGTAGTGCACGTCGACGGTGGCGCCTGGCGTTGCTTCGGCACCCTCCCCGACGACGATGTCAACAATCTCGAGTTCCTCGGGCGCGGGGCCCTCCGGGGCGTCCAATTCGGGCTTTGAGTTCAAATCAGTCATGTGTCTATCCAACCGGATTCCCGCGCCGATCGCACACTGGAGAATTCCTCCTTGCGCGAACGGGCCTGGAAGGTGCAGGCTGGTACCAGGCAAAAAAACTCGCTGTACCCGGGAGAGTCGTAGGCAGTGCCACACCACCGGGCGGCGAGTTTTTTTGTGCCCGCGCCCGGCTCCCCGTGCCCGCGCCGCATCCCGCGAGTGAGCAGTTTTGGCGCTTCCCGACCCTGCGGTACCGCCGAAACTGCTCACTCGCGGGCCTGGGACGCCGATCGCGGATGCTGATCGCGAGACGGATGCCGGATGCCGTCAGGCGTCAGCCGTGCACGGCGGCGCGGTCGGCAGCGAGCCGACCCAGGAGCTGCGCTTCGTCTGCGCGGTCGATGCGGCCGGTCCTTCCGGTGAGCATGCGTTCGCGGGCGAACGCGAGGCGGGCCGCATCCGTCATGAAACGGCGCATCGCGAGCCTCTTGGCCCGGGGCTGGGCGGCCGACCAGGCGCGAGCCTGCCGGCGACCGGCGGGGGTTGCGAGCATCGCGACCTCGGCAGGGGTGAACCAGCCGGCCGCCGCGTACTCGTTGAGGCGCGTGAGCGTGACCCTGACCTCCCGGCGGCGCAACACAACCACGACCACGACTCCCCCGATGAAGACCGGGACCTGAACGACCAGATAGTAGGAAATGAGCGACACGTCACTGGCGACGAAGAAGAACGCTCCGTTCCAGAGGGCATGCAGGAACATCGCCGGCAGGAGACCGAGCAGGAAATACCCGACCGCGCCCCCAGCGCCCGTTCGCCGGGCCGCCGCGATCCCCAGCGCGATGCCGGTGCAGACCGTGAACATGACGTGCGCGAACGGGGACAGCACACCGCGCACGAGAAAGGTCACGCCCAGGGTGTCGAGGCCGCCGTTGACCATGGCGAGTCCGAAGTACTGGATGTTCTCCGAAAATGCGAAGCCCGCGGCGATCGTCGCGCCGTAGACAATGCCGTCGATGGGACCGTCGAACTGCCGGCGCATCGCCCAGAAGAGCAGCAGGATCCCGATTCCCTTCGCGGTCTCCTCGACTATCGGCCCCTGGATGATCGCGGAAACAAAGTCGACTCCGCCGGGTTCGCCGCCGCTCGCCCGTTTGGCCAGCTCCACGCCCAGGTCGAAGATAAGGGCCGTCAGGATTGAAACGCCGGCGCCCCAGAGCAATGCGAACCAGAGCGCGGGACGCGGCTCCGGTTCCCAGCGGTCGATCCCGCGCACGACGAGCAGGATCACCGTCAGTGGGACGAGCGCGAGGAGCATGCACACGAGCAGCCGGCCCGGGCCGAGGAACGTCGAGAAGTACACGAGCACCAGCAGCACGGCCAGTCCGGCGATGACAAGGCCGACGATCGCGAGCACGACCGCGCCGACGCTGGAGCGCGGCGCAGGGGCCGTCCACACGGGCTGCACCGGCTGGCTGGTCGGCTGCACGGGATGCTGCGGATCGAAAGTCATGCCCCCCATTCTCACGCGAGAACGCAGTTGTGGCCGCTATACGGCGCTCAGAACGACCACAACTGCAGTTTCGCGGGGAGGGAACTCAGGCGGGGAACATTATTCCCGGGTTGAGGATGCCGAGCGGGTCGAAGACCGCCTTGATCCGTCGCTGCAGGTCCAGGCTCGTGTCGCCGAGCTCCTCGGCCAGCCAGCGCCGCTTGAGCACGCCGACCCCGTGCTCGCCGGTGAGCGTGCCGCCCAGCGCGAGCGCGGCGCGGAAGAGCTCGTCGGCCGCGGCCCAGATGTGGTCCGGCACGATCGGGGTATCCACCGCCCGGTTTGGATCCGCGGGGATCACGAAGTTCGGGTGCAGGTTGCCGTCCCCCGCATGGGCGACCGTCGGGATCGGCACGCCCGTGCGGGCGCTGATATCCGCGATCGCCTGGAACATTTCTGCCATCCGCGAGCGCGGCACGGAGACGTCCTCGATGAGCACCTCGCCCCGCGCTGCGAGCGCCGGGTGGAACGCACGCCGGATGGCCAGCAGCCGCTCGCCGGACTCGGCGTCCGTGGACAGGCGCGCCTCACCGCCCGCCGCCCGCAGCACCTCGAGGGCCGCCTCGGCCTCCGCGAGCGCCGCCGGGCCATCCGTCTGAACGAGCAGGAACGCGCCCCGCAGCGGAAGGCCGGCCGAACCGTCCGGCCCGAGGTAGTCCGCGATCGCGACCAGGGCGACCTCGTCGAGGAGCTCCATCACCGCCGGCCGAACCCGCGCCGCCGTGATCGCGGCGGATGCGGCGGCCGCGGCCGTGACATCCGGGAACACCGCCCCGATCGTGACGACGCCGCCCGGTGTGACGGCCCGAACCCGCACCGTCGCCTCCACGATCACGCCGAGCGTGCCCTCTGAGCCGGTGAGCAGGGCGGTCAGGTCGTAGCCGGTGACGCCCTTCACCGTGCGGTGCCCGGTACGAAGCAGCGTGCCGTCGGCGAGCACGACGGCCAGGCCCAGCACGGCCTCGCGGGTGACCCCGTACTTCGCGCAGAGCAGCCCGCCCGCGTTCGTCGCGATGTTGCCGCCGACGGTGGAGATCGCCTTGCTGGCCGGGTCGGGCGCGAACCAGAGCCCGTGGGCCGCGAGCGCGTTGTTCAGGTCCTGGTTGATCAGCCCCGGTTCGACGACGGCGAGTTCGTCCGCCGGTCTGATCTCCAGGATGCGGTTCATCCGCACCACGGTGAGCACGATCGACCCGTCAGTGCCGCACGCTCCCCCGGCCAACCCGGTGCCCGCCCCGCGCGTGACGACCGGCACGTGGTACTCCGTCGCGATCCGCATCGTCGCCTGCACGTCTGCGACGGATGCGGCGCGCACGACGGCCAGCGGCATCCCGGGGGCCACCCAGCCCGACTTGTCGACGCGCGAGGCCGCCAGGTCCGCGGGATCCACGCTCACGATCTCGCCGAGTTCGGCCTGGAGACGAGCCAATGCAGTCATGGGCCTCAGGATAGCGCGGCAGGAGAGCACCCCGGCCATGTCCGATTTCCGCTACCAGAGGCCGCCGCAACGTGACAGTCTGGGATTGTGACACTACAGCGCACGGACCGACCTGGCCTCGACGATCCGACCTTCGCCGAGCGCTACCGCGCCATGTCGTCCCGCGACGCCCGGTTCGACGGGCAATTCATCACGGGTGTGCACTCGACCGGGATCTACTGCCGCCCGAGTTGCCCCGCCGCGACGCCGAAACCCGCGAACGTGTCGTTCTTCCTCACCGCCGCCGCGGCCCACGAGGCCGGTCTGCGTGCCTGCAAGCGCTGCCTGCCCGACGCCGTCCCGGGTTCCCCGGCCTGGAACATCCGTGACGACCTTGCCGCGCGCGCCATGCGCCTGATCGCCGACGGCACGGTCGAGCGCGAGGGCGTGACGGGACTCGCCGGCCGGCTCGGCTACACCCCCAGGCACCTCACGCGCGTTCTCGTCGCCGAGCTCGGCGCCGGCCCGCTCGCCCTGGCCCGCGCGCACCGCGCCCAGACCGCGCGCGTGCTGCTGATGAACACGGAGCTCTCGATCTCCGAGGTCGCGTTCGCCGCCGGATTCGGGAGCGTGCGCCAATTCAACGACACCATCGCGGCCGTTTACGAACGCACCCCCTCAGAGCTTCGCCACACGGCCCCCAGGCAGCCGCTCACCCGGGCTCGCCGGGGAGCCGGGGAGGAGGGCGGCCTGGGCGCGGGCGCTGGCACGGGCGTCGAGGAGCGCACCAGCATCAGCCTGCAGCTGCCGGCCCGGGCGCCGTTCGACGGCCGCGGCGTGCTCCGCTTCCTCGGCACGCGCGCCATCGCCGAGGTCGAACGGGCCACCGACGACACCTACTCGCGAACGCTGCGCCTGCCCAACGGGTTCGCGACGGTCGAGTTGTCCCTGGCCGGCACGGATGCCGCGCCCGCCATCGCCTGCACCGCCAGGCTCAGCAGCCTGGCCGACCTCGCCCCCCTGGTCAGCCGGGTCAGGCGCCTGTTCGACCTCGACGCGGACGCGCAGGCGATCGACCTCGCCCTCGCCGCCGATCCGGCGCTTGCGCACATGGTCGAGGCCACCCCCGGCATCCGCGTGCCTGGCAGCATGGACCCGCAGGAGACGCTGTTCCGCGCGCTGATCGGCCAGCAGGTGTCCGTGGCGGCCGCCCGCACGGCGCTCACCCGGCTCGCGGCGGCCCTCGGCGAGGAACTCCCAGGCGACGGCGACGGGCCGCGGCGCCTCTTCCCCACCGCCGAGGCGATCGCGGCGGGCGGGCGCGAGGTGCTCAGGGGCCCGGCCAAGCGCATCGACACGATCATCAGGGTCGCCGAGGCGCTCAGCACCGGCGAGCTCACGCTGTCCCTCGGCGAAACACGGGAGGAGTTGGAATCCAGGCTCACCGTGCTGTCCGGGATCGGGCCGTGGACGGCGGGTTACGTCGCGATGCGGGTGCTCGGCAGCCCGGACATCCTGCTCACCAGCGACCTTGCCCTGCGGCAGGGGGCCGGCCGGCTGGGCCTGCCGGCCGAGCCTCGCGCCCTCACCGAACGCGGGGCCGGCTGGGCACCCTGGCGCAGCTACGCCGGGATGCACCTGTGGCGCGCTGCCGGAGCATCCGTCGCTTCCCTCTAACGAATCTGCGGGGCCCTTGTGGCCGCTCCACAACCGAACGCCTCCCGGGTGCCGATAGCCTAGACAGGTGAAATTTGCGCACCTCAGGGTCGAAGGCCAGTCCACCCCTCGGCTCGCCGTGGTGTTTGGCGACTCCGCACTGTTCCTCGACGAGGCGATGGACGACGCCCCCCGCGACCTCCAGGACCTGATCGAAAAGGGAGAGCAGGAGTACGACCGGGTGCGCGCGCTCAGCCTCAACGCCGCATCGCACGGCGCGACCCTCACCCCGCTCGACAGCCTGCGATACTCTTCCGCCGTGCTGCGCCCGCCGCAGATCATCGCGATCGGCGCGAACTACGCCGCCCACTCCGACGAGCTCAAGCTCCGCTCCGAAACGGCCGCGACGGTCTTCTCACTCTGGCCCAACTCGCTCACCGGGCACGAGTCGACGATCACCTGGCCGTCCGACCTCACGGCGCAGGTCGACTACGAGGCCGAACTCGGCGTCATCATCGGCCGCCCGGCCAGGAACGTGTCGGTGCACGACGCGCTCGACTACGTCTTCGGCTACACGGTCGTCAACGACATCACCGCCCGCGACCTGCAGTTCTCCGAGGCCCAGTGGTCCAGGTGTAAGTCCTTCGACGGGTTCACCCCGACCGGGCCGGTCGTGGTCACCGCTGACGACATCGGCGACCCGCAGAACCTGTGGCTGACCACCCATGTCGATGGCCGCATCCTGCAGGACGCCTCGAGCGGCGACATGGTGCGCACGGTCGCCGAGATCATCTCCTACCTCTCGAAGACGTCGACCCTGCTCCCCGGCACGCTGATTTCCACCGGCAGCCCGGGCGGCGCCGGGTACAGCCGCAAACCGCAGGTGTTCCTCCGCGACGGCTCGACCGTGACGGTGTCGATCGACAAGATCGGTTACCTCACGACGCACTGTCGCGTCATCTAGTTTCACGCCGACCGGCGTAGGATCTTGGTCACGACCGGCCCACGGCCCGCAGAGGCAGGAATTCGATGACCACCATCTCGGTCGTGATCCCCTCCTACAACGACGCGGCCTTCCTTCAGACGTGCCTCGCCGCCCTGGCCGTGCAGGTCCGTCCGGCCGACGAGATCATCGTCGTCGACAATGCGAGCCCGGATGCCACGGCCGACGTCGCGCGCGCCGCCGGAGCCCGGGTCGTGTTCGAGCCCGTGCACGGCATCTGGCCGGCCACCGCGGCCGGGTTCGACGCTGCGACCTGCGACGTGATCGCCCGGCTGGACGCCGATTCGGTTCCGCCGGCCGACTGGTTGCTGCGCATCGAGTCGAAGCTGGCGGGCTCCCCCGAGGTTGACGTGGTCACCGGACCGGGCGACTTCTACGGCTGCGGTGCGTTCCTTGCCCTGCTCGGCCGCTACGTCTACATCGGCGGCTACTTCTGGTCGATCGGCCTCTGGCTCGGCCATCCGCCGATTTTCGGGTCGAACTTCGCGATGCGCCGCGGGCTCTGGCAGCAACTGCGCGGCGAGGTTCACCGCACGATGAGCGACGTGCACGACGACCTGGACTTCAGCCTTCACATTCCCCCCTCCGCCACCGTCGCCTACGAGCGCACCATACGGGTGGGCATCTCGGCGCGGCCATTCGACACCTGGAGCGGGCTTCGCCGCCGCCTGCGCTGGGCCGTCCGCACGCTGTCGCTGCACATGCCGGACGATTCGCCCTGGCGGCTGCGCATGGCCAGGCGCGCGTGGCTCGCACAGTCCGGCGAGCGGAAGCCTCGGAAAACTACCGCTTAGCACCGGCGACGTAGAGCGCGAGCAGGTCCCGCGTCAGCTGGTGCGGCGTCGTCTCGCAGGGGCTGTGACCGGAACGGTAGACCCGCAGCTCGGCGCCGATGCGCTCAGCGAAGTCGCGGTGCAACGCCTCCGGCCACAGGTCGTGATGGCCGACCGCGATGAGCTTCGGGATGGCGCTCCGCGCCAGCACCGGGAGCAGGTCCGGCGCATGCATCATCAGCCGCACGATGTCGTCGATGCTGCGCCTGCTCGTGTAATCAAAGCGCATCCGCACAAGCGCGACCCGGCAGGGCGGCGCCCGGTTCAGGTTCCTTTTGAGGCCCCAGATGAGCAGCGTGGCGATCGTGCGAGCGGAAACCACTCGGCTCAGCGCGCCGATCACACGCACATTGCGGAAGGTCTGCCCGGGTGTCGGGGGCGCACCGAGCAGGGCGAGCGACCCGAAGAGTTCGGGGCGCTGGGCGAGGGCGAGCTCGGCGACGATGCCGGCGAACGAATATCCGAGCACGTGCGCGGGGGTCGTACCGGCCTCGAGGAATGCGACCATGTCGGCCACGAAGAGGTCATAGCCGAACGGGATGTCCTCCGGCGGCCCGGCCGCCGCCGATTCGTACTGGCCGGCCAGGTCGTAGCTCTGCACGAAGTAGCCGGCGTCGGCCAGCAGGGGCGCGAGGAGTACGAAGTCTTCCTTGGACCCGGTCGCGCCGGGAACGAGGACCACGCGGGGCTGCCCGGGCACGCCCAGCTCCGTCGACGCCAGGGAACCGCTGGGAGCCGGGAACCGGAACTCCCGCGTGCCCTCCGGCAGCACGGTCCAGTCGCGGTCGGGCAGGGCCCGGTCGAGCGCGGCGAGCGGATCGGCGACCCGATCCGCCAGCCGGCCCGCAGGCCGAGCGGGACGGCCGTCATCACGGCGGCCGTCGCGGCGACGCTCCCGGATGGACACAGCCTCAGAGTACTGCGCCCACCCGCGAGCGACGGGCTACTCGACGATCGGAATCGTCGTGGTCGTGGGTTCGGTGATGACGCCCGACAGCCGCGACGGCTCGAGCTCGCGCATGACATCCTCACGGGTCATCAGCTTCGCCTCGACCACGAGGTCGGCCACATTGCGACCGGTCAGGAGGGCGGTCCTGGCCAGCGCGGACGCCGCCGAGTACCCGATGTGCGGGATCAGCGCGGTGATCACGCCGACGCTGGACCCCACCATGGCATTCAGGCGGTCCTCGTTGGCGGTGA
>DHJB01000022.1:9336-13140 GCA_002404115.1 Microbacteriaceae bacterium UBA4731
CCTTGCCGGGCATGATGCTCGACCCGGCCTGTTTGGGCGGCAGGTTGATCTCGCCGAAGCCGGCCTGCGGGCCGGAGGAGAGCAGCCGCAGGTCGTTGCAGATCTTGGACAACTTGATCGCGCTGCGCTTGAGGTTGCCGCTGAACGACATGAAGCCGCCGGCGTCGCTCGTCGACTCGATCAGGTCCGGTGCGGTCTCGAGGTTGAGCCCGATGATGACGTTGAGGTGACGGATGGCGGCGGCCGCGTAGCCGGGGCCGGCCGTGATCCCGGTGCCGATCGCGGTCGCGCCAAGGTTGATTTCCGCGAGCACCCAGATCGTCTCGGTGAGGCGGGCGTAGTCTTGGCCCAGCGTGGTGGCGAATCCGTGGAATTCCTGGCCGAGCGTCATTGGCACGGCATCCTGCATCTGCGTGCGGCCGACCTTGAGGATCTGCGAGAACTCGTCGGCCTTCGCGGAAAAGGAGCCTTGGAGCGCCTTGAGCTCGCGGAGCAGGTGCTTGAGCGAGAAGGTGAGGGCGATCTTGATCGCCGTCGGGTAGGTGTCGTTGGTCGACTGGCTGCGGTTGACGTGGTCGATCGGGCTCAGCACGTCGTAGCGGCCCTTCTCGTAGCCGGCATGTTCGAGCGCCACATTGCAGATCACTTCGTTGGCGTTCATGTTGGTGGAGGTTCCGGCCCCACCCTGGATGACGCCGACGACGAACTGCTCGTGGAACTTGCCGTCGATGATGTCCTGGCAGGCCTCGTCGATCCAGCCGGCTCTCTCGGCCGAGAGGGCGCCGAGCTCCTGGTTGGCCCTGGCGCAGGCCTGCTTCACGGAGGCGAGCGCGACGATGAAGTCGGAGTAGATGGAGATGGGACGCTTGGCGATCGGGAAGTTGTCCATGGCCCGCTTGGTGTGCACGCCCCAGTAGGCGTCCTCGGGCACCTCGAGTGGACCGAGCGAATCGCTTTCGATGCGGAACCCCGGGGGCGGGTTGTCGGACACGTTGGTGGGCGAAGCGTTGGTTGGCACTGTGGCTCCATTGCCGGTGGGGATGAGCTCGCGGCTCCTGACGCTCTACTTTACCGCGGGGCTCGCGCGCGAGATCAGGCGTGCACGCAGGGAATACGCGCGATCGCGCGGCCGGGCGCAGGAAACCATTGCACCGGCCGCGCGATGACGCACGTTAATCCTTTCGGTTACCTCTCCGACTCGTCGCGCCCGTCGAGGGCGAGGATTTCCTCTTCGACTTCGCCGCCGTAGCCTTCCCTCTGCGGATCACCGTGCAGACCGCCCGAGACCGCGTATTCCTCCTCCGGGGACAGCACGAGGTGCTTGCGTCCGTGCAGCGCGAAGATCACAAGCATGATTACGTACACCACGGCGATCGCCGCGATGGCCGGACGGGCAGGCTCGTTGATGAAGAAGCCGAAGAAGATGGCCAGCGAGAGAACACCGGCGACGATCGCCCCCGGCACGCCCCACGGGCTGCGGTACGGCCGGTTCGCGTTCGGGAACTTCTTCCGCAGGATCAGGAACGACATCATCTGCAGCACGTAGGCGATCACGGCACCCCAGATCGCGATGTTCAACACGATCGCCCCGGCGACACCGCCGGTGCCGCCGAGCGTGTCGACGAGAATCAGCGCGATGAAGCCGATCACCGCGCCGACAAGGAGGGCGACGGCGGGCGTCTGGCGCTTGCCCGTGAGCGAGAGGAACTTCGGGTAGTAACCGGCGCGCGAGAGCGAGTACATGTTCCGTCCGTAGGCGAACATGATGCCCTGCAGCGAGGCCAGCAGCCCGATCAGGGCGAACAGGGAGAGCACTGCGGCTGCGCTGTCGCCGACGATGGCCCGGAAGCCGTCGAGGAGAGGCTCACCCGCGTTCGCGATCTTCGACGAACCCACGATGCCCGTGTTGAGGAACAGCACGAGCAGGCCAGTGATGATCAGCGTGGTGCGGGCGACAAGTCCGGCACGGGGGATGTCGCGCACCGGGTTGTGGGACTCCTCAGCGGCCAGGGGCAGCTCCTCAATGCCGAGGAAGAACCACATGGCGTAGGGAAGGGCGAAGAGGATCGGGACGATGCCGTGCGGCAGGAAGAGGGACTGGCCGGCGTCTGGTTTGATATCGAGCAACTTGTCCCAGCTGAACAGCCCGGAGAAGGCCGCCATGGCAGCGAACACCAGCAGGATGATGATGGAGATGATCGACACGACGATGGCGAACTTGAATGAAATGGCCGCGCCGGCGGAGTTCAGCCCGATGAACACGGCGTAGAGGATGACCCACCACACCCAGGCCGGAAGCGTGAAGCCCAGCAGTTCGGTCGTGATGCTGCCGGCGTAGGAGGCCGAGAAGTACACGATCACCGCGGTGGTCGCGACATACTCGATCGTCTCGGCCAGGCCGGTGACGAATCCGCCCCACGGCCCCATCGCAGCCCGGGCGAAGGAATACGCGCCACCGGTGTGCGGCATGGCGGCGGCCATCTCGCCGATGCTGAAGATCATGCCGTAGTACATGACCACCAGCAGGCCGAAAGCGATGAGCATCCCGCCGAAGCCGGCGAAGCCGATGCCGAAGTTCCAGCCGGAGAAGTCGCCGGAAACGACCGCGGCGACGGCGAGCCCCCAGAGGCCCCAGATCCCGGCAGACCGGGTGAGTTTGCGCTTCTCGAAGTACCCAGCCTCCGCGGTCGTGTACTTCACCCCCGAGACGTTCAAGGTGTCTTTGGACATCGGTTTCCTTTGTGCTCTGGTCGCCGGCGCCCAAGGCTCGCGAGGCAACGCTGGGAAATTTGTTAGCCCGACTCTAGGCGAGCCAATGGTTGCATGTACATACCTTTGGACAAAAATGTACCGACGAAATTGGTGGCAGTTTGGCGCCGCAACTATGGTCTAATGGTTCGAACGCGCACCATTTGCCCTCAATGAGGAGAAGTTCATGACCCACCGCTCCGGCAATCTGACCATTGAGGAACTGGCGGCCGCGGCCGCCGTCGGCGACATCGACACCGTCATCGTGGCCTTCACCGACATGCAGGGCCGCCTGGTCGGCAAGCGCCTCTCCGCCCGGCTCTTCCTGGAGGATGCCGCCACGCACGGTGCGGAGTGCTGCAATTACCTGCTCGCGGTCGACGTGGACATGAATACGGTCGACGGGTACGCCATGTCCAGCTGGTCGCGCGGCTACGGCGACATGGCCATGATCCCCGACCTGGCCACGCTGCGCCGCGCCCCCTGGCTGCCGGGAACCGCCCTGGTCACGGCCGACCTGCACTGGCTCGACGAGACCCCGGTCGTCGCCTCGCCCCGGCAGATCCTCAAGTCCCAGCTCGCTCGCCTGGCCGACCACGGCCTCGAGGCCCACGTCGCCACCGAGCTGGAGTTCATCGTCTTCGACGACGGCTACCGGGAAGCCTGGAAGAAGGGCTACCGCGGGCTGTCCACGTCGAGCGACTACAACATCGACTACGCACTGCTGGCCGGGGCCCGGATGGAGCCGCTCCTGCGGGACATCCGCCTCGGCATGGACGGCGCCGGCATGTACTGCGAGGGCGTCAAGGGTGAATGCAACCTGGGCCAGCAGGAGATCGGATTCCGCTACGCCCCGGCGCTGGACACCTGCGACAACCACTCGATCTACAAGAACGGCGCGAAGGAGATCGCGGACGCCCACGGCAAGAGCCTCACCTTCATGGCGAAATACGACGAGAAGGAGGGCAACAGCTGTCACATCCACATCAGCCTGCGCGGCCTCGACGGCTCGGCGGTCTTCGCCGACAAGGACGCAGGGCACGGCATGTCGAAAAT
>DHJB01000022.1:13278-14256 GCA_002404115.1 Microbacteriaceae bacterium UBA4731
CGTGGCCAGGGTTCCGGCGACGCTGCGGGAGTCCGCGGCGCTGTTCGCCGGCTCCACCTTCGCCAGGGAGGCGTTCGGCAACGAGGTCGTCGACCACTACCTCAACTACGCCCAGATCGAACTCACGGCGTACGACGCCGCCGTCACCGACTGGGAGAGAGTCCGCGGCTTTGAGCGCCTCTGAATCCACTGGAAATGCGACTGCAGCCGGCCCGGTGCGGCCGGTGATCGGCCTGACCACGTACCTCGAGCAGGCCCAAACCGGCGTGTGGGACGTCCAGGCCGCTTTTCTTCCCCTCGTGTACTTCGAGGCGGTGACGAGGGCCGGCGGCATCGCCGTGCTCCTGCCGCCGCAGCCGGTCACCCCCGACATCGCCGACCGGGTGCTCGACGGGCTCGACGGGCTCATCATCACCGGCGGGAAAGACGTCGAACCGGCCAGGTACGGCCAGGAGCCGCATCCGGCCACCGATGAGTCGCGGCCCGACCGGGACGCGTGGGAGGACGAGCTGCTGCGCCGGGCGATCGACCGGGAGATTCCGTTCCTCGGCATCTGCCGCGGAGCCCAGATGCTCAATGTCGCCCTCGGCGGCACCCTGCACCAGCACCTGCCGGACCTCGTCGGCGACACCACCTACCAGGCCGGCGGCGGCGTGTTCAACCAGGTCGACGTCACGGTCGATCCTGCGTCGCGGCTGCACGCCCTCCTCGATGGCCAGGCCGAGCCTCTCGCCGTCCTCGTCTACCACCACCAGTCCATCGACCGGGTCGCCGACGGACTCGTCGTGACCGCGCGAACCGGCGACGGGATCGTGCAGGCCGTTGAGCTGCAGGTCGTGCCGTTCGGCGTCGGCGTCCAGTGGCATCCTGAGCAGGACGCCGAGGACATCCGCCTGTTCACCGGCCTCGTCGACGCGGCCAGGCGGTACGCGGAAACCGGCACGCATCGGAAGGCACAGTCATGAGCAGCTACACCGT
>DHJB01000036.1:0-8289 GCA_002404115.1 Microbacteriaceae bacterium UBA4731
TGGACGATGGCCGAATACGACGCGCAGTGCGTGGTCTGGCAGACCGCGCTCAACCCCGTCATCGCGCTCGAGCTGCTCGCCGCCGGCACCTGGACCGGGACCGGCGTGCTCGGTCCGGAGGCGTTCGACGCGAAGCCGTTCCTCGACCTGATGGACGCGCCGGAGTCGGCGGGCGGCTACGGCCAGCCCTGGGGCCTGCAGGACCGCCTCGCCCCGAGCGCATGATCACCCCCACCCCCGCCGCCACCGCCTTCCGCGAGACTGCAGTTGTGGTCACTAAAACGCCGTCAAAACGCGCACAACTGCAGTTTCGCGGCAGACCGATCGCGGGCGACGCGCGAGGAGCACACCGATGATCAACGGCGAGGTCTCGTTCTGGTGGAACCAGCTCGGGCGGCCGGCCCCGCGCGCGCCGCTGCCCGGCCCGATCCGCGCCGACGTCTGCATCGTCGGCGCCGGCTACACCGGGCTCTGGACCGCGTACTACCTGAAGAAGGCGGCGCCGTTGCTGCGGATCGTCATCCTGGAGCAGCGCTTCGCCGGCTTCGGTGCGTCCGGTCGCAACGGCGGCTGGCTGACTAATTCCGTCACCGGCGGCCGTGAGCAATACGTGAGGAGCCACGGCCGCGACGCGGCAGGGCGCTTCCAGACCAGCATGAACGAGACCGTCGACGAGGTCATCCGGGTCGCCGCGGCCGAGGGCATCGACGCCGACATCGTCAAGGGCGGCGAGTTCACGGTCGCCTACGACGAACCCCAGCAGCGCCGCCTCGCCGCCGCGGCCCGCGCCGAGCAGCGGTGGCCGATGACGGATGTCGCACTCCTCTCGGCGAAGCAGGCCACGGCCCGCATCAACGTCGTGGGCACCACCGGCGCCATGTGGCATCCGCACTGCGCCCGCATCCAGCCGGCCAAACTCGCCGCCGGGCTCGCCCGGGTGGTCGAGGCGCTCGGCGTCGAAATCTATGAGGACACCGCGGTGACCGAGATCACGCCGGGGCGTGCGGTCACCGTGCGCGGCGTCGTCGAGGCCGACTTCGTCGTGCGCGCGACCGAAGGATTCACCGCCGGGCTGAAGGGCCTGCACCGGGCCTGGTTGCCGATGAACTCGTCCCTCATCGCGACGGAGCCCCTCGGCGCCGACGTCTGGGACAGCATCGGCTGGGCCGGCCGCGAGACGCTCGGCGACATGGCGCACGCGTACATGTACGCGCAGCGCACGGCCGACGACCGAATCGCGATCGGCGGACGCGGCGTGCCGTACCGCTTCGGCTCGAAGACGGATGCCGACGGCCAGACCCCGGCGAGCACCGTCGAGTCGCTCCGCGGTATCCTCGCCCGCTTCTTCCCGGCCACGGCGGGAGTCGCCATCGACCATGTCTGGTCGGGGGTGCTCGGCGTTCCCCGGGACTGGGCGGCCACCGTGGGCCTTGACCGCGCCAGGGGACTTGCCTGGGCCGGCGGCTACGTCGGCACCGGCGTCGCCACGACGAACCTCGCCGGCCGCACGCTCACCGACCTGATCCTCGGCAACGAGACCGCGCTCACCGGGCTGCCCTGGGTGAACCACCGGGTGCGCAACTGGGAGCCGGAGCCGCTGCGCTGGCTCGCGGTCACGGCGCTCTACCAGGCCTATTCGATGGCCGACCGCGCCGAGCTCACCCGCCGGCACACGACGTCCCCGATCGCGACCCTCGCCGACCTCGTCTCCGGCCGCGGCCACTAGCCTCCGTAGCGCGTAGCGCGTCGCGCGTAGCGCGTAGCCCGTCGCCGCGCGCCCCCGGCGAATTCGACGGAGAATTCGCCGGGAATCGGCATTTCAGCGCCGAAAAACGGCATTTCACGAGAAATCTCCGTCGAATTCGCAGGGCACGGGGAGGCTGCACGACGGGGGCGAATTGTGGTCTACTCGATGCATGAGCGTTGACACCGGTGTCGCCAAGGAAGCCTTCCGCCTGGCCGAGGTCGCGGCGGAAGCCGCCGGGGTGTCCGTGCGGATGGCCGAGCCCGGCGACATGGCCGGGATCATGGGCCTGTTCGAACGCACCTGGGGCCCCGGCCGCAGCCCCGACCGGTCCATGCTCCTCGCCCTGGACTACGCGGGGAACACCGTGCTGATCGCACTCGCGTCCGGCAAGCCGGTTGGCGCGACCCTCGGCTTCCTCGGCTGGTCAGACGGCGTCCACCTGCACTCGCACATGTCGGCCGTCGTCCCCTGGCGGCGCAGCGGCGGCGTCGGCTACGCCCTCAAGCTGTTCCAGCGCGCCGTCTGCCTCGAGCACGACGTGTCCGAGATCCGCTGGACCTTCGACCCGCTCATCCGTCGCAACGCCCACTTCAACCTGGTCAAGCTCGGCGTCGAAGTGGTGAAGTTCCTGCCCGACTTCTATGGGCGCCTCGACGACGCCGTCAGCGGCAGCGACCAGAGCGACCGGTTCGAGGTGCGCTGGCGCCTGGACTCCGACCGGGTGTCGCGGGCGCTCTCCGGCGAACCGCAGCCCAGGTGGTCGACGACCGACGTGCTGCCGCTCGACGTCGATTTCGAGCGCCTCCGCGCCGACGATCCGGATGCCGCTGCCCTCCTCCGCAAGCAGTCCCGGCTGCTGTTCCACTCGGCGATGGCCACCGGGCTCCGCCCCGAGCTGAATGCCGAAAACGCGTACGTATTCACGGCGGACCGCGCCGAGAGGAGCCACCGTGAAGCTTGAATCGATCACCCTGCACCGGGTGGCGATGCCCCTCGTGCGCCCGTTCGAGACGTCTTTCGCCCGGCAGAGCAGGCGCGTGCTCCTGCTGGTGCACGTGCGCACGAGCGAGGGCGAGGGCTGGGCCGAATGCGTCGCCATGGAGAGCCCGCTGTACAGCTCCGAGTACGTGGAGGGCGCCGAGCACGTGATCCGGCACTACCTGGCCCCCGCGTTGCTGAACGCGGCGGACGTCACGGCGGAGACGGTGGGCCGGCTCACGGCGTTCGTCGTCGGCCACCGGATGGCAAAGGCTGCGCTCGAAGCGGCCGTGCTCGACGCGCAGCTGCGGGCATCCGGGACGTCGTTCGGCAGCTACCTCGGCGCCGTCACCGACTGGGTCGACTGCGGCGTCTCGGTGGGGATCAGCCCCGACCTCGACACGCTCCTCGACGAGGTGTCCGGCTACGTCTCCGAGGGCTACCGGCGGATCAAGCTCAAGATCAAACCCGGCTGGGACATCGGCCCGGTCGCAATGGTGCGCGAAATGATCGGCCCGGACATGCTGCTGCAGGTCGACGCCAACACCGCGTACACAGCCGCCGACATCGCCCACCTGGGCCAGCTCGACGCGTTCAACCTCGTGCTGATCGAACAGCCCTTCGTCGAGGAGGACATCGCCACCCACGTCGCCCTCGCCCGGTCCATTACGACGCCGGTGTGCCTCGACGAGTCGATCGTCAGCGTGGGCGTTGCGCTGGACGCGATCGAACGCGGCGCGACCTCCATCATCAACATCAAGCCGGGCCGGGTCGGCGGCTACCTCGAATCGGTGCGCATCCACGACCTCTGCGTCGCGCACGAGGTGCCGGTGTGGTGCGGTGGGATGCTCGAGACCGGCGTCGGGCGGGCAGCCAATGTGGCGCTCGCCGCGCTGCCGGGCTTCATCCTGCCGGGGGACACCTCGGCGAGCAACCGGTACTTCGCCGAGGACCTCGTCGAGGAACCCTTCGTGCTCGGCACCGGTGAGCATGCCGGCCAGCTCGCTGTTCCCACCGGGCCGGGCACCGGGGTCACCGTGCGCGAGGATCTCGTGCGCGACTGGTCCCTCGTCGCCCCGGTCACGCTCACCCGGTAGCGCTGCCGCCAATTTGCGCGATACGCGGGAGCTGCGCCGCTTCGCGGGAGGCGCGCCACCCGCGAAGCGGCGCAGCTCGCGCGCAGAAGGTCAACGCCGCCAGTTCGTCGGCCAGTCGGAGACACGAGCACGTGCTCGGGGCGGCCGAATGCCGCTCAGGCCTTCAGGCTGCTCGCCAGGACTTCGAACTCCTCGACGCCCACGATCTGCGTGCCCTGCTCTGAACTGCTCTCGGCGCGGATCGTGTTCGCGGCCTGCCGGCTTGCCGTGAGGGCCTCCTCGCTCTCCCACAACGTGATGGACAGGGCCTTCCCGGTCTCGGCGCTGTTCAAGAAATAGACTCCCCGGCATCCCGGGAGTTGAAGCACCCGGCTCACGGTCTTCTCCGTGACGGCTGCGTCGACGGCGGTTTCGGCGCCGGCCTGGTATGTACTGACTCTGGCGAACATTGATGTCTCCTCTCCTCCCACCAGTAAGAACCGGACAGCGTTCTCGCACAAGTCCAACCCGCTCCGGGGGGCGAAAATCGGCTGGTCGCCGAGCCCGGCGCGGGTCTAGGCTGCCGCCATGACTCCGAGCGATTCCGTGGATCCGGTTGCCGAGCTGAGGGCCGCAGCGGAGTCCGCGCTCGCCGCCGCGAGAAAGGCGCAGACGGATGCCGAAGCGGCCGTCAAACGGGCCGAGGATGCGGCAGCCGTGGCCGCCGCCCCGCCCCCGGCCCAAGCTGCCCCGACGAACCCAGCCCCAGCCCAAGCCCCCGTTGCGACTGCGGCCCCTGCTGCCGCGACGAACCCAGCCCCAGCCCCCGCTGCGACTGCGGCCCCGGCCCCTGCTGCCCCGACGAACCCAGCCCCAGCCCAAGCCCCCGCTGCGCCCCCGGCCCAAGCCCCTGCCCCGGCCGCGGCCCCGCTCGACGACGCCCGCGTCGAGAGCATCCGCGCCGGCTACGCCTTCGACGCCCCGGCGCTGGAGATGGGCGCCCTCGTCAACGGCGACGCGCGGCCGGACGTGCCGATCCGCATCCCGCTGGCCATGACCAACCGGCACGGCCTCGTCGCCGGCGCCACCGGGACGGGCAAGACCCGCACCCTGCAGGTGCTTGCCGAGCAGCTGTCGGCCCACGGCGTTCCCGTCTTCGCCGCCGACATCAAGGGCGACCTGTCCGGGATCGCCAGCGCGGGGGCCGCCAACGACAAGCTGCTCGCGCGCACCAAGGGGATCGGCCAGGACTGGGCCGGCGCGGCATCCCCGACCGAATACTTCTCCCTCGGCGGCGTCGGAACGGGCATTCCGATTCGGGCGACGGTTGCTGGGTTCGGACCGCTGCTGCTGTCCAAGGTGCTCGGCCTCAACGACACGCAGGAGTCGAGCCTCGGCCTCGTCTTCCACTACGCCGACCAGGCCGGGCTGCCGCTGCTCGACCTGACCGACCTGCGCGCAGTGCTCTCCTGCCTGATCAGCGACGAGGGCAAGGGCGAACTCACCGGGCTCGGCGGGCTGTCCAGCGCCACGGTTGGCGTGATCCTGCGCGAGCTGATCACGTTCGCCGACCAGGGCGCCGACGTGTTCTTCGGCGAGCCGGAGATCGACACGTTCGAGTTCCTGAAGACCACGGCAGACGGTCGCGGCGTGGTCAGCCTGCTCGAGGTGCCCGGCGTGCAGGACCGGCCGGCCCTCTTCTCCACGTTCCTGATGTGGCTGCTCGCCGACCTGTTCAACGACCTCCCGGAGGTCGGCGACCTCGACAAGCCCAAGCTCGTCTTCTTCTTCGACGAGGCCCACCTGTTGTTCCGGGACGCGTCGAAGGATTTCCTGGCCTCGATCACCCAGACCGTGCGGCTCATCCGTTCGAAGGGGGTCGGCATTTTCTTCGTCACCCAGACCCCCAAGGACGTGCCGAGCGACGTGCTCGCAAAGCTCGGCTCACGGGTGCAGCACCAGTTGCGGGCGTTCACCCCGGATGACGCCAGGGCGCTCCGGGCGACCGTCTCGACCTTCCCGAACTCCGGGTATGACCTCGAAGAGGTGCTGACCATGCTCGGCACCGGCGAGGCGATCGTGGCGGTGATGAACGAGAAGGGCGCGCCGAGCCCGGTCGCCTGGACGCGCCTGCGCGCGCCGCAGGGCTCGATGTCACCGACCCCGCAGCAGCAGATCGAGGCGACCGTTGCCGCCTCGCCCCTGCTCGCCCTGTACGGCACGGCCATCGACCGCGACTCGGCCAGGGAGATGCTGGCCCAGAAGCTTCAGGCCGCTCACCTCGCCGCGCTTGCACAGCAGGAGGCGCTCGACCGGGCAAAGCAGCAGGCCGAGCAGCAGGCCGCCGCAGAGAAGGCCGACAAGAAGGCGCAGGCCGAGTACGACCGGCTGATGCGCGAGACGCGCCCGCGGGCGAGCACTCGCACCCGGGCGACGCCGCGAGGGCAGAAGTCCGTGCTCGAGGAGGTGCTCGGTTCCCCGGCGACGAAGACGATCCTGTCCGGCATCGTCACCGGCATCTTCGGCACCCGCCGCCGCCGCTAGAAGCCCTGCCCCCGCATCCGCATCCGCCCGCGCATCCGCCCCCGCTCGCCCCGCATCCGCCCCTGCCCCCGCATCCGCCCCGCTNNTGCAGTTGTGGTCGCTAAAACGCCGTCATAGCGCGCACAACTGCAGTTTCGCGAAGAGGACGGGCCGTCAGGACGCGCGGTTCACCAGGCGGCGCTCGAACCAGTAGAGCAACTCGGGGTGGGCCCGGTTGAGCTCCTGCAGGGTCATCGGCTCGGCTATGAGCACGACAGGGGCGCCGAGCTGCTGTACGACGGTCTCCATCGCGCCGCGCGAGTGGAACTGCCCGCGCATCCGTATGAGCAGGCGCCCGTCGCTGCCGGTGACAAAGAGCTGCGGATGCGTGTCCAGCGCGTCGCTCTGGTACAGCTCGAGCAGGACGATGTTCCCGATCGACGCGACCGGGAACCAGTCGACGCGCCCGAAGAACCCGCGCTCGGTGATCCCGGCGTGGTCCACCCAGATGGTCGCTCGGTGAAATGCGATGGTGCCGAGCCCGTAGAGGAGAATGACGAAGGCCTGGGCGACGGCGACCGGAAGCCAGACGCCGCGCGGGATGGTGAGCCAGTAGAGCACGGCGAAAAGCGGCGCGAAGAAGGCGAGAATCGCGACCGTGGACTGCCTGAAGAGGTGCTCGAAGGGTCGCAAGGCGTGCTCGCGCGCCTGCCGTACCCCGTATGTTCCCACTTTGGTTTTCCCCCGTTGGTGCTATCCAGAGTATGGCCCAATTCCGACGGGGCGAGTAGACACCGTTCGAGGGGGGTGAGGCGATGAATTCCCGTTCTGGGTGCGGCGGTGCTGCGGATGGTCCCGGGGCGGTCAGTCCTCGCCGGCACGGTTGGTGAATTGGCGTTCGAACCAGTGCAGCAGCTCGGGCCGCGTTCGGCCCAGCTCCCGCAGGGTCAGCGGATCCGGGATGCGCACGGTCGGCGCGTCGAGCTCGTCGATGACCTTCTCCATCGCATCCGATGGCCACCACACGCCGTGCATGCGCGCGAGCAGGAGGCCGTCCGGGTCGACGACGAACAACTGCGGGTGCAGGTCGAGGGAACCGTTGCGGTATAGCTCGAGCCTGATCACGCTGCCGATCCGATCGACCGGGAGGGTGAGCACGCGGCCGAGGTAATCGCGCTTGATCAGCCCGGCGCCATCCACCCAGATGGTGGTGAGGTAGTAGGAAATGACGCAAAGGGAGAAGATGAGCGTCAACACGACCTGCGCGGCGAAGACCGGAACCCAGGCCCCGCCCGGCAGCGTCAGCCAGTACAGCACGCCGAAGATCGGGGCCATCAGCAGGAGGATGGCGATCGTCCACTGCTGGAAGAGATACGGGTGCGGGCGCACGGCGTCGGCGCGGGTGCGCCCACGTTCTGCTGTCGTCATCAGTTCAGCCCTATCCGTTACGCCCTGTCCCCACCGCTCAGTCTCGCCTACCCGGCCAAGGCCGAGTAATCCGCATAAAGGGGGACAAGAACGCCCCGGCGCGCCCCCAGTCCGGGGCGGTGACTACCGTGAGCGCACGAAGAAGGGCGACCTCGAGTGGGGTCGCCCTTCGTGTTGCTGGTAGCCGGGTGGGTTAGCGGCCGAGCGTCGTACCCAGGTCGAGCGAGTCGCCCAGGGTGCTGTCGATCAGGTCCTTCACCGAGGAGTTGGTGTCGCCGACGTTGGAGCCGACATCCGCGCCGTCAACCGGGGCGGTGACCGTGGGGCTGACCGGAGCGTTCATCGGAGCGCTGACGTCGTTGCCCGATCCCACGACCGCGTTGTTGCCGTTGCCGGTAACGCCGTTCCCGGTCGCGTCGTTGCCGTGTGCGCCGTTTCCGTCAGCGCTGGTGGTCTGCGCGTCGTCCGGGGTCGAAGCCTGCGCCGGGGCAACCAGGCCGCCAACGATGAGGGCGGATGCCGCGGCACCGGCCGCGC
>DHJB01000036.1:8325-10595 GCA_002404115.1 Microbacteriaceae bacterium UBA4731
GGTGTGGGGCGATCGGATGCGGTCGCCCCGGCCCCGGATCGATGTCGTGGCAGGGATGCGGCCCCGCGGGAATCCGAACCTGAGAGAAGGCTGGCAACTCCGATCTGGCGGCCCGGGAGCCGCCGGAGGGCGGACCGAGCACAGACGGAACGGCGGCCACGGCCGCGCGTAGAGTGGGCAGGTGGAATCAGGGTCGACCAGGGAGCGCAGCGTGAAAACGTCACGCCTCCGGCCGCATCCCGCGCAGCTTGTGGCCGCCGGCTTCTTCGGCGCGATCCTCGTCGGCACGGCCCTGCTCATGCTGCCGATCGCGCGGCTCGGCCCCGGTGGGGCATCGTTCCTCGAAGCCAGCTTCACGGCGACGTCCGCCGTTTGCGTGACCGGACTGGCCGTCGTCGACACGGCAACCTACTGGACCCCGTTCGGCCAGGTCGTCATCCTGCTGCTGATCCAGATCGGCGGCTTCGGCATCATGACCTTCGCCTCGGTGATCGGGCTGGCGGTCATGCGCCGGTTGTCGCTGCGGTCGCGGATCACCGCCGCCGCCGAGGTGAAGAGCGTCGGCCTCGAAGACGTCAGGGGCCTCATCTTCGGCATCGTGGGCATGTCCCTCGCCATCGAGTTCGGCGTCGCTGTGCTCCTCAGCCTGCGTTTCCTGCTCGGCTACGGCGAACCGCGCGGCCGCGCGGTCTGGCTGGGGGTGTTCCACGCGGTGTCCTCTTTCAACAACGCCGGGTTCTCGCTCTTCACCGACAACCTCATCCCGTACGCGACCGATCCGTTCATCTGCCTCCCCATCGCGGCGGCGGTCATCCTCGGCGGCCTCGGCTTCCCGGTGATCGTGCAGCTGCGCAAGCACCTCCGCTCGCCCATGAAATGGACGATGAACACGCGCCTTGTGGTCGTCGGCACGCTCACGCTCCTCGTGGCGGGCACGGTCTACCTGACCGCCATCGAGTGGTCCAACCCGGCAACGCTCGGGCCGCTCGACTGGCCGAGCAAACTCCTGGTGGGCTTCTTCCAATCGGTGCAGGCGCGCACCGCCGGCCTAAACACCGTCGACTGGGGGTCGATGAACTCGGCCAGCCTGCTCGGCACCGACGTGCTCATGCTGATCGGCGGAGGCCCGGCCGGAACCGCCGGCGGCATCAAGATCACCACCTTCGCCGTGTTGTTCTTCATCCTTCTCGCGGAGGTGCGCGGGGACGCCTCCGTCAACGTGTTCGGCAAACGACTCTCGCGCGCCGTGCACCGCCAGGCCATCACGATCGTGCTCCTCGCCGTTGCCGTGATCATCGCGGCCACCGCCGCCCTCATACTGCTCACCGACATCACCATGGACCGGCTCCTGTTCGAGGTGATCTCGGCGTTCGGCACGGTCGGCCTGTCGACCGGCATCACCGCCGGCCTGCCGGTCGCGGGCAAGATCATCCTGATGCTGCTCATGTTCATCGGCCGGCTCGGCCCGGTCACCTTCGCATCGGCCCTCGCCCTCCGCGAGCGCCGCACCGCGTACGAATTCCCGAAGGAGAGGCCCATCATTGGCTAAGTTTTCCCTGTTCTCGCACACCCAGCCCGCCCGCCTGGCCGCGGCCGACTCGGTCGCCGTGATCGGCCTGGGCCGCTTCGGCAGCGCGCTCGCCCTGGAACTCATGGACAGCGGCACCGACGTCCTCGGCGTCGACGACGACGAGGAGATCGTGCAGGCGCACAACGGCCTGCTCACCCACGTCGTGCGCGCCGACTCGACCAAGGAGGACACCCTCCGCCAGCTCTCGGTGCCCGACTTCAGCACCGTCGTCGTGGCCATCGGGAACGACATCGAGGCGAGCATCCTCACGGCGTCGCTGCTGCTGAAGATGGGCATCCCGAACATCTGGGCCAAGGCGGTGAGCACGCCGCACGGCGAAATCCTCGAACAGCTCGGCGTCGGGCACGTCGTGCGCCCGGAGAAGGAAATGGGCAAACGGGTCGCGCACCTCGTGCGCGGGGTCATGCAGGACTATATCGAGATCGGCGAGAACTTCGCCCTCGTGAAGACCACCCCGCCGAAGGACATCCTCGGCGTTCCGCTCGGCAAGACGAGGGTGCGCGCCATGCACGGGGTCACCATCACCGCGTTCAACCGGCCGGGCGTCGGGTGGAGCTACACGACCCTCGACACCGTGATCGAGCCGGGCGACGTCATCCTCATCGCCGGCGAGTCCAAGCGGGTCGAAGCGTTCAGCCTGCTGCGCTGATGAGCGGCAACAGATGAGCAACAGATGAGC
>DHJB01000036.1:10669-16037 GCA_002404115.1 Microbacteriaceae bacterium UBA4731
ACAGATGAGCAACAGATGAGCAACCCCGCGGTGGGTTTCCTCCTCGGCGCCGAGCCGGGCACCCGCGTCGTCGTGCGCACGCGCATCGAGGGCGGCTTCACGGATGCCGTCGGCTACCTGCGGTCCTGCGACGCCACCCGGTGCGTGGTCGACACCAAACGCGGCCTGGTCACCCTGGCCATGGCCGACATCACCCTGGCGAAAGAGGTCCCGCCGCCGCCGGCCCCGCGTGCGGCCCGACGCGCAGCACCCTGATTCTCGCTTTCGCTTTCATCCCGCCGCGCAGGGGCGGATAATTGCGGACATGTGGTCCCGCCGCGCACCGTTCTATCGCACGCTGGCATCGCTGAGCCGAATTACCCTGCTCCACGAGCTGCAACAACGCGGGGCGATGACGATTGTGGAACTCGCCGGGGCCGCCGGGCTGCACCACAACACGGCCAGGGAACACCTGCACCGACTGATCAGCGACGGTTTCGTGAGCTGCGCGGCCGAGCACCGTGACAGCAAGGGGCGCCCGCGCATGCTCTACAGCGCGGCGATCGCCCCCGATGGGCGCGACGGGTCGATCAGGGCCGCGAAGGTCGGCCAGGCACTGCTCCGCGCCGACCTGCTGCGCCGGATGCTCCCGGTCCAGGCGACCACGACCGTCTCGGTGCCGATGAGGCGCCAGCTGGACGCGCTCGACGACCACCTGGACCAGACCGGTTTCGACGGGCGCCTCGACGCGGACGGCCTGCACGTGCACCTGCACGCGTGTCCGTTCTCCGACCTCGTCAAGGATCATCCGGAGGTGTGCAGCGTTCACTTCGGACTCCTGCGCGGTGTGCTCGCCCAGGCCGGCGGTCCGCTGGACGCAGACCAGCTGCATCCCTACGCCCAGCCGGACACCTGCACCCTCGACCTGCACAGCAGCGAGGTCGCGGCGAGCTGACCGTCTGCCCGTGAGGGGTCGCGATTATTCACGGTGTTTTCGCCTTGTCTCAGCCAGCGCCACAAGCGAGACTCCAAGCTAATGGTCGTCGCCGACCGCGGTGATGGCATCAGCGCAAGGGGTACGCCGTGAATGAGCGAAAAGGGTCTTTCGTCGCGGGATCGGGCGTCGCGAGTCCGGGCACAGACGGGCCCGTCACCGACGCCATCCTGAACCTCGGTCGGTTCCTCCGCCGCGGCGAGACCTCGAGCGACCTGCGCTCGGTCTTCCACAAGGGCGGCCGCGACGCCGACTCGTTCTACCGCGACCGGTGGACACACGACAAGGAAGTCCGCTCCACCCACGGCGTCAACTGCACCGGTTCCTGCTCCTGGAAGGTGTACGTCAAGGACGGCATCATCACCTGGGAGACCCAGCAGACCGACTACCCCAGCGTCGGCCCCGATTCGCCCGAATACGAACCACGCGGATGCCCGCGCGGCGCCGCGTTCAGCTGGTACACCTACTCGCCGACCCGGGTGAAGTACCCTTACGTGCGCGGCGTGCTGCTCGAGGCCTACCGCGCGGCGAAGGCGAAGACGGGCGACCCCGTGCTCGCCTGGGCCGAGGTGACCGGCAACCCCGAGACCGCCCGCGCCTACAAGAGCGCCCGCGGCAAGGGCGGCCTGGTCCGCGCGAGCTGGGACGAGGCGGCGGAGATCGTCGCCGCGGCCCACGTGCACACGATCAGGAAATACGGGCCGGACCGGATCGCCGGGTTCTCGCCGATCCCCGCGATGTCGATCGTCTCGCAGGGCGTGGGCAACCGGTTCATCTCCATGCTCGGCGGCACGATGCTCTCGTTCTACGACTGGTACGCCGACCTGCCCGTCGCCTCGCCCCAGGTCTTCGGCGACCAGACCGACGTGCCGGAGTCCGCCGACTGGTGGAACTCCTCCTACCTGATCATGTGGGGCTCCAACGTCCCCGTCACCCGCACCCCAGACGCGCACTTCATGGTCGAGGCCCGTTACCGGGGACAGAAGGTCATCGCCGTCTCGCCCGACTACGCCGACAACACCAAGTTCGCCGACGAGTGGCTGGCCGTGCACCCGGGCACCGACGGCGCCCTCGCCCTCGCGATGGGCCACGTCGTGCTCAAGGAATTCCTCGTCGACCGGCGCACGCCCCGCTTCGTCGACTACATGAAGAAGTTCAGCGACTCCGCCTACCTGATCTCGCTGGTCAAGCGCGGGGACGCGTACGTCCCGGGCAAGTTCCTGACCGCGGAGGCCCTGCCGGGCACGCCAGCTCAGCTCGCCGGCGCCGCGTTCAAGCCCGTGCTGCTGGGCCACGACGGCACCGCGGTCGTGCCCAACGGGTCGATCGGGCACCGCTTCTCCGAGGCGGACGTCGGCAAGTGGAACCTCGACCTCGAGGGCGTCGACCCGCTGCTCTCCATCGCGGATGCCCCGGACTACGACCAGGCCTCCGTCGCCATCGACCTGCCCCGGTTCGATCTCTCCCCGGAAACGGAGGGTGAGCAGCACGCCGGCGGAGCGGGCATCATCCGTCGCGGTGTGCCGGTGCGGAAGGTCGGCGGCCAGCTGGTCACGACCGTGTTCGACCTGCTCCTGGCCCAGTACGGCGTCGGCCGCGAGGGTCTCCCCGGCGTCTGGCCGACCGGCTACGACGACGCCTCCTCCCCGGGCACCCCCGCCTGGCAGGAGGAGATCACCTCCGTGCCCATGCAGGCCGCCGAGCGGATCGGGCGCGAGTTCGCGCAGAACGCCGAGGACTCCGGCGGCCGGTCGATGATCCTGATGGGCGCCGGCACGAACCACTGGTTCCACTCGGACACCATCTACCGCGCCTTCCTCGCGCTGACCACCATGACCGGCTGCCAGGGCGTCAACGGCGGCGGCTGGGCGCATTACGTCGGCCAGGAGAAGGTGCGACCGCTGACCGGCTACGGCCAGTACGCGTTCGGCCTGGACTGGGTGCGCCCGCCCCGGCAGATGATCGGCACGGGCTTCTTCTACCTGGCCACCGACCAGTGGCGCTACGACGGCCTCGCCGCCGACACCCTCGCCAGCCCCCTCGGCACCGGCAGCTTCGCCGGCCGCACCACGGCCGACTGCCTGGTCGACTCGGCCAAGCGCGGCTGGATGCCCAGCTACCCCACCTTCAACCGCAACTCGCTCGACATCGTCGACGACGCCGCGGCGGCCGGCGTCGAACCGGCGCAGTACGTGGTCGACTCGCTGACCGACGGCAGCCTCGGTTACGCCTGCGAGGACCCGGATGCCCCGGAGAACTTCCCGCGGGTGCTCGTCGTCTGGCGGGCGAACGTGATCGGCTCCTCCGGCAAGGGCAACGAGTACTTCCTCAAGCACCTGCTCGGCACCTCCAGCGCCGTTCGCGGGGCCGAGTCGCCGCCGGAGAAGCGCCCGACCACGATGAAATGGCACGAGTCCGCGCCGGAGGGAAAGCTCGACCTCATGGTCACGAGCGACTTCCGGATGACCTCGACCACGCTGTTCAGCGACGTGGTGCTTCCCCCGGCCACCTGGTACGAGAAGAACGACCTGTCGACGACGGACATGCATCCGTTCATCCACTCGTTCAACCCGGCGATCTCCCCGCCCTGGCAGGCGAAGACCGACTTCGACATCTTCCACATCCTCGCGAAGAAGATCTCGGAAATGTCGGTGGAGCACCTCGGCGTGCGCCAGGACCTCGTGGCCACCCCGCTGCTGCACGACACCCCCGACGCGATGGCGACCCCGCACGGTATCGTGCGGCACGACCAGCCGCTCGTGCCCGGCGTGACGATGCCCAAGCTGGTCGTCGTCGAACGCGACTACCCGGCCTTCGCCGAGATGCTCGGCGCGCTCGGGCCGCTGACCGAGAAGCTCGGCATGGTCACCAAGGGCGTGAAGTTCAACCCTGACGTCGAGGTTGCCTATCTCGGCAGGAAGAACGGCCTGGTCGAATCCGGCAAGGCCGCCGGCCGCCCGAAACTCTCGACCGCCATCCACGCCTGCGAGATGGTGCTCGCCCTCTCCGGCACGACGAACGGCCGGCTCGGCACGCAGGGTTTCCGCAAGATGGAAGAACTGACGGGCATGAAGCTCGCGCACCTCGCGAGCGACAACGAGGGCCGGCGCTTCTCCTACCCGGATGTGCAGGGCGCGCCGGTCCCGGTGCTCACCTCCCCCGAGTGGTCGGGCAGCGAGCACGGCGGGCGCCGCTACAGCGCCTTCACGATCAACGTGGAGCATCTCAAGCCCTGGCACACCCTCACCGGGCGGCAACACTTCTACCTCGACCACGACTGGATGATCGAGCTCGGCGAGCAGCTGCCGATCTTCCGGCCGCCGCTGGACATGCACCGCCTGTTCAACGACTCCATCGTCGGGTCGACGGCGCCCACCGGGGCGACCGGCTCGACCGGGCGCGCGGAGGTGGCGGTGCGCTACCTGACCCCGCACTCGAAGTGGTCGATCCACTCCGAGTACCAGGACAACCTGATGATGCTCTCGCTCTCCCGCGGCGGGCCGACCATCTGGATGTCCCCGCTCGACGCCGACAAGATCGGCGTGCGCGACAACGAGTGGATCGAGTCGTACAACCGCAACGGTGTCGTCGTGGCCCGGGCGATCGTCTCGCACCGGATGCCGGAGGGCACGGTGTACATGTACCACGCGAAGGACCGCACGATCAATACGCCGATCGCGGAAACGAGCGGACAGCGGGGCGGCACGAACAACTCGCTCACCCGCATCCTGCTGAAACCCAGCCACCTGATCGGCGGCTACGCCCAGCTGTCGTTCGCCTTCAACTACCTCGGTCCGACGGGGAACCAACGCGACGAGGTCACCGTGATCCGTCGACGCAGCCAGGAAGTGGTCTACTAATGCGCGTCATGGCCCAGATGTCGATGATCATGAATCTCGACAAGTGCATCGGCTGTCACACCTGTTCGGTCACCTGCAAGCAGGTCTGGACCAACCGCACCGGCGTCGAGTATGTGTGGTTCAACAACGTGGAGACCCGGCCGGGCGTTGGCTATCCGCGCCGGTATGAGGACCAGGAGAAGTGGAAGGGCGGCTGGGCGCGCAATAAGCGCGGCCGGCTGAGCCTGCGCGGCGGCGGCCGGCTGAGGAAGCTGATGAACATCTTCAACAACCCGGACCTGCCGGGGCTCGACGACTACTACGAGCCGTGGACCTACGACTACGACATGCTCACGAAGGCCCCGCAGAGCGCGCAGACCCCGGTGGCCCGGCCGAAGTCGCTCCTCACCGGCAAGAACATGGACATCACCTGGTCGGGCAACTGGGACGACAACCTGGGCGGCTCGCAGGAGACGGCCGCCGAGGACCCCATCCTCGCCACCATGAGCGAGCACGTGAAGATGGAGTTCGAAGAGACCTTCATGTTCTACCTGCC
>DHJB01000036.1:16171-16318 GCA_002404115.1 Microbacteriaceae bacterium UBA4731
GCACTGCCTGAACCCCTCCTGCGTCGCCGCGTGCCCCTCCGGCGCGATGTACAAGCGCGAGGAAGACGGCATCGTGCTCGTCGACGAAGACGGATGCCGCGGCTGGCGCATGTGCGTCTCCGCCTGCCCGTACAAGAAGGTCTACTT
>DHJB01000069.1:0-20752 GCA_002404115.1 Microbacteriaceae bacterium UBA4731
TCGCACGCACAGTGGTCACGGCGGCCGCATCGGCCGTATCATCTGGGCCGCGGGCGGGGTCCTGATCCTCAGCGCAAGCCTGGCCGGCTGCGCCGGTCCGACGGCGGGGCCCACCTCCGCAGCATCACCGGCCGCAACAACCACGCCGAGCCCGACCCCGACGGCCGTGCCGGAGCCGACCCTGGCCCCCCAGCTGAGCGCGGCCGCGAACCTGCGGTACTTCGATTTCCTCGCACGGGAGGTGCTCACCGCCCACCCCGACGCGGGCGGGCGGTCGTTCATCGACGCGCTTGTCGCGGGCGGATTCGACAAGGCCGGGATGGAAGTCACCTACGACCGCACCAACGCCGACCTCGCCGCCGACTCCATTGAGTTCTCCGTGAAGTTCGATGGGGAGTGCCTGATCGGGCAGACCGGCCCGGCGAGTCACGGCTATCACAGCATGGTCGCGCACACCCTCGGCTCTGGGGCGTGTCTCGTGGGGCGCACGCGGCAAATAGACTGGTAGATATGGCCGAATTTATTTACACGATGGTCCGAGCGCGCAAAGCGGTTGGCGACAAGCTCATTCTCGACGACGTCACCATGTCGTTCTTCCCTGGTGCCAAGATCGGCATCGTGGGGCCGAACGGCGCGGGAAAGTCAACGATCCTCAAGATCATGGCCGGGCTCGACACCCCGAGCAACGGCGAGGCCAAGCTCAGCCCCGGCTACACCGTCGGCATCCTGATGCAGGAGCCCGTGCTCGACGAGACCAAGACCGTGCTCGAGAACGTGCAGGAGGGCGTCGGTCCGATCAAGGCCAAGGTCGACCGCTTCAACGAGATCAGCCTCGCGCTGGCCGAACCCGACGCCGACTTCGACACCCTGCTCGCCGAGATGGGTACGCTCCAGGAAGCCATCGACGCGGCGGACGCGTGGGACCTCGACTCCCAGCTCGAACAGGCCATGGACGCCCTGCGCACGCCGCCGGGCGATTCATCCGTTGCCGACCTCTCGGGCGGTGAGAAGCGCCGCGTGGCGCTGACCAAGCTTCTGCTGCAGAAGCCTGACCTCCTGCTCCTCGACGAGCCCACTAACCACCTCGACGCCGAGAGTGTGCTCTGGCTCGAGCAGCACCTCGCCCAGTACGCGGGCGCCGTCCTGGCCGTCACTCACGACCGGTACTTCCTCGACCACGTCGCCGAGTGGATCGCCGAGGTCGACCGCGGCCACCTGTACCCGTACGAGGGCAACTACTCGACCTACCTCGAGAAGAAGCAGGAACGTCTGCTCATCGCCGGCAAGAAAGACGCCAAGATGGCCAAGCGGCTCGCCGACGAGCTCGACTGGGTGCGCTCCAACGCCAAGGGACGCCAGGCCAAGTCGAAGGCGCGCCTGGCGCGCTACGAGGAAATGGCCGCCGCCGCGGAGAGCACCCGCAAGCTCGACTTCGAGGAAATCCAGATCCCGGTCGGACCGCGCCTCGGCGCCCAGATCATCGACGCGAAGAAGCTCAAGAAGGGCTTCGGCGACCGCGTCCTGATCGAGGACCTCTCCTTCACCCTGCCGCGCAACGGCATCGTCGGCATCATCGGCCCCAACGGCGTCGGTAAGACCACCCTGTTCAAGACGATCACCGGGAAAGAGCCGCTCGACGACGGCGAGCTCAAGATCGGCGAGACTGTCGATATCTCCTACGTAGACCAGGACCGCACCGGGATCGACCCGAACAAGTCGCTGTGGGAGGTCGTCTCCGACGGCCGGGACTACATCCAGGTCGGAAAGACCGAGATCCCGTCGCGGGCCTACGTGTCCACGTTCGGTTTCAAGGGCCCCGATCAGCAGAAGAAGGCCGGTGTGCTCTCCGGTGGTGAGCGCAACCGCCTGAACCTGGCCCTCACCCTCAAGCAGGGCGGAAACCTGCTGCTGCTCGACGAGCCCACGAACGACCTGGACGTCGAAACGCTCGGCTCGCTCGAGAACGCGCTGCTCGAGTTCCCCGGCTGCGCCGTTGTGATCACCCACGACCGGTGGTTCCTCGACCGGATCGCCACCCACATCCTGTCCTACGAGGGCACGGATGAGGACCCGGCGAACTGGTACTGGTTCGAGGGCAACTTCGAGTCGTACGAGCAGAACAAGATCGAACGCCTCGGCCCGGATGCCGCGAAGCCGCACCGCTCCGCCTACCGCAAGCTCACCCGCGACTAGGAGCCCCAGGCATGAAGTTGCACGTTCCGATCTCGCTGCGCTGGTCTGACCTCGACGCGTACGGCCACGTCAACAACGCGGAGATGCTGCGCCTGCTCGAAGAGGCGCGCATCCAGGCGTTCTGGGTGACCGAGGAGACGGGCGGCTCGGCGGTCGGGGGAAGCACCGCAGTCCTCGACGGCAAGCCGGGGGCGGCGACGCTCACCCTCATCGCCCGGCAGGAGATCGAGTACCTCGCGCCGGTGCCGTACATGAGGAAGCCCCTGGACGTGCGGCTCTGGCTGGGCAAGCTCGGCGGGGCGAGCCTCGAGGTCTGCTACGAGGTGTGGAGCCCGGTGGATGTCGAGCCCGAGCTGCTGTACACGCGGGCGAGCACCACGATCGTGCTGGTGGATGCCCTCAGCGAGCGTCCGCGCAAGATCAACGACATCGAGCGCGCGGCCTGGACGCCCTACCTCGACGACCCCGTAGCGTTCACTCGCCGCTAAGCATCCTCGTCCTCAGCCCCTCGCCCTCCCGCGAGTGAGCACTTTTGGTGCTAAAACGAGCCCCGGAACCGCCGAAACTGCTCACTCGCGGGATCGTAGAGCGAGCAGGCGACCGTCGTCACCCGGCCAGCACAGACTCGCCGGAAAGCTTCACCGGGACCTTCTCCAGCGGGAGCGGTGCGGGGCCGGCCAGCACTTCGCCGGTCGTTGAGTTGTAACGGGATCCGTGGCACGGGCAGTCGAATTCACCCTTGCCCGGCTTGACCACGCAGCCTTGGTGCGTGCAGATGGCGAGGAAGGCGACGACCGAGCCCTTGGTCGGCTGGCTGACCAGGATCGGCTTCCCACCGAGGGTCGCCGAGACGGAGCCGCCCACCGGGATGTCGGCCAGCTTGGCGACTTCGACCGGTTTGCCGCCGCCCGTCGAACCGGACTGCGCGCCGCAGCCGGCGAGCGCGATGGCCGTGCCGGAGCCTCCGACGAGGATGAGGGTACGGCGTGAGACATCCGTTCCCGGCGTCATGGTGCTCCTTCAGAAGATCAGTCACGATTAGATTGACACTGCTCACTACAACCACGAGACGGCTCGCCGTCCGGTTCAGCCACCACACTGAACCGTCGGCCCTGGCGTGTCGTGTTAAACACGGGAGGTGTGTGATGCCGGATGACCGCACGGAGCTGTTGCGGGCGCTGCACGACGAGCATGCCCCCGCGCTGCGACGCTATGTGCTCCGGCTGACCGGCAACGCGGCCCTCGCCGACGACGTGGTGCAGGAGACGCTGTTGCGCGCCTGGCGCCGCCCCCACGTGCTCGACCAGTCGGAGTCGTCCGCCAGGGCCTGGCTCTTCACGGTCGCCCGCAACCTCGTCATCGATGACTATCGGTCGGCGCGCGCCCGGTACGAGATCGGCACCGACGAGGTGCCGGAGCGCATCACGGCCGACCAGACGGATGCCCTGCTCGACTCCTGGCTGATCGCCGACGCGCTGTCCGCCCTGTCGGCCGAGCACCGCGCGGTCGTCGTCTGCGCCTACTACCGCGGCCAGTCGGTCGCGGAGACCGCGCGCACCCTCGACATTCCGCCGGGGACGGTGAAGTCGCGCCTGCACTACGCGCTGCGTGCCCTGCGCCTCGCCCTTCAGGAGAGGGGGGTGACCGAGCGATGAGCGCTGCACGGGATGCCTACAGCCACTGGGATGCCGCCTACGTCGTCGGCGCCCTCTCGCCGGAGGATCGCCGGGAGTTCGAGCAGCACCTGGCTGCCTGCGCATCGTGTTCCCGCTCGGTCGCCGAACTGGCCGGCCTGCCGGGGCTGCTGGCGGCCGTTCCGGCCGGGCAGGCCCTGCTGCTCGGCGAGGCAGACGTTGAATCCGCGGTGGCCACCGGGGGAGACCTGCCGGGCGGACCGGACGTGCCCGGGCTGGCGGATGCCGGCCTGCGGCGCCTGCTGAAGACCGCGCGCCGGGAGAGGAAGCGCGCCCGCGCCTTGATGGCAGGGGTCGTCGTGGCCGTCGCTGCGGCGGCCGCAACGCTCGCGCTGCTGCTGCCCGGCTGGGTGGGGTCACCCGCGGTGGAGCCACAGGCAACGTCGATCGCGATGCAGCAGGTGGTACCCAGCGCGCTGACCGCCGACATTCGGCTCGCGGGGGAGTCGTGGGGAACGCGCATCGAGTCGAGCTGCCGGTACGCAAAGACCCGGTACGGTGCGGATGCGCAGGCCTACGCCATGTACGTCACCGACCGGAAGGGCACCGCGAACCTCGTCGCAACCTGGCTGGCCGGACCGGGCACGACGGTTGAGCCGGTGGGCACGACCAGTGTGCCGCTGGCCGACATCGCGACGGTCGACATCCGTTCGGTGGCGACGGGACAGGTGCTGCTGGAGTCCGGACCGACGCCGGCGCCATCGGCGGGCTAGTCGAGCTTCTTCGGGACGCGGACCATGCCCTCTTGGGCGACGGTCGCCAGGAGCAGGCCTTCCCGATTGAAGATGCTGCCCGTTGACAGGCCCCGGCCGCCCTGCGCCGATGGGGAATCCTGCACGTAGAGCAGCCATTCGTCGACCCGGCCGAACCGGTGCCACCACATGGCGTGGTCCAGGCTCGCCACCTTGAGCCCGGGCGTTGCCCAGGCGAGGCCGTGGCGTCGCAGGACAGGCTCCATGATCGAATAGTCGCTCGCGTAGGCGAGGGCAGCCCGGTGCAGGTCAGGGTCGTCAGGCAGGGGGCCGAGCGTCTTCATCCACACGGCCTGGCGGGCGGTGTGCTCGCCGTTCACCTTGAGGTAGATCGGTGACGGCAGGTGGCGCATGTCGAACGGGCGCTCATTCGCCCAGTACTTGGCGACGGAGTGGTCGATGTGGCCCAGGGCATCCGCTGCGGTCGGCAGCGACTCGGGGTCCGGGATGTCCGTGGGTATTTCGATGTGGTGCTCGAGGCCCTCGTCCTCGTCCTGGAACGAGGCGATCATCGACAGGATCGGCAACCCGTTCTGGTAGCACTGCGTGCGCCGGGTCGAAAAGGAGCGGCCGTCGTGGATCCGCTCCACCGAGAACGTGATCGGCTGCTCCACATCGCCGGGGCGCAGGAAGTAGCCGTGCATCGAATGCACGTGCCGGTCGTCGGGCACCGTGCGCATGGCCGCCACGAGGGACTGGGCGAGCACCTGCCCGCCGAAAACGCGCCGCAGCGGCATCCACTGGGAGGGGCCGGTGAAAATGTCTTCGTCGGTGCGCGCACCCGTGTCGGTGAGATCGAGGACGGCCAGGAGACCTTCCATCGGCGTGTTCATGGGCTCTCCTCGGTGCTGCGCCGGAACCCGGCATGAGCCCCGGCGTATCTTGGTAGTTTAGGAGCAGATGAGCCAGTCATTTTCCCTCACAGATTCCCGGTCCCTCGGCGACCTCCAGGTCTACCTCTCGCGCGCCGGCCGCGTGGAAGACGGATCAGTCCGCCTGATTTCGGCCGCCGGAGTGCTCGCCGTGTACACGGCGATCCTGTACCCGCGCGGCCTGCTCGATTCGAGCCCCACCGTACTCGGGCTGCGCACGTTCGCGCTCACCGAGCAGGTGGATCTCGACGTTGTGGTGCCGGTGCGGTCGCTCCTCGACCGGGTGGCACGCCTGCAGGCCGCCGTCGTCGACCCAGGCGCCCCCGTCTCGGTGACCGTTCCGCTGCAGGTGAGCACCGTCACCTGGGCCGGCATCTCCCCGCCCAGGGGAGGCTGGCAGCCGCACGGTGAAACGGATGCCACGCCGCTGGAGGCCGCCGCCCGCGCCGGTATCGACGAGGTCGCCGCAAGCATCCCGAGCGGAACCGGCGAGCAGCTCGTGCAGCGCGTGCGCTCCGAAGTGTGGGGCCGCCCGATCGACGGTCTCGAGTACGTGCCGGCCGGAGCCGGCTTCGCTGCCGTCAGCCTCGGTTTCCTGTCTGCCGACGAACCCGTGCGGCTGTTCGAAACGGGACCGTGGACGCGCCTGAGCACGAGCCGCGGCCATGTGCTCGTGCGACGCAAGCCCTGGACCCTCAAGCCCTGAGTTTCGGGCGGCTACCCGGCCGCCAGCAGCGCCGCCCAGATGTCCGCGCGCGCCGGGAAGGTGGCCAGGTCGCGCCCGAGCACCTGCTCCGCCTGCGTGATGCGGGCCCGGAGGGTGTGCCGGTGCACTCCGAGCACCTCCGCCGCCGGCCCGAACTGCCCGCTGTGTTCGAGCCAGGCCCGCACGCTGGCAAGCAGCTCGGTGCCTCTCTCCGTGTCGTGGCGCACGAGCGGCTCGAGCGCGGCGCGGCCCACCTCGCGGGCATCCGTCCTGGCCAGGAAGGCGAGCACGCCCGGCCGGGAGATGACCTCGAATTCCACCACGCCCGCCCTGCCCTCGCGCGACCTCTCAAGCGCCTGCTCGGCCTGGGCGAGCGCGTGCGGCAAAGCGCTGTACTCGCTCGGGTCCGACACCCCGATGTGCAGGTCGAAGGCGGCGCTGAGCTCGGTGAGCAGGGACCCGGCCGTCTTGTCGACGCAGAGAACGACCACGTCCCCGTGCCGGGCGAAGAAGAGCTGCCCAGGCTGCGCCTCGACGCGCAGTTCGAGGAGCTCGGTGAGGTCCAGGAGCCCGTCCCGGCGTGAGTCGACGGCGGCTATCCGTACGGGGGCGGCTGGGAGCGGCCCCCACAGCTCGCCCGAGACGCCCTGAACGAGGTCGATGTTTCCGCCCAGCAGCGCGCGAAGCAGCCCGGAGCGCAGCTGCCCGCGTGCCCGGCCGAGCGCGCTGTTCTGTTCGAGGGAGAGTCCGGCGAGCGCGACGACGCTCGTCACCACCTCCTGGCTGGCCTGGTCGAGTTCTGTGGTGCCGCCGAGGGCCAGGATGCCGCGCAGCCGGCCGCGCCGGCCGAGCGTCTGCAGGGTCACGGTTTCGCCAGCATCGACGATCGTGGTGCTCGCGCGCTGCCCCCGCCGGAGCAGGAGGGCCGCTTCGCGCTGCACCGCGTCGGACGGTCGGCCGGCAGCGGATGCCCGGGCGAACGCGTCCCGGGGAAAGACCCGGTCGAGCCCGCCGGTCGCGTCGAACAACGCGACCCAGTGTGTGAGCTGGCGGGACAGCTCGCTCAGGGTGGCGCTCAGCCCGTCGGGGCGGAGCGCGGCCAACGCAATGGCGCGCTGCGCGCTGAGCGTCCAGGTGTGGCGGGCGAAGCGTTCCTCCGCCACCAGGTCGCCTGCGGTGCGGGCCACCGCGATGAAGGGCGTCCGGTACGGCACCTCGAAGAGAGGCAGGCCGTGAGCGAGGCAGGCCGCGACCAGCGCCTCCGGAGTCCCCTCGCGCACGACCTCCGTGCCGAAGCCGAGGCCGGCGACGCCGCGTTCGCGGAGCCGCGCGACATAGTCGCGGTAGAAAGCGTCGCCCGGCGCATCCGGCGTGAACTGGGTTCCCGTGGTGAGCAGGACCTGGCCGGGGGAGAGGAAGGGCGTCGGGTCGCCCAGGTCGGAGCTGTGCACCCATTCGACGCCCTGGTCGAGGGTGCCGGGCGGCAGGTCGCTCTCCGGCGTGAGCAACCGCAGTGACAGCTCGGGCCTGGCGAGCAGGCGGCGCAGGGTGGGAGTCACGAGGGAACCGGTTCGGGGTGACTGACGCTTGTACAGCGTGGCGAATGGAAGTCATCACACTATACGCGGTGGCAGGCTGGCGGGATGCCTGTGCTGCTTAGCATTGCCGAGTTGGCATCGTCTACTGTTGCGACGATGCAGGTCGGTCCGAGAACTGGAGCAGTCATGACACACGTCGAATCCCCCCGCACGGTCGTGCCCGTTGGAGGACCATCGCTTCCGCAGGAGCGCCGCCTGGTGACGGCCATCCCCGGCCCGAAGTCGCTCGAGCTGACCCGCCGCAAGGAACAGGCGATCTCCGCGGGCGTCGGCACCACCATCCCCGTGTACACCGTGGCTGCCGGCGGCGGCGTGCTCGTGGACGTGGACGGCAACTCGCTGATCGACCTGGGGTCCGGCATCGCAGTGACCGGCGTGGGCAACAGCGCCCCACGCGTCGTCGTCGCCGTCGCCGCCCAGCTGGCGCAGTTCACCCACACCTGCTTCAGCGTCGCCCCCTACGACGGCTACATCGAGGTCGCGGAGGCGCTCAACCGGCTCACGCCCGGCGACCACGCCAAACGCAGCGCCCTGTTCAACTCCGGCGCCGAAGCCGTGGAGAACGCGGTCAAGATCGCCCGCCATTACACCGGTCGGCAGGCCGTGCTCGCCTTCGACCACGCCTACCATGGCCGCACCACCCTGACCATGGGCCTCACCGCCAAGAACCTGCCGTACAAGAACGGCTTCGGTCCGTTCGCCGCGGAGATCTACCGCGCCCCGCTCTCCTACCCCTTCCGGGACGGCGGCCTCGACGGCGTCGAGGCCGCGAGGCGTGTCATCAGCCAGGTCGAGAAGCAGATCGGCGCGAACAACCTCGCCGCGATGATCATCGAGCCCATCCAGGGTGAGGGGGGCTTCATCGTCCCCGCCGCCGGGTTCCTGCCGACCCTCCTCGACTGGTGCCGCGCCAACGGCATCGTCTTCATCGCCGACGAGGTGCAGACCGGTTTCGCCCGCACCGGCGCCATGTTCGCGAGCGAGCACGAGGGCATCGTGCCCGACCTGATGGTGATGGCAAAAGGCATCGCCGGCGGTCTTCCGCTCTCCGCGGTGACCGGCCGCGCCGAGATCATGGATTCGCCGCAGGTCGGCGGTATCGGCGGCACCTACGGCGGCAACCCGCTCGCCTGCGCGGCGGCACTCGCCACCATCGACAGTTACGAGACCGACAACCTGGTCGAGCGCGCCCGCGAGATCGGCGCCATCCTGACCGAGCGGCTCAGCGCGCTCCAGGCCGCGGACGGCCGCGTCGGAGACGTGCGCGGACGTGGGGCGATGATGGCCATCGAGCTGGTCGACCCGGCGACGGGGGAGCCGGATGCCGCGCTCACGAGCCGCGTCGCCGCTGCGGCACACGCCGCCGGCGTCATCCTGCTCACCTGCGGGACCTATGGCAACGTCATCCGCTTCCTGCCGCCGCTGAGCATGCCGGACCACCTGCTCGTCGAGGGCCTGCAGGTCGTCGCCGACACACTGGCCGCAGCATGAGCGGGTCGCTGGTCGCCTCGGCGGCGCTGCCGGCCGCATCCGAACGTGAAACCGAGTTGCTCGCGCGGGTGCCATCCGGCCTGTACATCAATGGCGTCTGGGAGCAGGGCGGCGGCGAGCCGATCACGGTCGCCGACCCGGCGACCGGCCTGCCGCTCAAGCGGATTGCGAACGCGGATGCCGCCGACGGCCTGCGCGCGCTCGATGCGGCGGTTGACGCCGCTGAAGCCTGGGCCGCCACGGCGCCTCGCGTGCGGGGAGAGATCCTGCGCCGTGCCTTCGACCTGCTGCAGGAGCGCCGCGAGGACTTCGCGCTGCTGATGACGATGGAGATGGGTAAGCCGCTCGCCGAGGCGAACGGCGAGGTCACCTACGGCGGTGAGTTCCTGCGCTGGTTCGGTGAGGAGGCCGTGCGCATCAGCGGCCGGTACGGGCTCACCCCGGAGGGCAACGGGCACATGATTGTGTCCCAGCGCCCGGTCGGTCCGTGCTTCCTGATCACCCCGTGGAACTTCCCGCTCGCAATGGCGACCCGCAAGATCGCCCCGGCGCTCGCCGCCGGCTGCACGGTCGTGATCAAGCCCGCCGAACTGACCCCGCTGACCACCCTCCTCTTCGCGCGGCTGCTCGAAGACGCCGGGGTCCCGGCCGGCGTCGTCAACGTGATCACCACCTCGGCCTCGTCCGCGGTGGCCGGTCCGATCATCGCGGACCCGCGCCTGCGCAAGCTCAGCTTCACCGGCTCCACGGCCGTCGGCCGGAAGCTCATCCAGCAGTCGGCACAGGGCGTGCTGCGCACTTCGATGGAGCTCGGCGGCAACGCCCCGTTCGTCGTCTTCGAGGACGCCGACCTCGACAAGGCCGTCGACGGCGCCATGCTGGCCAAGTTCCGCAACATCGGCCAGGCCTGCACGGCCGCGAACCGGTTCATCGTGCACGAGTCGGTCGCCGACGAGTTCGCCCGGCGCATCGCTGAGCGAGTCGGCCGACTGCGCATCGGCCGCGGTACCGAAGACGGCGTGACGATCGGCCCGCTCGTCAACGAGGCGGCCGTCGAAAGCACGGATGCCCTCGTGCAGGATGCGCTCGGGCGCGGCGCGACGCTGGTCACCGGCGGTGTCCGCCCGGCAGGCCCCGGCTCGTTCTACGAGCCGACCGTGCTCACCGGCCTGGCGCCGGACAGCGCCCTGCTGAGCGAGGAGATCTTCGGCCCGGTCGTCGGCATCATCACGTTCGGTGACGAAGACGAGGCCGTTCGCCTGGCCAACGCCACCGAGTACGGCCTGATCGGCTACGTCTTCACCCAGGACCTCGCCCGCGGCCACCGGATGATCGACCGCCTGGAGACGGGAATGATGGGCCTGAACACGGGCCTGGTCTCGAACGCGGCTGCGCCCTTCGGCGGGGTCAAGCAGTCCGGCCTCGGCCGCGAGGGTGGCCTCGAGGGCATCCACGAGTACCTGTCCACCAAGTACACCCTCATCCCGGTCTCCTGACCGGCGGCATCCGCGGGGCACGCGCTGCGCGGTGTGAGGGGTCGCATATCGACCTTCGTTGGTCGGTTCAAGGTCGATATGCGACCCCTCACTCGAGGGCGTGCGGGGTCAGAGGGCGGCGGCGACCGCCCGGCCGGCGGTGCGTCCGGAGAACAGGCAGCCGCCCAGGAACGTGCCCTCGAGCGAGCGGTAGCCGTGCATCCCACCGCCGCCGAAGCCGCTGGCCTCGCCGGCCGCGTACAGGCCGGGTACCGGGCGCCCGTCCCAGCCGAGCGCCCGCGCGGAGAGGTCGGTCTCGATTCCGCCGAGGCTCTTCCGGGTGAGGATGTGCAGCTTCACGGCGATGAGCGGGCCGTTGTCGGCGTCGAGCAGTTTGTGCGGGGTTGCCACGCGGATGAGCCGGTCGCCGCGGTAGTGGCGGGCCTGCCGGATCGCCGTGATCTGGGCATCCTTCGAGAAGTCGTTGTCGAGTTCACGGTCGCGGGCGACGATCTCCTCTTCGATCCGCGCGAAGTCGAGCAGCACCTCGGGGGAGAGTTTCTGCATGCCGGCCATGAGCTCGTGGAGCGTGTCGGCGACCACGAAGTCGACGCCCTTCTCCTTGAATGCCTCGACCGGCCCTGGCGCCCCGGGGGCGACCCGCTTCGCGAGGAGCCTGAGGTCCTTCCCGGTCAGGTCGGGGTTCTGCTCGCTGCCCGAGAGCGCGAACTCCTTCTCGATGATCTTCTGGGTGAGCACGAACCAGCTGTGCTCGTACCCGGTCTTCAGGATGTGCTCGAGGGTGCCGAGCGTGTCAAAACCGGGGAACAGCGGCGCCGGCAGTCGTTTGCCTGTCGCGTCGAGCCAGAGCGACGACGGCCCGGGGAGAATGCGGATGCCGTGCCGGGCCCACACCGGATCCCAGTTGGTGATGCCTTCGGTGTAGTGCCACATCCGGTCGCCGTTGATGAGGCGGGGGGCCGCCCCCCCGGGGGGGGCGGGCACCCCCAAGGGGGGGGGGCACGCCGAGCCTCGGCGCCGTCACCGACACGGGCCAGCGCCTCCGCCGAGTAGAGGAGCAGCTCGNNCCACGTAGTGCCACATGCGGTCGCCGTTGATGAGGCGGGCGCCGGCGCGCTCGGTGATGCCGAGCATCCGTCCGTCCACGTGGGCCGGCACCCCAGACAACAGCTTCTCCGGAGGTGTGCCCATCCTCACGGGCCACTGCGCGCGCACGAGGTCGTGGTTGCCGCCGATCCCGCCGCTCGTCACGATCACGGCCGAGGCACGCAGCTCGAAGTCGCCGACAACGTCGCGGGAGCTGGCCGCCCCGCGCGCCGCGGAGCTCGCAGCCAGCCGGGCGCCGCGCACACCGACGACGGAGCCGCCCTCCACGATGAGGGAGTCGACGCGGTGACGGTGCAGCGCCGACACGAGCCCTGCCTGCACGCCGGCGCGCACGGTTTCGATGAACGGCTCGAGGATGCCGGGGCCGGTGCCCCAGGTGATGTGGAACCGGGGCACGGAGTTGCCGTGTTCGAGCGCGGTGTAACCGCCGCGTTCGGCCCAGCCGACCACCGGGAAGAACCGGAGGCCCTTCTCCCGCAGCCAGGACCGCTTCTCTCCGGCGGCGAAGGAGAGGTAGGCCTCGGCCCAACGCCTCGGCCAGTAGTCTTCCTCGCGGTCGAACCCGGCGCTGGCGAACCAGTCCTGCCGGGCCAAATCAAGGGAGTCGTGCACGCCCAGGCGACGCTGCTCAGGCGAGTCGACGAGGAACAACCCGCCGAACGACCACCAGGCCTGCCCGCCAAGGGCGGCGGCGGGTTCCTGCTCGACGAGGAGCACTCGTTTGCCCGCGTCGACGAGCTCGGCCGTTGCGACGAGCCCGGCGAGGCCGGCCCCCACGACGATGACATCGGCTTCGGTCGAGGGTGAGCTCATCGAGACTCCAATGTCAGCGGACAGGAACTGGTGGCGCGACCGAAGGCGTTAGTCCTCGAAGGTGTTGACCATGGCGTGCGCGGCACGATCCAAATAGTCCCACAGCGTTTCCCGCTGCAGCGGCGGCAGGCCGGCGGAGTCGACGGCTTCACGCATGTGCAGGAGCCAGCGGTCGCGGGCATCCGGGTTCACTTTGAACGGCTGGTGCCGCTGGCGCAGGCGCGGGTGCCCACGCTGCTCGCTGTACGTTCCCGGTCCGCCCCAGTACTGCTCGAGGAACATGGTCAGTCGTTCGATCGCGCCGCCGAGGTCTTCCTCCGGGTACATGGGCTTGAGCACCGGATCGCCGGCAACCCCGCGGTAGAACTCGGTGACGAGCTTCTCGAAGAACGGTCGGCCACCGATCTGCTCGTAGAACGAGGGGCCGATGGCGGCGCCGTTTTCGCCGTCGCGCAGGTGCACGCCGGTCTTCTCGGTTGGTTCTGCCTCACTTGACATAGCTGGCGTCCTTTTCTGTGACCTGTGCTTCGGCCTCGAGCATTTCGGCGTCCTTCGTTGCGGCGCTCTTCTCGCCGCTGTCCTTTGGGGGCGCCGGGGTTTTCGGCGCGGTGCTCTTCGGCCCGGTGCTCTTGGGTTCGGTGCTCCTGGGTTCGGCAACCTTCGGCGCCGGGGCCGGCGCCGCGGCGTTCTTCGGTTTACGGATGCGCGGAGCCAGGTTCCGGACCTTGCGGGGGGCCTTTGCCGGGGCTTCGACGACCCCAACCGGCGCCGTGCGCGGCGGGCGGGCGCCCTGCACGCTGGCTGCCCCGTCGAAACCGGTGAGCACGATGCTGTTGAGCGACGGGAGTGTGATCCCCATGTCGTCGACGGCCTTCTTCAGCCGCATGCGGAGTTCGCGGGCGACGTCGTCCTTCGCCGAGGTGCGAGTCTTAACGACGAGGCGGATGACGAGCGCCTCGGCCGAGATCGACTCGAGGCCCCAGATCTCCGGTTTCTCGAGCACGCGCGAGCGCCACTTGCTGCTGGATGCCAGGTCGATGGCGACACGGAGCATCTCTGCCTGCACGGCGTCGACATCCGCGTCGTAGGGGATGGCGAGGTCGATGATGACGCGGGCCCAGCCGTGGGACATGTTGCCGACCCGCAGGATCTCGCCGTTGCGCACGAACCAGAGCGTGCCGTTCACGTCGCGCACCTGGGTGATGCGCACGCCGACGCCCTCGACGACGCCCGTCGCGGGACCCAGGTCGACGATGTCGCCGACGCCCAGCTGGTCTTCCATGACCATGAACAGGCCGTTGAGGGCATCCTTGACGATGTTCTGCGCGCCGAAGCCGAGGCCCGCGCCGATGGCGGCGGTGAGCAATGCGAACGAGCTGAGCACGGTCGGGCTCAGCCGGTCGATGATGAGCAGGACCGCCACGACGAAGATGATGACGTTGACGATGTTCGTGAGCACCGACCCGAGCGTGCGCGTGCGCTGCACCACTCGCACAGCGGCCAGCGGCGACGCGAACAGGGCCTGCGTGTCTTCGACCTTCTGGGTCTTCTTGACCCCGGACACGATCTGTTGAACGACCCGTTCGATGACAATGTGCAGAACGAAGCGGAGCACGAAAGCGACCACAATGATCGACACGATCGCCACGAGGTTCCACCACGCATCGGTCTCGAAAAAATTACCGAACGATTTCCAGAATGAGTCCCAGTTCATAACCACCCCAGTCTACCGAGGGCATTCCCGACCAAGCCCCGGGGCTCCTCCCGCGCCGAACCAACGAATTCGACGGAGATTTGTGGTTATCCACCACGTTGCCGTGCCGATCCGCGGCGTGTTGGACAAAATCTCCGTCGAATTCGTTGAGGGCGTTTTTAGTCGGCGTCGCGAGCCTGCACGGCAAGCGCGCGCTCCACGCCTGCCAGGTTCTCGACGACCAGGCGGCGCAGCGCCGGCGGCTCGGCGTTGGCGTCGAGCCACGCGTGCGTCGCGTCGGCGAGGCCCTGATTGGCCAGCGGTGCCGGGTACAGGCCGACCACGAGCTTCTCGGCGATCGCGTAGCTGCGTGACGTCCAGATGTCCTGCAGCATGCCGAAGTACTTCGCGACGAACGGCTCGAGCAGCGTGGTGTCAATCGCGCGCAGCAGACCGGCCGCGGTCACCCGCACGATGGTGTTCGGTGCGGTGTCGACGTCGATGAGCGACGACCAGGCCGTCTGCTTTCCCTCCGGAGTCGGAATGGCAGCCCTGGCCTGCGCGGCCGACTGCGCGCCGGTCGCCGTGTTGTCCTTCGCCAGTGCCGCGTCAATCTCAGCGGTGCCGGCCGTCCCGCCCGCGACGAGGGCCGTGAGCAGCTCCCAGGCGAGGTCGGTGTCGACCTCGAGTCCGGGCAGCGGCGCTGTTCCGTCACGCAGCGCGGCAATCGCCGCGAGCTGCCTGTCGGTCTTGGCGACGGATGCGAAAAACTTCACGAACTGGAACTGCGCGTCGCTGCCCGCCTCGGCGTTTTGCGCGAGCGCCCACAGCGCGTCTCCGACCTCGGTCACGGTGGCGTCGCGGTGTGCCGGGTCGACGTAGTACGTCGCCGTGAGCACGAGCTGGCCGAGCACCGTGCGCAGCGTCGTCGACTCGGTCTCGCTGGCGATGTTGTTCAGCACGAGCCCGGCGAAGTCACGCGCGGAGGTCTCCGCGTCGCGAGTGGCGTCCCACACCGAGCCCCAGACGAGCGAGCGCGCGAGCGGGCTCTCGATCGCGGCGAGCTGCTTGAGCGCCACGGCCTGCGATGCGTCATCGAGACGGACCTTGGCGTAGGCGAGGTCGTCGTCGTTGAGCAGGATGAGGTCGGGGCGGGTGAGACCGACGAGCTCGGCGACATCCGTTCGCGCGCCGTCCACGTCCAGCTCGACCCGGTGTGAGCGAACGAGCGCGCCGTCCGCCAGGTTATAGAAGCCGATCGCGAGGCGGTGCGGGCGGATCGTGGGGTAGTCGGCGACGGCCGACTGCAGCACCGCGAAGCCGGTGATCGCGCCGGCGTCGTCGACCGTGATCTCGGGGCGGAGCGTGTTCACGCCCGCGGTCTCCAGCCAGAGCTTGGCCCATTCGGAGAGGTCACGGCCGCTGGATGCCTCGAGCTCGACGAGCAGGTCGCCAAGCTCGGTGTTGCCCCACTCGTGCTTCTTAAAGTACGAGGAGACGCCGGCGAAGAACGCGTCGATGCCGACCCAGGCGACGAGCTGCTTGAGCACCGAGCCGCCCTTGGCGTACGTGATGCCGTCAAAGTTGACCTGCACGTCTTCGAGGTCGTTGATCGTGGCGACGACGGGGTGCGTCGACGGGAGCTGGTCCTGCTTGTAGGCCCAGCTCTTCTCCATTGCGGCGAAGGTCGTCCACGCTTCGGTCCACTCGGTGGCCTCCGCGGTCGCGATCGTCGACGCCCACTCGGCGAACGACTCGTTGAGCCACAGGTCGTTCCACCACTTCATGGTGACGAGGTCGCCGAACCACATGTGCGCAAGCTCGTGCAGGATCGTGACGACGCGACGCTCCTTGATGGCGTCGGTCACCTTCGAGCGGAAGATGTACGTCTCGGTGAACGTGACGATGCCGGCGTTCTCCATCGCGCCCGCGTTAAACTCAGGCACGAACAGCTGGTCGTACTTGGGGAACGGGTAAGGGTAGTCGAACTTCTCCTCGAAGTAAGCGAAGCCCTGGCGGGTCTTCTCCAGGATGTAGTCCGCGTCGAGGTACTGGGAGAGGCTCTTGCGGCTGAACACGCCGAGCGGGATGGTTTGGCCGTCGCTCGAGGTGAGCTCGCCACGCACCACGGCGTACGGCCCGGCCACGAGGGCGGTGATGTAGCTCGACATGGTCAGCGTGGGCTCGAACGCCCACGTCTTCGAGCCGTTGCCGGCGTCGGTCGGCACGGGCGTGGGGGAGTTAGAGACAACCTCCCAGGCGCCGGGCGCGGTGATCGTGAACGTGAACGTGGCCTTGAGGTCGGGCTGCTCGAACACCGCGAACACGCGGCGCGAGTCGGGCACCTCGAACTGGCTGTACAGGTAGACCTCGTTGTCGACCGGGTCGACGAAGCGGTGCAGGCCCTCGCCGGTGTTCGTGTAGCGCGCGTCGGCGACGACGGTCAGCTCGTTCTCGTCTTCGAGATTGTCGAGCTGGATGCGCACGCCGTCGCTCACGACTGCCGGGTCGAGCGGGGCGCCGTTGAGGGTGATGGAGTGCACCGCGTGGGTGATCGCGTCGATGAAGGTGGATGCGCCGGCCGCGGCCGCGAACTTCACCGTCGTCGTGCTCGCGAAGGTCTCCGGTCCCGTCGTGACGTCAAGGGTGACGTCGTAGCTCTGCACGGTGACGAGCGCTGCACGCTCCTGGGCTTCGAGGCGGGTGAGGTTTTCTCCAGGCAACGGTTTCTCCATCTGGGTTTCGCGGTGTTCGAAAATACGCGCGGGCGCTCGTGGCGCCATTGCACGATTCCCCAGCCTAGCCATGATTGGGGTGCCCACATGAGGCGCGCCCTCACTAGGGTGACTGCATGAGAGCAAGCACCGACCCGAGCGCCGCGACCGCCGATCGCTACCGCGAGTTCGCCGAGGTCGAGGCGCGCGGCATGAGCGCCTGCTACGAGGAGTGGGCGCACGGGGTGGCGGATGACCCGGCGACGGTGGCCCTGATCGACCGGCTGCCCGCGCCGAAACGGCAGCCGAACCTCGTGTTCAGCTCCTCGCGCTTCCTCGGCGCCCCGGTCTCCGACTACGCCTCCTTCGCCACCTGGCTCCGCGGCCACTGGGCCGAGGTCGAGGCCACCTGCCTGAGCCACGCCACCCAGACCAACGAGCCCGGCCGCTGCGCGACGCTGCTCCCGGCGCTCGCCGGGATCCCCGGACCGCTCGCTTTGATCGAGGTGGGGGCATCCGCCGGCCTCTGCCTGCACCCCGACCGGTACAGCTACCGGTACAGCTACCGGTACACCTCCGCCGACGGCGCCGTGCGGATGCTGCACCCGGCGGACGGGCCGAGCCCGGTCGTTCTGGACTGCGCAATCACCGGGCCGGTGCCCCTGCCCGACTCGCTGCCCGGGGTGGTCTGGCGGGCCGGCATCGACCTCAATCCGCTCGACGTGCACGACGAGGCCGACGTGGCCTGGCTCGACGCCTTGATCTGGCCCGAGCACGCCGATCGGCGGGCCAGGCTCCGCGCGGCGGTCGAGGTCGCGAGGACCGAGCCGGTCGAGGTCATGCCCGGTGACCTCAACGAGCAGATCGAGGCGCTGGTCGCGCGCGCGCCGGCCGGGGCGACCGTCGTCGTCTTCCACACGGCCGTGCTCGCCTACCTGGAAGAGGAGGCCACGCGTCGGTTCACTGCGACGATGGCGCGGCTTCCCGTGCGCTGGCTCTCGAACGAGGGCCGAAATGTTGTGCCGGCCGTGGCGGAGAGGATGCGGGTGGCCCCCACCGATCCCACCGACTTCGTTCTCGCCCTCGACGGCGAGCCCATCGCATTCACCCAGCCGCACGGCCGGGCCCTGCACTGGCTCTAGCCATCGGCTCGCCGTCCTTCACAGCGCCGGCCTACCGTTGGCGAGGGACGCCACGCCTTACGGGATGGCCGCACCGCGTCTACGCTCCACATCATGACGAGTCGAGTGGTGCATTTTGAGATCCCCATTGATGATTCCGAGCGAGCCGGCGCGTTCTATCGCAGCGTTTTCGGCTGGGACGTCACGAAGTGGGGTCCAGTTGATTACTGGACGATGACCACCGGTGCGGAGCCGGGGGCCCGGAGCCGGAGGGCGCTCTCACCCCCAGAACCGACTCGCCCGAGGGTGTTGTCGTCTACGTTGGCGTCGACAACATCGATGACGCCTTGGCGAGAGTCACAGCGGCCGGTGGAACGCTGCTGACCGAGAAGATGCCCATCCCGACAATGGGGTGGTCAGCTCATTTCCGCGACTCAGAGGGCAACCTGATCGGACTGTTCCAGGCTGATGCAACAGTGCCGATGCCCGAGGGTGGTGGCATGGGCGGATGACCCACGACCGCAATCACGCCAACATCTAGGGCTGTTCCCGCACCGCCTCCATGCCGTCCTGCACCTCGAAGTCACCCGTGCTAAACGCCTTCGGGCGCAGTGTCAGGCAGACCGCCCCGGCACCGGTCTGCTCGCAGCCGACCAGCGTGAAGCCCGACGGAGCCGTGTCGGCCTCGAAGAGCCGCCTGCCCTGGCCGACCACCACGGGGAAATAGAACAGCCGGTATTCGTCCACCAGGCCCGCGTCGTGCAGCGCGTGCGCCAGTTTGCAGCTGCCGTGCACCTGCAGCTCGCGTCCCGGTTGGGCCTTCAACTTCGCCACAGCGTCCAGCACGTCGGTCGACAGCACGGTTGACTTGGTCCACGTCGGATTCACGAGTGTGGTGGAGGCGACGTACTTCGGAAGGTTGTTGAGGGCCTGGGCCACGTCGTTCTCCGGGTCGGTGATCTGTTCCCAGTACGGCTGAAACAGCTGGAAGGTGGTCCGTCCGAGTAGGAAGGCGTCGGCTTCGGCGAACCAGCCGGAGACGATCCGGCCCATGCCCTCATCGGCGAGCGGGACGAGCCAGCAGCCGCGCTCGAAGCCGCCGGACGTGTCCTCTTCCCTGCCGCCGGGGCCCTGCATGACCCCGTCCAGGGTGAGGGAGGTGTTGACTGTGAGCTTCATCGTCGGCCTCTCGTGGTGAGTGGCAGCCCGGGTGGCTGCGTTCACGCCCAGCGTCGTCCGGGGCCGAAAGGCTGTCAACCGTTGGCTGTTCCAATGACGACGGTGGCGTCCAGCTCGTCGGAATGTTCCACCCGTGGGGTCAGCCCGATGCCGGCGAAGATGTCGGCCGTGTGCGGCGCCTGGCGCTTACTCGTCTCGACCAGCAGGTATCCGCCGGGCGCCAGCCAGAATGGCGCGGCGGCGGCTACCCGCCGCTGCACGTCGAGCCCGTCCCCACCGCCGTCGAGCGCCACCCTGGCCTCGTGGATGCGGGCCTCCGGGGGCATCCGCTCGATTGCCTCGGTGGGCACGTAGGGAGCGTTGGCGACGAGGATGTCGACGCGGCCTCGCAGCGCGGCGGGGAGCGGCTCGACGAGGTCGCCTTCGAACACCTCACCCCGGCCGTCGGCGAGGTTGCGACGGGCGCACCGGACCGCGGCGGGGTCGATGTCGGTGGCGTACAACTCGACCGAGGGAGCGGCGGAGAGCAGCGCGGCGCCGACCGCGCCGGAGCCGCAGCACACGTCGACGACGACGGCTCCCGGCCGGCACAGCGCGACGGCCTCGCGGACGAGGAACTCGGTGCGGCGGCGGGGCACGAAGACCCCGGGGTCTACCGCGATCCGTCGGCCGCAGAACTCCGCCCAGCCGAGGATGTGTTCCAGGGGGAGGCCGACGATACGGCGGTCGACCATGGCGGCGAGTTCCGCCGGCGTCCGGGCCGCGGAGATGAGCAGGTCTGCCTCATCCTCGGCAAAGACACAGCCGGCGGCTCGAAGCCTGGTGATGATGACGGATACAGGGAGAGCTGAGGGAGTACCTGGCATGGGAGAGCCTTTCGGTGCGCCGATGGGCGCTCTCCGGGGCACCTAGCTCAGGCGAACCGTACGGCCGTGACGAGGGAGCACCCGACCTGATGTAGCGGTAATGGGACTCACCTCCTCCGGCGACTCGTTCTGGAAAAACCAATGCTACTCCGCGGCCCTCAGTGATCGCGCGCTGTCGCGGTTTGAGTTGCGGACAGATCACCTTCGCGCACACACCTTCGCGCGCGCGACGAAGGTGTTTTTTCCGTTACTCAACTCTCTGGAGCGAGGCTACCAAGAGGCGGGCTTGTAGTCCTTGAGGAAGACACCACAGAGGTCTTCGCCGGCCTCGCCGCGCACGATCGGGTCGTACACCCGCGCCGCGCCGTCGACAAGGTCGAGGGGGGCGTGGAAGCCCTCCTCGGCCAGGCGAACCTTCGTCGGGTGCGGACGTTCGTCGGTGATCCAGCCGGTGTCG